>JAKOVR010000094.1 GCA_029782025.1 Actinomycetes bacterium | reverse complement strand
AGGACGACCTCCTCCTCGCGCTCATCGAGGAGGACTGCCACGTCGGCGCCGCCTTCCTGGTGGAGATGGTCGACCGCCACCGTGCCCCCGCCGAGCGGCTGCGGGCCTGGGTCCAGGGCATCTTCGAGCTCCTCGCCGCCGGGGAGACCGGCTACGTCTCGGTGCTCGTGCGGGAGCATCGGCGCCTGGCCGAGCAGCGGCCCGCCGACATGGACGCCGCCGTGGCCCCGCTCGTCGACCTGCTGGCGGCCGAGCTGGCGTGGGCGATGGACGCCGGCGTCGTGCGGCGGGGCGACAGCGATCGCGACGCCCGGACCGTGTTCCAGGTGGTGCTGGCCGAGATCCACGAGCTGGTGCTGGGGCGGCACCGCCCGACCACCGGCGGGGGCGACGACCGACCGGCCGACGCCGACCGACAGGCCGACGCCGACCGACCGGCCGACGCCGAGCGGCCGGCCGGCGGTGGCGCCGCGTCGGTGGTGCGAGCCCAGGCCGACCCCACCCGCTCGGCCCTCATCCGCGACTCGGCCGACTACCTCTGGCAGTTCTGCTGGGGTGGCCTCGCCGGCGCCGACCCCACCCGCAAGGGGGGGCGATGACGGCGATCGACCGGGCCGAGCCCGCCCTGCTGCCCGATCCCGACCCCCGGCCGGTCCACCTCCCGATCGTGTCGGTGGACGACCACCTCATCGAACCGGCGCACCTCTTCGCCGGCCGCGTCCCGGCGGCGCTGGCCGAGCAGGCCCCCCGCTTGGTCACCGACCCCGACGGTCGCGAGCTGTGGGAGTTCGACGGGCAGCGCCACGCCCAGATCGGTCTGAACGCCGTGGTGGGCCGGCCCCGATCGCAGTGGACGATGGACGCCGCCCGGTTCGACGAGATGCGCCGCGGTTGCTTCGACCCCGACGCCCGGATCGCCGACATGGACCTCGACGGGGTGTCGGCGTCGCTGTGCTTTCCGTCGCTCATCGCCGGGTTCGCCGGGACCATGTTCGCCCGCTGCTCGTCGGCCGAGCTCGGCCTGGCCTGCGTCCGGGCCTGGAACGACTGGCACATCGAGGAGTGGGTCGCCGCCCACCCCGACCGGCTCATCCCGCTCCAGCTGCCGTGGCTGCTCGACGTCGAGGTCGCGGCGGCCATGGTCCGGCAGAACGCCGAGCGCGGGTTCCGGGCCGTGAGCTTCGTCGAGAACCCGGCCGAGCTGGGCCTGCCGGCGCTGATCACCGGCCACTGGGACCCGTTCCTCGCCGCCTGCGAGGAGACCGGCACCGTCGTCGCCCTCCACTGCGCCTCGGGCGGCTGGTCGGCCTCCCACACCCCGGGGGCACCGCTCGAGCAACTCACGTCGCTGTTCCCCGTCAACGCCCTCGTCACTGCCTGCGACTGGCTCTGGTCCGGTGCCCTCGTGCGCTTCCCGGCGTTGAAGGTGTGCCTGGCCGAGAGCGGCATCGACTGGGTGCCGATGCTCATGCACCGCATCACCTACGTGATGGACCGCTCCGCCTCGGGCGTGGACTCGGCCTCCTGGACCGATCCGGTGCACCACCCCGTGGAGGTCCTGCGGCGCAACCTGTGGTTCGGCACCATCGACCTCACGTCGGTGCTCGCCCTGCGCGACGAGATCGGCGTCGGCAACATCGTCCTCGAGTCCGACTACCCCCACGCCGACTCGACCTGGCCCGACACCCAGCCGCGGGCGTGGGCGCGTCTGGCCGAGCTCCCCACCGCCGAGGCGGAGGCCATCGCCTGGCGCAACGCCTGCGCCCTCTTCGACTGGAGGCTCCCATGACCGCCGACCTCATCCTCCGTGGCGGCTTCGTCGCCGACGGGACCGGCGCCCCCGGCCGGGAGGCCGACGTCGTGGTCGCTGACGGCCGCATCGTGGCCATCGCCGCCCCCGGCGCGGGCGACGCCGACGCCGACACCACGGTGATCGACGCCACCGGGCTGGTCGTCGCCCCCGGGTTCGTCGACCTCCACACCCACTACGACGCGCAGCTCCTCTGGGACCCGATGGCCAGCCCGTCGCCCCTGCACGGCGTCACCACCGTCTTCGGCGGCAACTGCGGGTTCGCGGTGGCGCCGGCCAGCGATGACCACGCCGACTACCTGGCCCGCCTGCTGGCCCGCGTCGAGGGCATCCCGCTGAGCGCCATCGAGGCCGGCGTCCCCTGGGGGTGGTCCGGGTTCGGGGACTGGCTCGGGGTGCTCGAGCGGCAGGGCATCGCCGTCAACGCCGGGTTCCTCGCCGGCCACTCCACCATCCGGCGGCTCGTCATGGGCGAGCGGGCGGTGGGGGAGGAGGCCACGGCCGCCGACCTCGACGGCATGACCGCGCTGCTGCACACCATGCTCGGGGAAGGGGCCATGGGGTTCAGCACCTCGCGGTCGGCCACCCACAACGATGGTGACGGCAACCCCGTGCCGTCGCGCTCCGCCGCCCCCGAGGAGCTCCTGGCCCTCGCCGCCGCCCTCCGGGACCACCCGGGCACCCAGCTCGAGGCCATCGTGCCGGGGTGCCTCAACGGCTTCACCGAGGAGGAGGTGGCCCTGCTCGCCGGCATGTCGGCCGGCGCCGACCGCCCCCTCAACTGGAACGTGCTCGGGGTCGGGTGGGGCAACGGCCACTGGAAGCAGCTCCAGGCCTCGACCGACGCCGCCGCCCTCGGCGGCCGCGTCGTGGCCCTGACGCTCCCGTACTCGATGAAGATCCGCCTGTCGTTCGTGTCGGGCATGGTGCTCGACGCCCTGCCCGGCTGGGCCGCCATCTTCGGCCAGCCCCTCGACGAGCGGGCTCGCCTCCTGGCCGACCCGGAGGTCCGCCGCCGCCTCGACGAGGGCGCCCACTCGCCCGACGCCGGCATCATCGGTGCCCTCGCCGATTGGGAGAAGCTCTGCTTCGTCGAGACCTTCACCCCCGAGACCGCCCGGTGGGAGGGCCGCACCGTGCGCGACGTGATGGACGAGACGGGGGCCGCCGCCTTCGACGCCCTCCTCGACGTGGTGCTGGCCGACGGACTCCGCACCGGCCTGTCGCCCCGCATGGCCCCCGACAGCGACGAGGTCTGGGCCAAGCGCCTCGAGGTGTGGCGTGATCCGCGGGCGGTGGTGGGCGGCTCCGACGCCGGCGCCCACCTCGACATGATGTGCGGGTCGGTCTACTCGACCTACCTGCTGGGCGAAGCCGTCCGCGACCGGGGCCTGCTCCCGGTGGAGGAGGCGGTGCACCTGCTGACCGGCCGTCCCGCCGCGCTCTACGGGCTCGTCGACCGCGGCCTGATCGCCGAGGGCCACCACGCCGACCTCGTCCTCTTCGATCCCGCCACCGTCGGGCCCCGACCCGAGCGCACCCGGGCCGACCTGCCGGGTGGCGCCAGCCGCCTCTTCGCCGACGCCGACGGGATGGTCGGCGTCTGGGTGAACGGCACCCGCATCGTCGATGGGGGCGAGTTCACCGGCGCCACGCCCGGCGCGGTGCTGCGTTCGGGGGCCGACACGACCACGGTGTCGGCTGCCCCCGCGGACCGGGGAGCGACCCAGCCGTGACCGGCGCCGCCCCGCCGGCCCGGCCCACCCAGAGCCTCAGGCGGACCATTCGCCGCCACCGACCCGACGACCCACAGGGGGGATCGTGACCGACACAGCCAACGAGGTGTATCCCGAGCTCCGCTCGGCCAACCCGTACTCGGCCGAGGTGGCCGCCGACCCGGTGCCGTTCTACGACCGGCTCCGGGACGAGTGCCCGGTGGCCAACATGCTCGGCTTCGAGGAGGGCGGCTCGCACATCATCAGTCGCTACGAGGACGTGAAGTTCGCGCTGCGCCACCCCGAGATCTTCTCGTCGGACCTCGTCGCCGTCGACATCGGGCAGGACCGTCCGCTGATCCCCTTGCAGATCGATCCGCCCGAGCACGCCAAGTACCGACGGGTCATGGACCCCCAGCTCGGCCCGCGCGAGGTCGCCCATCTCGAACCCGAGTTCCGTGCCCTGGCCAACGACCTGATCGACCGGTTCATCGAGCGGGGCGAGGTCGACTTCCACGCCGAGTTCTCCGTGCCGTTCCCGTGCACCGTGTTCCTGACCATGACGGGTATGCCCCTCGACGACCTCGAGCAGCTGCTCACGTGGAAGGACAACATCATCCGGCCCGGCACCATGGACCTCGAGCAGGACGCCGCCATCCGCAAGCGCACCGGCGCCGAGGTCTACGGCTACTTCGAGCGCCTCATCGACGAGCGGGCCGAGTCCGGGGCCGACGACATCCTGAGCCGGTTCCAGCGCTCGGAGGTCGACGGGCGGACCATGAGCCGGGAGGAGATGCTCGACATCTGCTACCTGTTCCTCCTCGGCGGGCTCGACACCGTGACCTCGACGCTCGACTGCTCGATCGCCTACCTCGCCCAGCACCCCGAGCGGCTGGCCGTGGTGGCCAACGACCTCGACCACGTGCCCGCCGCGGTCGAGGAGCTGCTGCGTCTCCACACCCCGGTGATGCAGGTGCTCCGGGTCGTGGTGCAGGAGCACGAGATGCACGGCGTGCAGATGCACCCGGGCGACCACGCCATCTTGATGCTGGGGGCGGCCGACACCGACCCCGACGAGTTCGGCGTCGACGCCGGTGACTTCGACCTCGGCCGCGACGCCAACCGGCACTTCGCCTTCGGTGGCGGCCCGCACCGCTGCCTCGGATCCCACCTGGCCCGCCTCGAGCTGAAGGTCGCCCTCGAGGAGCTGCACAAGCGGCTGCCGCACTACACCGTGGCCGACGGCGCCGAGCTGCGCTACTCGCCGGGCATCCGGGAGATCGAGCATCTCCCGCTGGTCTTCGCGCCCGGCGCCCGCCTGGGGGCCGCGGGCTGATGCGCATCACGTTCGATCCCGTCGTCTGCACCGGCCACGGTCGGTGCTACGCCCTCGCCCCCGAGATCTTCGATGCCGACGATCAGGGTCACTGTGTGGTCCTGATCGTCGGTGACGACGACGGCGAGCTGCCCCCCGCGCTCGAGGCCACGGCCCGGGCCGCGGTGGCCAACTGCCCCGAAGGGGCGCTGCGCCT
>JAKOVR010000093.1 GCA_029782025.1 Actinomycetes bacterium | reverse complement strand
GGGACGACGATCTCCTCGAAAAGGAGGCGGCCGCCCGGCACGAGGACCCGGTGGACCTCTCGCAGGGCCGTGGTCCACAACGGCTCCATGTGGAGGGCTCCCAGGTCGACGACCGCGCCGTAGGACGCGCTCGGGACGTCCAGAGCGGTCATGTCCGAGAGACGGACCCGGGCGCGACCGGCCAGCCGGGCGCGTGCGAGTCGCACCATCGTCGGGTCGGCGTCGACGGCATCGATGTCGACGCCCTTCCATCGATCGAGCACCGCTTCGGCACCCGTCCCGCGGCCGCACCCGACCTCGAGGACCCCGCACCCGTGGAGGTCGCCGCCCAGTCGCTCCAGCCGGGGGAGCACGACCTCACGTTGGGCCCTGGCTCGCGCCCCGCTGTTGAGCACCGCCCGGCCCAGGCGATTCAGGCGCGGCGGCGGTACCTCACGGGCTCGGGCCACGGCCGGGTCGGCGCCGGACGGCCAGGGGGCCGGTGCGATCGTCATCGTCGCGCTCGCGTCGCGCCGGCGAAGCGGGGTCGGCGGCGCCCCGCTGTCATGCGGCCGGGATCTCGAACTGGGTGCGGAGCTTCGTCAGCGCCTTGCGCTCGAGGCGCGAGAGGTAGCTCTGGCTGAGGCCCAGCGTGCGCGCCACCTCGTGCTGCGTGTGCCCTCCGAGGTAGCGCATCTCGAGGACCTGACGCTGCCGGTCGGCCAGATGGTCGAGCACGGCGGAGGCCGTGAGCCTGTCGAGGACGGCGTCGAACTGCCGCTCGGCCCGCTCGGACGCGGGGAGGTGGGCCACGGGTCCGTCGTCCGGCCGTTCTCCGTGGTCGATGCGCCCGGGGTACCGTGCGACCGCGGCCTCCAAGGCGTCGCGGACGTCGCGTTCGGTGGCCCCGGTCTCGACCGCGATCTCGGCGGGTGGGGGTGCGTGCCCCAGACGGTGCGTGAGGTCCTCGATCTCGGTGCGGAGCCACAGATGCAGTTCGACGAGGCGCCGGGTCGGTCGCACCACCCAGGTGTGATCCCGGAAGTAGCGCTTGAGCTCACCGTCGATCGTGCGGGAGGCGAAGGTGCGCAAGGCGACGCCATGGGCGGGATCGAACCGCTCGACGGCGAGGACGATGGCCATCGAGGCGACTTGTCGGAGATCCTCGACGGGGACCCCTCGGGTGCTGTACCGACGGACGAAGTAGTCGCCCAACCACAGGTTGGCTTCGACGATCTCGTTCCGAAGGGCCAGGGTCCGCTCCACCTGGTAGCGCTGCAGCAGCGCATCGGTCGAGTCGGATGGGTGGTCGACGACGGCGACGTGGGGCCGAACGCCGGTTTCGGTGAGCGGTGTCATGGTCTGCCCCTTCTGGTGGCGTCGTATCGACGCGCTGCCAGGGACCGGGGCATCGCTCCTCTGCCGAATCTCGGCAGGCCGTCCGGGAAGGAGGGCTACTGGCATGCTACCCCCAATGGGCGCGCCCCGGTCATCGGGAAGGGGAGTTGTCGTGCGGAGGTACCGAACCGGTCCCGAGGCGTGTGGCGGTACGCTACGGGGGCCGACACGACGGATCCCCACGTGTCGTCCGGGCCCGCCGGCCCGGGGAGCGGTGCTCAAGACCCCGGCAGCGCGTCATCCACCAGACGCCGACGCCAGGAACGAGGCACCCGTGACCCCACGCCACACCACCCCCGACACGGTCGACGGCCACCACGCCATCGACCGCACCGACCAGCTGGTCGAGTCGACGCCGGCCGCTGCGGTCAGCAGCCGTCCCTTCCGACCGTGAGGCGGTGAACCATGGCCGGCGTGGCGATCATCACCGAAGCGTGCATCGGCGTGAAGGACCGTGCGTGCGTCGACGTGTGCCCCGTGCAGTGCATCTACGAGTTCGACGCGGCCACGAACAGGCTCGTATCCGAGGTGGAGGCCGGGAGCGGGATCGTCGAGACCGAGCACCCGGCGAGCCCGGAGGCCATCGCCGTGTTCGGCGACACCTTGCTCTACGTCAACCTGGACGAGTGCACGTCGTGCACCGCGTGCTACCAGCCCGACGTTTGCCCGGTCGGAGCGATCTACTCCGATGAGCACCTGCCCGACGGGTCGCCGTCTTCGGCGAAGTACAACGCCACCGACCCCAACAAGGGCCACGACCACACGTTCTTCCTCCAACACAGTCGGGACGTGTTCGCGTCCGAGCCGTGAGCTCGACGCTCGACGCTCGACGCTCAGCCGTGGGCGTCGGCGGGCCGGAGGCCGGCTCGGCTCTCCCGGGAGGCGGTGCGGTAGTGGACGAGGATCCCGAGGCTGAGCACCGCGGCGAAGAAGCACCAGACCGAAGAGAAGTTGAGGGCGTCCATTGCCGCGGACAGGGCCATCGAGGCGGTGAGCGCGATGCCGAACCGCACGACGAAGGGATGGCTGGAGAGCAGGACCGAGAGGCAGGTCGCGGCGACGTAGGGGATCGCCGGGAGCCATCCGGGGTGGAGGGGGATGTCGTACTGCAGGTGGTGCTGGGCGATCTGGACCCGGGATCCGGAGTCGATCGACGTCACGAGGAGGAAGGTCCCGATGCCCGCCCCGACGGCGGTCAGGCCCCACATGGCCTGCCGTCGGCGCCGATCGGGCTCGAAGAGGGCCACCGCGAACGGGACGTAGATCGGGAGGAACGTCCAGGCGACGAACTGCCACACCAGCACGACCGGGGTGCTGACGGCCGTACCGCCGGCGGCGTCGACGTGGCGCCAGACGATGCCCTCGAGCAACTGGTGGGCTGAGAACACCAGGGGGAGCGTGGCGAACGCGACCTCACGGCGTTGGTGGATGAACGGGATGGTCGCCGCGCCCGCGCCGCCGACGACGACCCCGGTGGCCAGGCTGACGTTGGCGCTGAAGCACATGGCGACCAGAGATCCCCTCGTCGGACGCTCGGCCACCACGTCGAGCCAGTGCCTGGCTCGACGTGTGTCATCGCGTTGGGTCAGTCTTGCCGTCCCGGCGCGCCTTGGCGACGATGCCCGGGAGGACACGAAGGACGGGACGCCCCGGCTGACCGATGACGGCGCCCGCAGGGGGGATCAGGCGAGGTCGGCGGGTGGCGACCAGTCCGGCTCGGGCGCGGGTTCGATGCCCGACCCCTCGATGGCATCGGCAACGATGGTGGCGACGGCGACGCTGCCGGCGCTGGCCGTCATCGGTCGAGCGACGACGAGCCAGTGGTCCTTGACCTCGATCGACATGGTGCGATCCGGCCCACCGGAGAGCAGGGCGGCGAGCTGACCGGCGACGGGGTCGGCGCCGGCGGGACCCAGGCTCCACCAGCGGCCCCCGGGCAGCCCGGAGGCGGGATGGCCTCGGAGGTGCCCGCCCGCGCGGGGGGTGGCGACCGCCCTGCTCCCTGCCACCACGACGTGGGGGAGGCGTTGGCATCGGAGCCCGAGGATCGCCCACTCCAGATCGGCCCGGACGGCGCCGCGGGCGTCCACGGCCCGACCTTGGCCGATCCAGACCGGGCGGCCCGCCGCCGTCCCGCCCACGATGGTCGGGGGCGTGGTGCGCGCGGGGAGGATCTCGAACGGCGACTGCACCGACACCCACGGCGCAGCCCCGCCATCGTCGTTCGCGGCGTCGAGTGCCATCAGTTCGGCCGGCGCCGGCGTCGGGCGCAGGCCCATGATGCGCGCCTCGTCGACGAACAGCGATCGGCCGCTCGCGGTCGCGGCCGGGTCGCCGGGGGAGCGGCCCTCGCGGTCGATGGCGGCACGCAACGTCAGCGCGGCGTCGAGGGCCCGCAGGTCCCGGATGCTGCTGCCAACGGCGAGGAGCCACGCTCCTCGCACCTCCACGACGTCGAGATCGGCATCGAAGTGCTCGAGGACGGTGCGAGCGAGTCGGATCGCCCCGGTGCCTCTGGCCGCTCGGTCAGCGAGGACGGTCAGGCTCCGGGCATCGGGATCATGGAGGAGGGGAATCATGTCTCGATCGGCGCCGGGGGCGACGGATCGGCCACTTCGCGCCGCGAGGATGTGCGGCCGCTCTCCGTCGGGCAGGCGCACGATGGCTGCGGCGTTCCACCCGCTCCCGTGCGCGTCGGCGAACTCGAAGACCGTGAACCACACCGGGAGGCCCGAGACCGAGCCGCTGACGGTGACGCCCGCGACCGGGGTGCCGCTCCGGATGGCGGCGAAGGGCGAGGGGGACGTCGACGGTCCCGGAGCCGTCGGGCCCAGGATGGCATCGGGGAGCGGGGCAGGGGTGAGCCCACGTTCGGCCGCCGCCCTGGCGACGCGGCGTTGGAGCGCGGTCCGGCGATGCCGCTGCGCCAGGCCCGCGGTCAACAATCCGGCCACGATGACGCCAGGCGAGGCGATCAGGATCGGGTCAGCCACGGTCATCCCCCACGACCGCAGGGTAGGCGCCGGCGACCAGGCGCTCGTGTCCGACCGTCCGGCCGTCCGGCCATCTGGCGCGCCGACGAGCAGGAGGTGAGCCCGGCCTTGGTGGCGCCGAGGCCCGGCAAGACGGTTCTGGAAAATGTCTTTCACGGCCTGTAAGGTCGACGCCATGCGCTCGCCGTCCGACGCCTGATCCACTGGAGCGACCATGACCGAGGCATCCGTCCGCATCTTCGACGCCGACAACCACTACTACGAAGCTCCCGACGCCTTCACCCGGCACGTGCCCCGGGCCATGCAGCCGAGGTGCGTGCAGTGGGTCGAGCTCGACGGTCGCCGTTACCACCTCGTCGGGGGGCGCATCGACCGCCAGGTGACCAACCCCACCTTCAACCCGGTCAGCAAGCCCGGGGTGCTGCGGGAGTACTTCCGGGGCAACCCGGAGGGCCGGTCGGCCGAGGAGCTCATCAAGTCGGCGGTGGAGCCCATGCCGCCCGAGTACATGGACCGTGACGCCCGGCTCGAGCGAATCGCCGAGCAGGGCGTGGAGGGGGTGTGGCTGTTCCCGACGCTCGGCGTGCTCTACGAGGAGCGCCTGAAGCGCGACCCCGACGCGGTGTGTGCGTTGTTCCAGGGCTTCAACCGCTGGGTGGCCGACGACTGGGGCATGAACGTCAAGGACACCATCTACGCCGCCCCCTACCTGACCCTGACCGACATCGACTGGGCCTGCCGGGAGCTGGACTGGGCCCTCGACCAGGGCGCCCGGATCGTCGCCCTCCGGCCCGCCGCCGTGTTCACCCCCACCGGCAGCTACTCGCCCGCCGACCCCCGGTTCGATCCGTTCTGGGCCCGGGTCAACGAAGCGGGGGTCACCGTCATCGCCCACGTCAGCAACTCGGGCTACTCCACCAACGGCTACCCGAAGGGCCTCACCCTCGAGACCATCGGTGGGGGCAAGCGTCCGACCGTGGCCAGCCTCAACCCCGAGCGGGCGATCTACGACTTCCTGATCACCCTCGTCTACGACCGGCTGTTCGAGCGGTTCCCCCGGGTGCGGGTCGCGTCGGTGGAGAACGGGTCGGAGTACCTGCCCGACCTGTTCCGCAAGCTGGCCCACGCCAAGAACCGGCTGCCCGGGTACTTCGCCGAGGATCCCGCCGACACCTTCCGCCAGCACGTCTGGATCAACCCCTTCTGGGAGGACGACATCGCCGAGGTGGCCGAACTGATGGGCGCCGATCGTGTGCTGTTCGGGTCGGACTGGCCCCACATCGAAGGGCTGGCCGAGCCCCGCGACATCCTTCCCGAGATCGCCGGCCTGCCGGAAGGGGATCGCGATCGGATCCTCTACGCCAACGCGGTCGAGCTGACCGAGCTCCTGCCGGCGTGACCCTCGGTCGGTCGCGGCGCACCGGACGAGGCGAGGCGAGCGGATGGGCCGGCCGGCGCTGACCGTGGACGAGGCGATCGTCGAGCTCACCGCGCCCGGTGCCCGGTTCGAGATCGAGTTGGTCGACGTCCGAGGCGTCCCCACCAAGGCCTTCGTCCAGCGGTTCCGTTCGCTGCGGGAGCTGGCGAGGTTCACCGTCGATCGGCGTGCCCACCGCGACGCGCTCGTCTTCGGCGACCTCCGGTGGACCTACGGGGACTTCTTCCGGTGCGCCAACTCGGTGTCGGCCGTGCTCTTCGGGCCCGGCGGGGCGGGGCTGGAGCCGGGCGACCGGGTGGCCATCCTCGCCGCCAACCATCCCGTGTGGTGCACCACCTTCTGGGGCACCGTCGACGCCGGCGGCATCGCCGTGGCCTTGAACGGGTGGTGGAAGCCCGACGAGATCCTCTACGGGCTGGCCGACTCGGGGGCCAAGGTGCTGGTGACCGACCGGCCCCGCTTCGAGCGCCTGCGGGGCCTGCTCCCCGAGCTGGCGTCGGTCGAGCGGATCTACGTAATCGACGCCCACCCCGACGACCTCGCCGCCGACCCCCGGGTCCACGACGCCGCCGACCTGCACGCGCAACCCACCGATGCCTTCCCGGAGGTGCCGATCGGGGAGGACGACCCCGCGGTGATCCTCTACACCAGCGGCACCACCGGGCGTCCGAAGGGCGCCGTCGCCACCCATCGGGCCTGGATCGCGTCGACTCACAACGTGAGCGGCATCGCCGCCGTCAACGCCCTCGCTAACCCGGCCGACAGCGCGCCGCCGGCCACGGACGAGGTGCGCCTCCTGTGCGTCCCGCTGTTCCACGTGAGCGGCACCCAGGCCCACCTCGTCGGCGGGTTCCTGGCCGGGTGGAAGCTGGTGATGCTGGCCGGCCGCTTCGACCCGGTCACGGCCATGGAGCTGATCGAGCGGGAGCGGGTCACGGCGTGGGCGTCGGTGCCCACGATGGCGGCCCGGGTGTGCCAGCACCCCGACCGCCATCGCTACGACCTCGGCACGGTTCGCAACGTTGGCTTCGGCGGCGCCCCCGTCCCCACCGACCTCACCGCCGCGGTGCGCGAGACGTTCCCCAACGTCGTCTACCAGTCCAACCTCTACGGCCTGACCGAGACGTCGGGCGTGTCGGTCTTCAACGGTGGACGGTCCCGGCAGGAGCGGCCGGGTTCGGTCGGTCGGGCCATGCTCACCGTCGATGTCGAGATCCGCGACCCCGACGGTCGCGCCTTGCCGGCGGGCACCACCGGGGAGATCTGCGTGCGGGGACCGCACCTGATCGCCGGGTACTGGAACCAGCCGGAGGCCACGGCCGAGGCCATCGTCGACGGTTGGCTCCGCACGGGCGATCTCGGCCACCTCGACGAGGACGGGTGGCTGTACCTCACCGATCGGGCCAAGGACCTCATCATCCGGGGCGGCGAGAACATCGGCTGCATCGAGATCGAGGACCGGCTCCTCGCCCATCCGGACGTGCTCGAGGCGGCCGTGGTCGGCATCCCCGACGCCGATCTGGGCGAGGCCGTGCACGCCGTCGTCCACCTCGCGTCGTCCGCCGCAGTCACCGCCGGCGACCTACGTCGCTGGGTGGCCGAGACGCTGGCCGACTTCAAGGTCCCGGCCACGTTCGACCTACGAACCGAACCGCTGCCGAAGACCGACACCGGCAAGGTGCGCAAGGACGTGCTGCGGGCCGAAGCCCGGGCGTCGGGCTGAGCACGACGCGGCGGTGGCGCGCTCGGTCCGGCGCATCGCCGTCCTCCGCGCCACCCTGGTCGGACCCCGGACAAGACGTTTCTCAGGTGCCGTCTCGCCCCGATGAGGCAAGACAGTATCGGAGAATGTCTTGCCAAGCGGGGCGCCGGCGTGATACCACTGGGGCAGCAGATCACCCGTGAAAGGGGTCCTCCCGTGAGCCGTGTCCTCATCGTCTCCTCCGATTGCCACGCCGGCCTCCCCGGCGGCCGCTACCGCGACTACCTCGACGAGGACTACCGCGAGGCCTACGACCGCCAGCTGGCCCGCCTGGCCGCGCAGGGCGACAAGCTCCGCGAGCAGGTGGCCGACTTCCTCGACGAGCGGGAGGCCGAGCTGGCCGAAGGGCTCACCGGGGCGTGGGACTCGGCCCAGCGCACCAAGGAGCTCGACGCCGACGGGATCGCGGCCGAGGTGCTCTTCCCCGACGGCACGACCGACGGCAACGCCCCGCCGTTCGGCGCCGGCCTGGCGCCCCACGCCGGCGCCCGCCCCGAGCGCCTCCTGGCCGGGGCCCGGGCCCACAACCGGTGGCTGGCCGAGTTCTGCGCCGACGAGCCGCATCGGCGCATCGGCCTGGCCATCATCCCCACCGTCGAGGACCCCGAGATCGCGGTGGCCGAAGCCCGGTGGGCCAAGGACCAAGGCCTGAAGGGCGTGCTGATCCCCTCGGTGTGGCACGAGCGGCCGCCCTACAACCACCCGCAGTACGACCCGTTCTGGGCCGTCTGCGAGGACCTCGACCTGCCGGTCCACACCCATTCGGGCGCGGTCGGTGACTTCGGCGGCTGGGACCTGCCCGGCGCGGCCGGCATCTTCACCACGGAGGCGTCGTGGTGGGCGTCGCGCCCGCTGTGGCACCTGATCTGGGGCGGCGTGTTCGAGCGCTTCCCGGCGCTGAAGTTCTGCGTCACCGAGAACGGGGCGTGGTGGGTGCCCGACCTGCTCACCCGCATGGACCGCAAGTTCGAGGGCTCCCACGCCACCGAGCGCTTCGGTGACGCCTTCACGCGGCACCTGTCGATGAAGCCGAGCGACTACTTCCGGCGCAACGTCCGCATCGGTGCGTCGGTGATGGCCCGCAAGGAGGTCGTGCTCCGTCACGACATCGGGGTCGAGGTCCTCATGTGGGGCAACGACTACCCGCACCACGAGGGCACCTGGCCCCACACCGTCGAGGCGCTCCGCGAGACCTTCGGCGACATCCCCGCGACCGAGGCCCGCCAGATGATCGGCACCACGGCGGCCGAGTGCTACTCGCTCGACCTCGACGCCCTGGCCCCGATCGTCGAGCGCATCGGCCCCGAGTCCATCGGCATCGAGTAGTCGCCCCGCCCCATCGGCGCGGCGGGCACGGGGATCGCCGGTGCATCTGTTCGGCCCCGACGAGATCGCCGGTGCATCTGCGCGGCCCCAGCCCGGGAAACCGCACCAGCGACATCGCTGGCCCGGGAACCTGCACCAGCGATCGGCGGGGCGGCGCCGGTTCGGTAGGGTCGGGGGTCAGCCCGCTCACCGCCAGGAGGCCCGGATGGGGACCAACCAACGTTCGCAGATCGTCATGGACGACGCCGAGGTCGCGGCCTTCATCGAACAGAGCCGGACCGCCACGATGGCGACCAACGGGCCGACAGGCCATCCGCACCTCGTCGCCATGTGGTTCGCCGTGATCGACGGGAAGATCTGGTTCGAGACCAAGAGCCGGTCCCAGAAGGCCGTGAACCTACGGCGGGACAACCGGATCACCTGCATGATCGAGGACGGCCTCACCTACGACACGCTCCGCGGTGTCGCCCTCGAGGGCACGGCGGAGATCGTGGAGGACCCGGAGGCGCTCTGGGCCGTCGGGGTCAGCGTGTGGGAGCGCTACAACGGGCCGTACTCCGAGGAGGTCAAGCCGCTGGTCGAGTTCATGCTCAACAAGCGGGTGGCCGTGCGGATCGACGTCGACCGCGTGCGTTCCTGGGACCACCGCAAGCTCGGGATGGACCCGATCCCGCTCGGGGGGACCACCGCGCCGAGCTGAGGCCCGCGATGGCCGACCTCAGTGGCCGGTCATCGTGCCGTCGGTGACCTCGACGGTCCCCCGGAACGACGGGATGGCGTCGAGGACGTAGGTGAAGGACCCGAGCGTGTCGAACGGCTGCACCCAGCTCCCGCCCGGCGGCGCCGAGCCAGAGGCGATCGTCTTCCCTCCGGGGAGGGTGCCCTCCTGGATCGTCACCGTGTGGGCGACGGCGTCCTCGTTGGTGAACGTCACCGGGGTGCCAGGCCGCACCGTCACGTAGCCGGGGCACACCTGGCTCGTACTGAACTGCACCACCGCGTCGATCGCGGCGAGCACCTCGCCCGGCATGCGGGACACACACGTCCCTTTGGCGCGGGTCGTCCCCGGGGACAGGACGCGGGAGGCCGGCACACCGCTGGTCGCCCCGGCGCCCGCCGCCGTGGTCGATGCCGGCGCCGGGCCGTTCCCGCTCGATCCACAGCCGGACAGCACGAGGGCCAGCAGGACGGCGGCCACAGCTGCGGCCGAAGGGCGGGGCGGGACAGGTCGGCGCACAGCGGCGAGGCTAGCGATCGGGTCCGGGACGGTCGTCATCGCCCGGGGGCGGCGGGGCCGTTGCACTCGGTGGTCGGGCCCACCGAGTGGAACACGTCGACCCACCGGATCACCTGGGCCGGATCGGCCGTCGGGGTGGCCGGCCCGCTGGGTTCACGGTCGTTGACCTTCAGGCCGATCACCTCGTTGTCGTCGCAGTAGATCCACATGGCGGCGTAGTCGCCCTGGGGGTTGGGGTCGGTCGGCGGTCCCAACGCCCGGATGACCTCGCCGAGGGTGGACGTCCCCACCGCCGTCCCCCCGTACAGGGCCACCCGCAGCCCCGAGCCGGCCGGGCTCGACACGGTGACGTAGTCCACGGTGGCGGCCGGTTCGTTGACCGCGACCTCGACGGAACCGCCGCCCGCCCGCCAGATGAGCCGCCGGTGGCCGGTCTCGCCTGCGTCCGTGGCCGGGAGATCCTCGGCCACGGGCCCGATCTCGGTTTCGAGCGTGGCCCGGACCGATGCCAGCGGGGCGTCGATGGTGGC
The DNA here is from genome assembly GCA_029782025.1 of Actinomycetes bacterium. Classification (GTDB taxonomy): domain Bacteria; phylum Actinomycetota; class Acidimicrobiia; order Acidimicrobiales; family Acidimicrobilacustridaceae; genus JAKOVR01. The sequence goes on along the minus strand of JAKOVR010000093.1, from coordinate 53,995 downwards.
CGGGCCGACCGCCTGTCGGAGGTCCGGGAAGCGGGTCGGTCGCGAGCCGTCCGTGGTCACGTACCGTCCGGCGGCGGCGGTGCCGGTCGTGCCCGACGCGGACACCGGCGTCGTCGCCGGGCCGCCGCCGGAGGTGGTGGGTCCACCGGTGCCCGACCCGCTCGAGCAGGCGGCGATCAGGGCGGTGGCGGCCACGCCGGCCAGGGAGATCGACCGGCGCCGGTGGTGCATGCGGCGCATCATCATGGTTCGATCGTGCGCCGACCTTGCGCCGGCAGGGCAGGGTCGAACGGCCCCACGGCTCCGCTCCCGGCGGTGCGATCTGAAGGTCGTCCGACCCTGCCGGCCGGGGCCGGCGTCGACCATGCTGGAGGTAGGCCTCCCGAGCTGCTGCCGGCAGCCGGAACGAGGAGGTGCGCCATGTCGATCTTCGCCCGGACCCTCGAGTGGACAGGCATCGGCCTGCTCCTGCTCTTCACGAGCCTCGGGGTGCTGTTCGTCGTCGGCGAAGCGATGGACGAGCCGGGAGGGATGGAAGGGGCGGTGCTGGCGGCGTCATGGGTGGTGCCGATGCTGGCCGTCGTCGCGCTGGCGTGGTTCCGGCCCAGACCGGCGACGTGGGTGGCGTCCGTCCTGGTCGGCGCCGTGGCCGCCTTCGACCTGGTCAGCTCGTCGTGGGACGCCTTCGTGCGGATGGAGGACCAGCGAGGCCCGGTGCGCGCGGTGGCCATCCTCGCCACCGCGTTGCCGTTGGCCGTGCTCGCCGTCCACCGGCTGCGCTCCGCCGCGCTCCTGACCGGGGTCCTCGGCGTGATCACCCTGCTCCTCTCCTTCACCGAGGGGCCCGGCTCGAACGCCATGGGGATCCTCGGCGTGTTCATCTGCGTCGGCGCGGCCCTGCTCGGCTCGGCCGTGGCCGTGGGCCAGATCGCCGACCGCCGGGCGGAGCGGCGGGGCCGGGGTTCCGGTGGCGGCGCCGCGCCGGCCGTCCTCGTCCCGATGCCGACCCCGGTGTCGGCCGCGCCGCCGGCGCCAGCGCGGCAGGATGAGGCGGCATGACCGGTCCCGCTCTGCGACGCCCGGCCAGTCGGGCGCGCGACCGGGGCCGCGCCGGCCTCGTTGCGCTGCTCGCGGTGACCGCACTGGCGGCCTCGACGGCGTGCGGCCGGACCGACGACGCCTCGCCGCCGACCAGCGGGACGGCCGGCACCACGACGGGGACGCCCGCCCCGGGCACGACCCCCGGGATCTCGGGCACGACCCCCGGCACCCCCGGCACCCCCGCCACCGTCGACGGCTCCGGGACCACCCAACCGACCGACGGCCCGACCTACCTCCCGACGACGTCGGTCCCGCCGTCGAGCGCAGCGACCACGGTCGCGCCGTCCACGACACCGACCACGCCCGTCCGCACCACGGTCCCGACGACGCCCCGGCCGACCACGACCACCACCACGCCCGCCGGTCCCGCCCTGCGGGTGACCCGGGGGTCGTCGTCCCGGCCGATCGTCGCCCTCACCTTCGACGCCGGGTCCGACACCGGCAACGCCGCCCGCATCCTCGACATCCTCGCTGCCGCCCACGTGCGGGCCAGCTTCGGGATGACGGCGACCTGGGCCGAGCAGAACCCGGACCTCTTCCGGCGCATGGTGTCGGAAGGGCATCAGATCATCAACCACACCGCCGACCACCGCTCGTGGACCGGCCGTTCCACGAGCACGGCCCCGCTCACCGAGGCCGAGCGTCTCGACGAGCTGCGCCGGGCCGAGGCGACCTTCACCCGGCTGGCCGGCGCCACGGTCCGGCCGTGGTTCCGGCCACCGTACGGCGACACCGACGCCGGCGTGGACGCCCTCCTCGGCCGGGCCGGCTACCGGTACGACGTGCTGTGGTCGGTCGATTCGAGGGGGTGGAAGGGCGACAGTCCCGAGCAGATCGTGGCCACGGTGCGGGCGGCGCTCGCTCCCGGGGCGATCGTTCTCATGCACGTGGGCGCGGCATCCCGGGACGCCGACGCCCTCCCGGGGATCATCGAGGCCGTGGCCGCCGCGGGCCTGTCGGCCGGGGCCGTCGACGCCGTGGTCCCCTGACCGGGCCTCATCCCTTGGGTGCGTAAGGGCGCGCATGGCGCACCCTTACGCACCCAAGGGTCGGTGAGGCCCAGTGGTCAGTGGTGGGGGCCGGCCACCCGGCGACGGGCGGTGAGGGAGAGGGCCCCGAGGGCGATGAGGAGGAGGCCGACGGTCACGAGCCGAGCGGTCCCCGAACCGGTCGCCGGCAGGGTGCCGCCTCCCGCCCCCGTCCCGCCGCCGGCCCCGGCCCCGCCGCCGCCACCGGAGCCGCTGCCCCCGCCCGAGTTGTTGCCGACCGCGGCGGTCGTCGTCGACTGGCCGGTGGTGGAGGTCGTGGTGCTGTCGATCGCCGTCGTGCTCGTCGTGCTGCTCGACGTGCTCGACGTGCTCGAGGACGTGCTGGACGAGGACTGGCCGGGCGTGACGGTGATCTGGACGGAGGCCACGACGCTGTTGTGGGGCACGTGTCCGTCGTTGACGGCGTACTGGAACGAGTCGGGGCCGCTGTAGCCCTGGTCGGGGGTGTAGGTGCAGTTGCCCTGCGGGTCGCACTGGACCTGCCCGTGCCCCGGCTGCTGGGTGACCTCCATCGTCAGGGTGTCGCCGTCGACGTCGGTGTCGTTCGACAGCACCTTGAAGCTCGTGCCGCTGCCGTCGCTGACGGCGTTGGCACTGTCGGCACCGGGCACGGGGGCGTCGTTCACCGGGGCCACGTCGATCGTGACCGTGGCGACGTTGCTGTCGTGGGTGCCGTCGTTGGCCTTGTAGGTGAAGGTGGCCGTGCCGTTGAAGTCGGCGGCGGGCTGGTAGGTGAACGACCCGTCAGCGGCGAGTGCCACGACGCCGTGGGCGTTGGACGTGTCGACCACGGCCGCCGTGAGTGGGTCGTTCTGCCCGTCGGTGTCGTTGCCGAGCACGCCGTTGGCCAGGACGACGGTGAGCTTCTGATCCTCGGTGGCGTTGTACTTGTCGTCGTTGGCCACCGGGTTGGGCCCGGCGGCCAACGCCAGGCTCTTGACGTCGGGCGCCGACGGGCTCGTCCCGGTGCTGGCGGGGGCGAAGGTGGCCACGACGCTGCTCTTGGCCACCACGCCCCCGGGTGACGCGGGCACCGTGACCGTGAAGGTCAGGACCACGGATCCGCCGGCCGGGATGGCACCGAGCGGTGCGGTCACCGAGTTGGCGCCCACGGTGCAGGCGCCGCAGGCCGCGCCGGCGACCTGGACGTTGGTCGGGTTGGCGAGATCGGTGAGGGTGTCGGTGATCGACACGCTCGTGGCCGCGGCCCCGCCGCTGTTGGTGATCGTGACCGACACGTCGACGCTGTCGCCGGGCTGGAGGGGGGAGCCGTTGGTGTCGGTGAGCGTGTGGGCCGACGCCGCGATGACCGGGGCGTCGACGATCGAGCTGATGCTGGCGGGCGTGCTGGCCACCGCCTGACCCGACAGGCCGAAGGCGCTCATCCCGTAGGTGATCCCGCTCGGCATCTGGTCGATGGTGGCGCCGTCGAGGTCGGTGTCGTCCACGTCGACCACGAGGGTCCACTGGGTCGAGCCGTGGGCGGCCACCGTGGTGGACCCGTCGGTGCGGCTGAACTGGGTCGAGCCGGTGGCGGCGACGAAGCCGGCCGGGAGCCCGGTCAGCTGGGCCGGGGTGTCGGAGGCGTTGTCGACGGTGAGCGTGTAGGTGATCTTGTCGGCCAGGGCCACGTGGCTCGGGTTCCCGTCACCGTCGTCGACGGCGGCGAGGGTGGCCGTGACGGCGTCGGTGCTGGTCACCGTCGAGGTGGTGGCGTTGCGCGTGGCCGCCGGGTTCGCCCCGAGGGCCCCGGTGGCGTCGACCTGCACGGCGTTGGTGGTGGACCCGGGCGTGCCGGTGAGCCGGGCCGTGAAGGTCACCTCCTGCGACGATCCGTTGGCGATCGGTGTCGGTGGCGCCGGGAAGGTCACCGAGTCGAATCCGGTCGTCCCCGCCCCGGAGGCCAGCGTCGTCAGGTCGAGGCTGTCCGGCCCGGAGTCGACCGAGACCTTCGCCTTCATGGTGACGATGTCGCCGACGTGGGCCGAGGCCGGGGGCTGCTGGGTGATGGCCACGTGGAAGTCCTGCGTGGCGTCGTCGTCGATCACGGTGACGTAGGCCTCGTTGAGCGGGCCGGGCAGGCCGAGCTCGCCGGCGCCGCCCGGGTTCTTCAGCCCGATGCGGAACAGCTCGAAGTACTGCTCCGGGGTGAGGTCGTCGGTGATGTCGATCGTGATCGTCTTGGTGGTCTCCCCGGGCTTGAACGTGAGCGTGCCGGTCTTCTTGGTGTAGTCGGACGGCTCGGTCGCCGGCGCCGGGTCGGTGACCCCGATCGGGATGGGGAGCGACGGGATGATGCCGTCGGCGGTCTCGAAGTCGACCGTGTCGGTGGTGCCGTTGTTACCCGTGCGTTGCACGACGACGGTGACCTTGCCGTCGGCCTCGGTGACGGCGGTGATGGGCTGGATGAAGAACTTGTTGTGCAGGTCGGAGATGTAGGCGTCCGACGCGAGGTTCGTGTCGGGCGTGACGAGGTCGTCGGCCAGGCTGACGAAGGCGACGGTCGCTCCGTCGGCGCTGATCACCGAGTCGCGGGACACGCCGTTGGGGTTGGTACCGGCCGCCGTGGTGGTGACGTTGACCGTCTTGTCGATGTAGGGGTAGCGGACGAACACGTTGCCGTTGCTGAAGGGGGGCGGCGAGTTCGGCGCCTTGGCGATGTCGTTGGCGGCCGAGAAGAACGCGATCGCCGTGCCGTCGGCGTTCATGGTGATGCCGGCGTTGGTGGAGGCGCCGCAGTTGGGCGGCGAGCCGCCGGGGCAGATGAACGAGGCGGCGTTGCCCGAGGCGGTGCCGGCGTCGTTGATGCTCACCAGGACGGGGGCGAGGTCCAGGGGGAAGCGGCGGACGAAGACGTCGGTGCTGCTGGTGTCGCTCACGCCGACGGGCGTGATGTCGGAGCAGAAGCTCTCGAACACCACGGTGGTGCCGGTGAGGCTGAGGCCGGGGTTGTTCGAGGCCAGGTTGCAGCCGAGGAGCCCCGTGAAGTCGGTGTCGACCATCTGCACCGGGGTGGCGCCGAACCGGTAGAAGATGTGGTTGTTGCCGTTGTGGGGGGTGACCGACAGGTTCACGTCGTTGCTGTCCCACGCCACGGCGCTGCCGTCGGCCGAGATGACGGGGTTGCCGTTCCCGCTGGTGCCGTCGGTCCCGGCGTTGTTGACGCTCACCAGCGAGGTGGTACCGAGGAGCAGGTCGCGGACCCAGATGTTGCCGCTGCTCCCGCTGACGCCGTTCACGATGTCGCCGCCGCCGGATGCGAAGGCGACCCGCAGGCCGTTCGCTGCGATCATGCCGTCGTCGGCGCCCGACACCGTGCCGGCCGCCTCGGTCTTGTCGAGGCTGACCATCTGGGTCGACTGGGTGACGAAGTCCCGGACGTACACCTGCTGCAGGCCGTGGCTGTCCTCGGTGACGAGGTCGGTCGCGTTGCTGGTGAAGGCCACCTTGGCGCCGGGCGGAACGAGCGACACGGCGATCGAGGCGTCCGTGTTGATGCTGTTCGAGCCCGTGGTGCCGGTCTTGTCGACGTTGACGAGGAACAGCGGGAACAGGTCGTTGATGACCGGCACCCAGGCGTAGAGGTTGACGTCGGACACCACCGGCGTGGTGGTGAGATCCTTGGCCCGGCTCTCGAACACGATGCCGAGGCCACCTGGCGCCATGATCGGGTGCTGGGACAACGGGTTGATGTTCCCGCCCCCGGCGCCCGTGTGGGAGGCGTTCCACGACACCAGGGTGGTGACCGGACCGATGGGCGCCGGCACCCGGCTGTCCCAGACGAAGACGTCCTCGACGCCATTGGTGTCCGTCACCGTGCCCGCGGCGAGCTGGACGGGATCGTTCACCAGGAGCTCCGCCGGCGTCTTCGAGACGAAGGCGACGACCTTGCCGTCCTCGCTGACGGCGACCTGGTCCGACCCGAACGTGCCGCCAGGGGTCGGGGCGGAATCGGTGCGGTCCTTGTTGGCCGAGACCATCGTGACCGACCCCTGGGAGAGCGACCCGGCGCTCGCTCGGTCGGCCCAGCGCAGGACCGTGATCGAGACCAGCGTGGCGGCGAGGAGGCACACCGCCGCGACGGCGCGTGCGGGCGTGGCGAGGAGGGCAGGGCGGGCGGTCGGTCGTGTGGCCATGGGCCGATCCTCCTCGCCGCCGGCCCCGACGGGCATGAGTAACGGCTACTCATCTGTGCCTTGGGTGCGTAAGGGCGCGCATACCGCACCCTTGCGCACCCAAGGACCGAGTTGGGTGGCGTCGCTCCCGGGGCGTGCCGCCGGAAAACCTGCGACGATTGGGTCCGACCCACGAGAGGGAGAGAGCGAGATGGAGCTTCCGGAAGCACACGCGCGGGCCGTGGCCCACACCCAGCTGATCTTCGACGCCATCCGACCCGAGCAGCTCGGGGATCCCACGCCGTGCGACGACTGGGACGTCGCCACCCTGGCCCACCACGTGATCTACGGCAACTACTGGGTGCCGCCGCTGGTGGCCGGGGAGACGATCGACGAGGTCGGGGACCGCTTCGAGGGCGACATCGTCGGCGGCGACATCAGCGGCGCCTTCCGGGCGTCGGGCGCGTTGGCCGTCGAGGCCTTCAACGCCCCGGGGGCCATGGAGGCCCCGTGCCCGGTGTCCTATGGCCCCGTCCCCGGCTCGGTGTACTGCGGGCACCGCCTCATCGACGTGCTCATCCACGGATGGGACATGGCCGTGGCCATCGGCTACGACACCGTCCTGCCCGCCGACCTCGTCGACGCCTGCCTGGCCGTGGCCGAGCCGCAGGCCGAGGGGTTCGCCGCCTCCGGTGCGTTCGGCCATGCCCCCGACCTGCCCGAAGGGGCCGGCCCGCAGACGCGGCTGTTGGCCATCCTCGGCCGAACCGGCTGAGGGCCTCAGCCCGGCCGGTCAGCCCGTGAAGGCCGGCACGGCGACCGCGGTGGGGACCGTGGTCGAGGTGGTGGTGGGGGTGGCCTGGGGGACGGCGCAGCCCGGCGGGGCGCCGGTCGGCTTCACGCAGATGGCGTGGTCGCCACCGGTCTTCGGAACGGTCACGTGCAGAACCCCGCTCGGGGCGTCGAAGGCCTGGGTGAACGCGCCGGGCCCGTCGCTGGTCTCCACCACGAACCCCGCGGGGTAGGCCCGGGATTCGGGCACGAAGATGTCGGTGGGACCGGTCGCCGCGCCGTCGCGGTAGACGACGGTGAGGGTGCGGGTGGACGGCGCCCACGTGCTCGACGTGGGGGCACCGGCGATGGCCCGGGCGTAAGGCTGGAAGATCTGGCCGATGGCCGGGCGGTCGTTGCCGGCGGCGTCGACCGGGCAGTAGCCCCCGCCCTTGCACCAGTTGAACACCGACCAGCCCGAGCCGACCTTGTCGAGGGTGGCGAGCGAGTCGAGCACGAAGGCGTCCATCCCGGGCGTGTCGGGGGAGGCGATGCCCCACTCGCCGACCAGCAGCGGCACCGGGTGGGCCTTGGTGTAGGTGCCGATGGCATTGGCCCACTTCGAGAAGAAGGCCGGGTCGTACTGGATGACGCCGCCGGGGGTGTAGGTGGCCGACTCGATGGCGGCGTCGTACATGTGCGGGTAGATCGCGACATGCGGACCGTTGACCGCCCCGAGCGAGGTGGGGATCCCGAGCGACGCGAGGTTCGGTGGCTCGAACAGGACCCAGTGCACGGGATCGACGGCGCTGATGGCATCGGTCAGGCGCTGGTACATCGGGGTGAGCTGCTCGCGCTCCACCCGGGCCGCGGCCTGGAAGAAGTCCTCGCCGGGACGGATCTTGCCGAACGGTTCGTTGAGCAGGTCGTAGCCCAGCACCGCCGCGTGGTTCCGGACCCGGTTCACGATGGCCAGCCAGGCGTCGATCTGGGCCTGGCGGAGGTCGGCGTCCTCGTAGAGGTGCTCGAAGGCGTTCTGCACCGCGGGTTCCAGGTAGTTCTGGAGCCACACCTCGTGGGGCGTGAAGGGCACGCCATCGGTCCGGGTGGCCCACGTCGGGACGCCTCGGCTGCCGAAGGCGGGGCCGTAGACGTCCTGGTGCATGTCGATGATGACCATGAGCCCGTGGGCGGCGGCGCGGTCGAGGGCGGCCTCGATCTTGTCGAGGTAGGCGGTGTCGTAGGCCCCCTGCGTCGGCTCCAGCGCATCCCAGAAGACGGCGAGGCGGATGTGGTCCATGCCCCGGTCGGCGGCGGCGGTGAGGAGATCGTCGGTGAGCGTGTCGGGGTCGGTGGTCTTGTGGTTGCCGCCGTGCCACTGGCGGGCCCGTCCCTGCTCGTCGGCCATGTACACGCGTCCGTCGGTGCCGGCGACGGTGCTCCACGACGCCAGGTTGCCGGGGAGCGGGCCTTGCACGGCCCCCGCCGGCGTGGCGAGCGGGCCGACGGCGCCGAGCATGGCGGCGGCGCTGGTGACGGCGACGGCGGCGACGGCGCGGCGGGGTCGACCCCGGAGGCCGGCCCGCCGGCGCCCCCGGGTGGGTTCGGTGGTGCGCACGGCGGACGAGTCTAGGGCCTGTCCGACCCGAGCCCCGGTCCTCCGTGGGCGTCGTCAGACGAGCTCGGCGGCGGCGCCGGCGAACTGGGAGTTGTAGAGCTCGTAGTAGGCGCCGCGCTTGGCCAGCAGCGTGTCGTGGTTGCCCTGCTCGACGATCGCCCCGCCGTCCATCACGAGGATGGTGTCGGCGTCGCGGATCGTCGACAGGCGGTGGGCGATCACGAAGCTGGTGCGCTCCTTGCGCAGCGCGGCCATCGCCTTCTGGATGAGCACCTCGGTCCGGGTGTCGACCGAGCTCGTGGCCTCGTCGAGGATCAGGATCGTGGGGTTGGCCAGGAAGGCCCGGGCGATCGTGATCAGCTGCTTCTCGCCCGCGCTCACCGTGCCGGCCTCGTCGTCGAGCACGGTGTCGTAGCCGTCGGGAAGGGAGTGCACGAAGCGGTCGACATAGGTCGCCCGGGCAGCCTCGTGGATCTGCTCGTCGGTGGCGTCGAGGTTGCCGTAGGCGATGTTGTCGCGGATGGTGCCACTGAACAGCCACGTGTCCTGCAGGACCATGCCCATGTTGCTGCGCAGCTCGTGGCGGGTCATCTGTGAGATGTCGTTGCCGTCGAGGCGGATCACGCCGCCGTCGAGGTCGTAGAACCGCATCAGGAGGTTGACGAGCGTGGTCTTGCCGGCGCCGGTCGGGCCCACGATGGCGACGGTCTGCCCCGGCTCGGCGACCAGGGACAGGTCCTCGATCAGGGGGCGATCGGGGTCGTAGGAGAAGTGGACGTGCTCGAACTCGACGCGGCCCCGAGGGGTCTCGTCGGTCAGGGGCTCGGCCGGGTCGGCGGGCTCATCGGGGGCGTCGAGCAGCTCGAACACCCGCTCCACCGACGCGATCCCGGACTGCATCACGTTGATCATCGACGCGAACTGGGTGAGGGGCTGGGTGAACTGACGGGAGTACTGGATGAAGGCCTGCACGCTGCCGAGCGACATCGCCCCGCTCGACACCCGCAGGCCGCCGACCACAGCGATGATCACGTAGTTGAGGTTTCCCAGGAACATCATCGCCGGCTGGATCGTGCCCGAGATGAACTGGGCGGCGAAGCCGGCCTCGTAGAGGTCCTCGTTGCGCTCGGCGAAGCGCTGCTCGACCTCCCGGTGCCGGCCGAACACCTTCACGATGGCGTGGCCGCTGAAGCTCTCCTCGACGATGGCGTTGAGCCCGCCGGTGTGGCGCCACTGGGCGATGTAGCGGGTCTTCGAGCGGGTGGTGATGGCCTTCATCAGGTAGATCGACGCCGGCACGGTGATGAGGGCCACGGCCCCGAGGATGGGGGAGATGAGCATCATCATCACCAGCACGCCGGTGATCTGCAGGACCGACGTCAGCATCTGGCTCAGGGTCTGCTGCATGCTCTGGGCCACGTTGTCGATGTCGTTGGTGACCCGGCTGAGGAGGTCGCCACGGGGTTGGCCGTCGACGTACCGCAGCGGGAGCCGGTTGATCTTGTTCTCGACCTCGCCCCGGAGGCGGAACATCGTCCGCTGGACCACGCCGGCCAAGAGGTACGACTGGAGGAAGGCCAGCACGCCACCGACGAGGTACATGGCGCCGGCGGTCAGCAGCACCCGGTGCAGGTCGTCGAAGTCGATGGCCTTCGGGCCGCCGGACCGGAGCCCGTTGAACACCACGTCGGTGGCGTTGCCGAGGATCCTCGGGCCGAGCACGTAGAGGGTGACGCTCCCGACGGCGGCGATGAGCACGAAGGTGACGCCCGTCCGCTCGGGGCGCAGCCAGGACAGGAGGCGCCGGGTCGACGACGAGAAGTCCTTGGCCTTCTCCGCCGGCATGCCCTGGGTGCCCCAGCGGCCGGCGATGGAGTTGCGGGACTCGGCGGAGAGGCTGGTGCCGGGGCGCTGCTGCTCGCTCATGCCGCCTCCTCCATGGTCATCTGCGATTCGACGATCTCCCGGTAGGTGGGGCAGATCTCGAGCAGTTCGTGGTGGGTGCCGAGGCCCACCGCCTGGCCGTCTTCCAGGACGAGGATCTTGGTGGCGTTCTTGATCGTGCTCACCCGCTGGGCGACGACCACCACGGCGGCGTCGGTGGTGTGCGGCGCGAGGGCGGCCCGGAGCCGGGCGTCGGTGGCCAGGTCGAGGGCGGAGAACGAGTCGTCGAACAGGTAGATGCCGGGCTTTCGGACCAGGGCCCGGGCGATGGCCAGACGTTGGCGCTGGCCGCCCGAGACGTTGGTGCCTCCTTGGGCGATCTCGGCGTCGAGCCCGCCCTCCTTGGCCTCGACGAACTCCCGGGCCTGGGCGATCTCCAGCGCCTCCCACAGGGCGTCGTCGGTCGCGTCGGGGTCGGCGTACCGGAGGTTGGTGGCGATGGTGCCGGAGAAGAGGTAGGGCTTCTGGGGCACCAGCCCGATGCGGCTCCACAGGATGTCGGGGTCGAGCTCGCGCACGTCGACGCCGTCGATGAGCACGGCGCCCGAGCTGACGTCGAACAGGCGGGGCACGAGGTTGACGAGGGTGGACTTGCCCGAGCCGGTGCTGCCGATGATGGCTAGCGTCTCGCCGGCTCGCACCGACACCGAGATGTGCGACAGGACCGGCGCCTCGGCTCCCGGGTAGAGGAACGAGACGTCGCGGAGCTCGAGCGAGGTCGGACCGTGGAGCTCGGTGACGGGAGCCAACGGCTCGGCCACCGACGTGTCGGTGTCGAGCACCTCCTGGATCCGTTCGGCGCACACGGAGGCCCGGGGCACCATCACGGCCATGAACGTGGCCATCATCACCGACATCAGGATCTGCACGAGGTAGCTGAGGAAGGCGATGAGCGCCCCGATCTTCATCTCCCCGGTGCTGATGCGGTTGCCACCGATCCAGATGGCGGCCACGCTCGAGAGGTTCATGCCGAGCATCATCACGGGGAACATGAGCGCCATCAGCCGCCCGGCCCCGAGCGACGTGAGCGTGAGCCGGTCGTTGGCCACGGCGAAGCGGTCGGTCTCGTGGGGCTCGCGCACGAAGGCCCGCACCACCCGCATGCCGGTCAGCTGCTCCCGGAGCACCTGGTTGACGTGGTCGATGCGCTCCTGCATGAGGCGGAAGAGCGGGACCATGCGGGAGACGATCAGGGCCAGGCAGATGGCCAGCGCGGGGATGCTCACGAGCAGCAGGGCCGACAGGCCGACGTCCTCCCGGAGGGCCATGATCGTGCCGCCCACCGCGGTGATGGGTGCGCCGACGAGCAGGGTGCAGCCCATCATCACGAGCATCTGGATCTGCTGGACGTCGTTGGTGATGCGGGTGATGAGCGACGGCGTGCCGAAGTGGCCGACCTCCTGCTGGGAGTAGCTCATCACCTTGCGGAAGAGCTCCGCCCGCACGTCGCGGCCGAACCCCATGGCGCCGCGGGCCCCGTAGTACACGGCTGCGATGGCGAAGCACACCTGCAGGAAGGTGACGAACAGCATGATGCCGCCGTGTCCCCAGATGTAGCCGAGGTCCTGCTTGACCACGCCGTTGTCGATGATCTCGGCGTTGAGGCTCGGGAGGTAGAGGGTGGCGGTCACCTGGAGGAACTGCAGGCCGACGACCGCGGTCAGGGCCCTGCGGTAGGGGGCGAGGTAGGTGCGGAGGAGTCTGGTGAGCATCGGGGTCCGGTGGGTCAGCGGGTGGGCGGGGCGGGGTCGGCGGTGGGAGGCATCGGTCGGGTCAGCGGTCGTGCGGAGGCCGGACGCGGACGCCATCGAGGGCGAGGGTCACGATCTCGGCCGCCGGCAGCGGGTTGTCGCCCACCACGGCGGGATGGGTGCAGGCGAGGGTGAGCCCGTGGACGAGCCGGGCGACCTCCTGGGGGCTGCGGCGCAGGGTCGCGGCGTCGGGCTCGAGGATGCGGGCCAGGGCGTCGAGTGACCGCGCCCGCCGGGCCTGAGCGGCCTCGTCGTCCGGGGGTTTGGCCAGACCGAGCCTGGTCATGAGCTGCCAGACCGTGGCCAGCCGGTCCTGGAGGATGGCCACGGCCTGCTCGAGGCGGCGGTCGAGGGGGAGGGCGAGGTCGACGGCGGCGAGCGCCTCCTCGCCGGGGCCGGGGTCGAGGGCGGCCTCGACGGCGGCGGCGAGGAGCGATTCCTTGTCGGCGAACGCCCGGAACACCGTGCCCTCGGCGATGCCGGCGGCCTCGGCGATCTGCCGCGTCGTGATGGCGGCGCCGTGCTCGTGCAGCAGCGGGACCGTCGCCGCCACGATCGCCGCTCGGCGCTCCTCGGGGGGGAGCGCGGCAGCCCGCCCGGAGCGGGCGGGGTGGGCACTGGTGGCGGGCATCCGCCGCACCCTATCTGAGTGAGTGCTCACTCACAAAGCGGTTTCGCCGAAGGTCGGCGTCGCTCAGGTGTCCCAGACGACGGGCAGGGTGAGCGGCGCCCGGAAGAGGGTGCCGGTGACTGTCGGGGTGGGGGCGTCGGGATCGAGGCGCAGGTTGGGGAGCCGGTCGAGCAGGGCGTTGACCACCACGGTGGTCTCCATCCGGGCCAGGTGCATCCCGAGGCAGGTGTGCGGGCCGAAGGCGAAGCTGGCGTGCGGCTTGGGTGTGCGGAAGATGTCGAACGCCTCCGGTCGGTCCCATCGGCTCTCGTCGTGGTTGGCCGACCCGAGGATCGTCATCACCACGGACCCCGTCGGGACCGGCCGGCCGCACACCTCGGTGTCGTTCTTGGCCATGCGGGCGATCATCAGGAGCGGCGTCTCCCACCGAAGCCCCTCCTCGATCGCCTGGGGGAGGAGGCTGCGATCGGCGCGGAGGGCGTCGAGCTGGTCGGTGTGGGTGAGCAGCCCGCACAGCAGGTTGCTCGACGACCGGTACGTCGTCTCCGCGCCGGCCGGGAGGAGGAGGCGCAGGAAGGCGAAGATGTCCTCGTCGGTGAGCTTCTGCCCGTCGAGCTCGGCGGCGGCCAGGACGGAGATGATGTCCGCGGCGGGCGCGAGCGGATCCATGGCGGCGCGGCGGTCGGCGAGGAGGTCGGCGAACAGGTCACGGAGGCTGGTCGAGGCCCGGAGCGCGAGCTCGAAGTCGAACCCCACGCTGATGGCTTGGATCCCCAGCCGGTGGAACTCCTCGAGGCGCTCGTCGGGGAGGCCGAGCAGGCCGGCGATCACCGTCATCGGGAAGGGGAACGTGAGGGCGCGGACGAGGTCGGCACGGCCGTCCCCGATGAACTCGTCGATGAGGCCGTTCACGATCGGACGCACCAGGTCGTGCTCCCAGCGCTCCATCGACTTGCGGGTGAACGCCTGCTGGATCAACGACCGGTACAGGTGGTGCTCGGGCTCGTCCATCTCGAGGATCGACCGCCCGAACACCATGCCGATCACCATGCCGTAGTGGGCCGAGGAGAAGTCCGTCCCGTTGCGAAGGACCTGCTGCACGGCGTCGTAGGAGTAGGCGGTGAAGAGGGTGGGGAGCTCGACGCCGTCGAGCGCCTCCATCGATCCCTCGTCGCCCATCAACCCCATCTCCACACCGACGCCGTCGAGGATCGGGCCGCGGGCCCGGGCGGCGGCGAACGCCGGGTACGGGTCCTCGCCGCCGGCGCCGTTGGCGAGGTTGAAGGCGTCGAAGGGGTCGAGGTCGTCGGCCGGGACGGGCTCGGTGGTGGTCATGGCGCTCCCTGGGACTCCGCCGGGCGTTCCCCCGAACGCCGAGGCCACGCTACTTCGGACGCGGAGGAACCGCGGGCGGGGGTCCGGCGTTGGGTCTACGGTGCACGACGCCGGTCGTGGAGAGGAGGAGTCGTGGACATCACCGTGGTGGCGGAGCGCCGTGGCGCGAAGGTGGCCCGCTGGGCTGATGTCGCCGACCGGGTGCCGACGGGTGCCACCGTGGAGGGCATCGACCTCGTCGTGATACGCCGAGGCGATCAGCACTCGGTTCTCTATGGCCGGTGCCTGCATCGTGGCGCCCTGCTCTGCGACGGCTCGATCGTGGGCGACAACCTGCTGTGCGGCCTCCACGGCTGGGACTACCGCATCGACAGCGGGGTCAGCGCCTACAACAACGCCGAGGTGCTGGAGAAGTTCACCAGCTGGGTGGAGGGCGACGACCTGCTCGTCGATCGTGACGAGATCCTGCGGTTCAAGATGCGCCACCCACAGCCCTTCGACCCCGACGTGTACCAGGGCTACTTCAAGGATCCCCACCTCGTGCCCGAGGAGCCCTTCGTCAACTCCATCCACGAGCTGGCGGCCCACGGCCTGGAGAAGACCGGGCACCACGGGCCGGTGGCGGCGATGGGCGTGTCCCGGCAGGAGCTCCCGACGTGGGACCACCTGCAGTTCGTCACGGCGCAGCTCGCCACCCTTCCCCGTCTCGACGACGAGCCGGTGGGCACCGACGTGTGCATCGGCCCGAACGCCGACAAGCCGCTCAGGCTCGACATCCCCATCTTCGTCACCGACATGAGCTTCGGGGCGCTGTCCTTCGAGGCCAAGGTGGCGCTGGCCACGGGGGCCGAGCTGGCCGGGACGGGGATCTGTTCGGGCGAGGGGGGCATGCTGCCCGAGGAGCAGGCGGCCAACAGTCGCTACTTCTACGAGCTGGCGTCGGGTCGGTTCGGCTGGTCGTTCGACCACCTCGACAAGGTGCAGGCCTTCCACTTCAAGGGTGGGCAGGGGGCCAAGACGGGCACCGGCGGTCACCTGCCTGGCGACAAAGTCGTGGGCCGCATCGCGGCGGTGCGAGGCCTGCCCGAGGGCACGCCGGCGGTCTCCCCGGCCCGCTTCCCCGACTGGTCGAGCCTCGACGACTACCGGCGCTTCGCCGAGGAGGTGCGCGAGCGGTCGGGCGGGATCCCGGTCGGCTTCAAGCTGTCGGCCCAGCACATCGAGAACGACATCGACGCCGCCCTGGCCATCGGCGTCGACTACATCATCCTCGACGGGCGGGGCGGCGGCACCGGCGCCGCGCCCCTCATCTTCCGCAACCACATCTCCGTTCCCACCATCCCCGCGCTCGCCCGGGCCCGGCGTCACCTCGACCGGCTGGGGCGGGACGACATCACCCTGGTGGCCACCGGCGGGCTGCGGGAGGCCGCCGACTTCGCCAAGGCCCTGGCCCTCGGTGCCGACGCCGTGGCGGTGGCCAACTCCGCCCTCCAGGCCATCGGCTGCCTCGGGATGCGGGCGTGTCACACCAACAACTGCCCCGTGGGCATCGCCACCCAGCAGGAGCACCTGCGGGCCCGGCTGCCCGTCGAGGAGGCGGCCCAGCGGCTCAATCGTTTCCTGCGAGCGTCGGTCGAGCTCATGCAGATCCTGGCTCGGGCCTGCGGCCACGACCACCTCGACCAGTTCAGCCCAGACGACCTCACGACCTTCGACCGCGACATGGCCCACCTCACCGGCGTGGCCTACGGCGGGGTGGTGGCGCCGTGAGCGCCACCGAGGGGGACGGCGCCTGGATGCGGGTGGCCGGCCTCGACGAGCTGCCGGACGGTCGGGTGAAGACGGTGGTGGCGGGGCACTGCGCCATCGCCCTCACCCACTGCGACGGTCGGTACGGCGCCCTCGACAACCACTGCCCCCACCAGGGCGGCCCGCTCGGGGAGGGATCGATCGAGAAGGGATGGCTGCGCTGCCCGTGGCACGGGTACGACTACGACCCCGTCGAGGGCACGCCCCCGCCCGGGTTCACCGATCAGCCCGAAGCGTTCCCGGTGGAGGTGCGGGAGGACGGCGTCTACGTGTGGATCCGCCCGCCCGCCCCCCACGTGCGCACCGTGTCGGACGTCATGGTCGAGACGATGGTGGCCTGGGGTGTGACCCACGTCTTCGGGATGGTGGGCCACTCCAACCTGGGGTTCGCCGACGCCATGCGGCGGCAGGAGGAGGCCGGGACGCTCACCTACATCGGGATCCGCCACGAAGGGGCGGCCGCGTTCGCGGCGTCGGCCTACGGGAAGCTCACCGGCCGGCCCGCCGCCTGCTTCGGCATCGCCGGACCGGGGTCCACCAACCTGCTGACCGGCCTCTACGACGCCAAGGTCGACGGTGCGCCGGTGCTCGCCCTCTCCGGGCAGGTCCCGTCGAAGGTGCTGGGGCGCGGTGCCTTCCAGGACCTCGACCTGCGAGCCGCGTTCGCCGACGTGGCCACCTACGGCCAGACCGTGCTGGCCGGTTCCGACCACGCCGAGCTGATGACCCTCGCCATCAAGCACGCGACGGTCTCGGGGGGCGTGGCCCACCTCGTGCTCCCCGACGAGGTGCAGGTGCAGCCCGCGCCCGATGTCCCGGCGGGGGGCCCTGCCGGTCGGACGGGCCGCCGGGAGGTGGCGCCGCCGCCCGAGCCCCTGGCCGAGGCCGTCGACCTGCTCGCCGGTGCCCGGCGCCCCGTCATCGTCGTGGGGCACGGCGCCCGGTTCGACATGCCCGAGGTCGTGCGCCTGGCCGAGGCGCTCGATGCCCCGGTGCTCACCACCTTCAAGGCCAAGGGCCAGATCTCCGACCGCCATCCGCTCGGCTGCGGGGTCCTCGGGCGGAGCGGGACCCCGGTGGCGAGCTGGGTCATGAACGAGTCCGACGCGCTCGTCGTCTTCGGGGCCTCCTTCGCCAACCACACGGGGATCGCGCCGTACAAGCCCATCATCCAGGTCGACCTCGATCCGCTGGCGCTGGGCCGCTTCCACCCGGTCACGGTGCCCCTGCTCGGGCACGTCGGGGTGGCGGCGCGCGCCCTGCTCGACGGCGTCCTCGCCGCCGGCCGTCCGGCCGACGCCGTCGACCAGCGGGCCGACGTGGCCGAGCGCTGGGCCATCTGGCGGGAGGAGAAGCGCCACCGCCTCGACGACGACCAGGGCCGGGGCGTGGCCTCCGCCGCGGTCTTCGACGCCATGAGCCGCCTGGTTCCCGACGACGCCGTGATCGCCGTCGATGTCGGCAACAACACCTACAGCTTCGGTCGCTACTTCGAGTGCACCGCGCAGTCGGTCCTCATGTCGGGCTACCTCGGCTCCATCGGGTTCGGGTTCCCGGCCGCGATGGGGGCGTGGGCGGCTGCTCCCGACCGGCCGATCGTGGCCGTCACCGGCGACGGCGGGTTCGGCCAGTACCTCGCCGAGCTCACCACCGCGGTGAAGTACGGGATGGGGATCACCCACGTGCTCCTGAACAACAGCCAGCTCGGGAAGATCTCCAAGGAGCAGCGGGCGGTCGAGATGGCGGTGTGGCAGACCAGCCTGGTCAACCCCGACTTCGCCGCCTACGCCCAGCTCTGCGGGGCCTTCGGTGTGCGGGTCGAGCACCGCGACGATCTCGACGCCGCGCTCGCGGCCGCGCTGGCCCATCCGGGCCCGGCCCTGGTCGACGTCCACACCGACGCGGACCTCGTCTGAACGGCGCGGGTCCGACGCCGGGAACCGACCCGGGGGGCGCGGGCGTTGTCCGGGCATGCGCAAATCACTTCTCGCTGGTGCCGTCGTCGTCCTGGCGGCCGTGCTGCTCCTCGCCTTCCAGCCGTGGAAGCTCCTCACCACGGTCGAGGTCCACGAAGCCTCGCCCCTGACCGCCACCGCGGCCGCGGGCTCGTTCTCCGGTCTCGCCCATCCCACGACGGGACGGGCGAGGGTGGGCGACAGCGGCGCCGGCCAGGCCCTCTTCATCGAGGACCTCGTCACCGACAACGGGCCTGATCTGCAGGTCTACCTGTCCACGGTGCCGAGCGACGGCGACGCCAAGGCGTTCGCCCGGGACGGGCTACGGCTGGGTGCGCTCAAGGGCAACAAGGGCAGCCAGTCCTACCCGATCCCGGCCGGGACCGATCTGGCCCGGTACCGCTCGGTGGTGATCTGGTGCGACCGGTTCTCGGTCGGGTTCGGGGTGGCGCCCCTCGCCCGGGTGTGACCGGGCCGGCGGCGTCGACATCGGCCGGTAGCCTTCGTCCATGGGGGTCGCGGACCGCTGGCGGTCGAGGATGGCCGAGGCCCGGGCGTCCCGGTCGTGGACGGGGGTGACGGGCCGGCCGCCGTCGGGGAACGGCGCGTCGTCGTCCCACCTCTTCTGGGACCTACCGGTCGGCGGCGATTGGCGGGCTGTCGAAGTCACCCTGGAGGTGCTCGAACCGCCGACCGTCGACCGGCTCTACTTCTGGGCGTTGCAGGTGTCCTTCGTGGACGGGGCCGGTCGGTCGGGCGGGGGCGCCCACACCGGCCTGCAGTGGTGCACGGGCCCGACCGCGCCGGCGGTGAACTGGGGCGGGTACGGACCGGGCGGCGTCGAGTTGCGGGGGAGCGAGTCGACCCTGCCCAGCTCTTGGGGCAACCCCAACACCCGTGACTACCCGTGGCGCCCGGCGGTGGCCTACCGGCTGCGGGTGGCCGACGCCGGTCCGGCCCCGGCCGGCGGCCCGGGAGCCCGCGCCTGGAGGGCGACCGTGACCGACCTCGGCACCGGGTCGAGCACGGTGGTGCGCGACCTGTGGGCGGTGGGGGACCGGCTGACCGGCGCCATGACGTGGTCCGAGGTCTTCGCCGACTGCGACGGCCCGTCGGCCGCCGTGCGGTGGTCGGCCCCCATGCTGATCGACGCCGAGGGCCGGGCGGAGCCGCTGGCGGCGGCGACAGTGCACCATCAGGCCTTGACCGACGGGGGCTGCGCCACGGGTGACGCGTGGGCGGACGACGTGGGGATCGTGCAGCGATCCGCCGCCCCCCGGCGAACCCCGCCGGGCACCCGCCTCTCCTTCCCCCGACCCAGGTCCTTGGGTGCGTAAGGGCGCGCATAGCGCACCCTTACGCACCCAAGGACGAGCACGGACGCGGCGGGGCCCCGTCCCTGCCGGAGAACCGGGGGCAGGGACGGGGCCCAGGTGCCGTGCCTCACGCCGGGGCGAGAGGCGGGGTGGGTCGTGTCACTTCACGACATCACCGCCGTGCTTGCCGAAGGCGTGGACGAAGCCGGCGATCGTGGCCAGCAGGAGCACCGCAGCGGCGGCGAAGAGCACCATCGCAGTCTGCTGGGCCCGCTCACCGAAGATGCTGAACCCATAGCTGGTGAGCAGCAGGCCTCGGAGGGTCTCGCCCTTGAAGAGGGTGTCGACCTTGCCGGCGAGCGCCTTGGCTTCCTTGTCGAGATCCTTGGACGCCTGGTCGTCGGGCTTGGCCTTCATGGCCTCAGCGGCCTGGGTGGCCTTGGCCCGGGACTCGGTGCTGGTCTGGCTGTAGGTCTTGCCCTCGTTGATGTCCTTCAGGTGAAGACCGATGTAGCTGTTGGCGTAGCACTCCGCCTGGGCGCCGGTGGTGAGCTTCTGGCCGGCGTAGGTGAGCAGGCAGGCCTGCTGCTTCTCCTCGTCCTTGAGCTTGTCGGCGGGGGTGAACGTGATGTTCTGGGCTGTCAGCTGATCGGTGACGTAGGTGTTCGCGAAGCTGGCCTGGTTGTTGAGCACGAGCCCAACGACCAGGAGCAAGCCAGCCAACAGCAATCCCCCGACGCTGAAGATCTGATCGAGTGTGCGTCGCTTCATAGCGACCTCCTCCTCCTCGGGGGTTCGGACTCTCCGTTCCCCTCACCCCTACCCTTGCCGACCGGGGGGTGCCGGGGGAGGGACGAAGGTCACACTCTGGCCCCGCCCTCTGTCAGGATGGGGTCATGTCCGAACGGCCCGCCCCCGCCGGCCGTCGCCGCCGTCGGCCCCCCGGTCGCCCCCGCGCCTCGGCCCTGAGCGCCCTGGCCGTCGGCGCGGCCCTGGTGGTCAGCGGGTGCTCGGGTGGCGGGGGTGGTGGCACGGGCGGACCGGCAGCCACCGCGCCGACGGGTACGGCGCCGCCGGCCACGAGCGCCCTCGAGGATGCGCTGAAGCTCAACCAGATCCAGGTGATCGGGACCCACAACAGCTACCACCAGCGGACCCCCCAGGTGTTCCGCGACAAGCTCGAGTCCTACATCCCCGGGCTCACGTCGGCGTGGAACTACGGGTTCCCGCCCCTGGACCAGCAGCTCGACGCCGGCGTCCGCCAGCTCGAGCTCGACGTCCACGTCGATCCGGACGGGCGCTACGCCACCCGCCATGCCAACCGGGCCGCCGGCCTCTCCGCCGACGCCCCCCCGGAGATGCGCGAGCCGGGGTTGAAGGTGTTCCACATCGCCGAGGTCGACTACGAGTCGAGCTGCCTCACCTTCAAGGCCTGCCTCACCGTCCTGTCCCGCTGGTCCGACGCCCACCCCGGCCACGTGCCGATCATGGTGCTGATCGAGGCCAAGGACGACACCGTGCCCGACCCGCTGGCCATGGGGTTCACCCCGCCGGTGAAGTGGGACGCCTCGAACCTCGGACAGATCGACGACGAGATCCGTTCGGTGCTGCCCGCGTCCAAGCTCATCACCCCCGACAACGTGCGCGGGTCGGCCGGCACCCTGGAGGCGGCGGTGCGGGCGGGCGCCTGGCCCACTCTGGGCGCGTCCCGAGGGAAGTTCCTCTTCGCCCTCGACAACGCGGACCTCGCCGCCGCCTACGCCGGCGACCGGGCCTCGCTCGAGGGTCGCGTGCTCTTCACCGACGGCCCGCCCGGCACGCCGCGCTCGGCCTTCGTGGAGCAGAACGATCCGCTCGACCCGAGGGGTGGGATCGAGGCACTCGTGGCCCAGGGGTACCTGGTGCGCACCATCGCCGATGGGAAGGTCACGGCCACCGCGGCCGACACGGCGCGCCGCGACGCGGCGCTGGCCAGCGGCGCCCAGTGGCTGAGCACCGACTACTACGTGCCCGATCCGGCCCTCAACCCGAGCTATCGCGTGGCCTTCGCCGAGCCGGGCCCCCGCTGCAACCCGGTCACGGCGCCGCCAGGGTGCACGGCGTCGGCCATCGAGCCGGCACCGGGGCGGACGGGCCGCTGAGCCCCGGCGCGGCTACCGCTTGTCGTAGATCGAGGCGTCGAAGCAGGGCAGGCCGGGCTGGCCGGCCATGCCCAGCTTGGCCAGGCCGAACGCCTCTTCGATGCTGCACAGCAGCGAGTAGTGGTTGAACGGCGCGTCGGTGGCGGTGCCCGGTGTGACCAGCGGGGAGAGCAGCAACGCTCCCACCTTCCCGCCGCCGGGGCCGTTGAGTCCCGGCGCGGCGGCGTTGGGTCCGGCCACCTCCCCGCAGCACGCCGACGAGTCGGCCTCGGGCCCGACCAGCTCGGCCTCGTCGAAGGTGATGACGAGAAGGCCGTCCTGTTGGTACGCCTTCGAGGCCAGGATCTTCGGTACCCACTCCTCCAAGAACCGGTCGGCGGACACCAGCCCGCCGGGTTGGCCGTCGACGCAGGGCTCGTCGTGGCCGTCGTGGCAGAGGTTGGGCGTGATGTAGGCCAGGTTCGGCGTGCGGGCGGGGTCGGCGAGGTCGGCGGGCAGCGCCGTGAGGTCGACGACCCGCTCCTTGCAGCGTGGGGTGTCGATGATCGAGTGGAAGTACACGAAGGGGTTGTGGCGAGCGGCGTACTGGTCGCCCTTGCGGGCGGCATGCGTGGTGTCCTTCTCGCCGATCGGGGCGTGGCGGCAGGTGGTGGCATCGGCCGGGCCGTTGGCCATGTCCTCCATGTAGCCCTTCCACGACTTGCCGGCGGCGTCGAGCTGGTCGGCGACGGTGAGCACCGAGGCCGGATACACGCAGCCGTCGCCGATGGCCTGGCCGAGAGGGCCCGTGCCGGTGGCCACGAACTCGGTGAAGGAACCGCAGTCGAGCTGGGTGGCCGGGCTGGGGGCCTGCCCGCTGATCTGGGCCAGGTAGTTGGGCAGGCTGGCGTGCCCGATGGCGTGGTACTCGCGCAGGTGCTTGCCCTGCTTGGTGAGGGTCGTGGCCAGGTACGGCGCCTTCGAACCCGGCGCCCAGATCGCCCCGTAGGACTCGTTCTCGAGGTTGATCACGAACACGTGGCCGGGCTGCGTCGGTCGGGACGGGCGCGACCCGTCGCCCACCGGGCTGCTCCCGCTCGGCGCCGCGACCGTGCCCGCCGGTCCCGACGTCGCTCCCGGTCCCGACGTCGCTCCGGACCCGGCCGACGACGAACAGGCGGCGAGGACCGCGGCGGCGGCCAGCGCGCCGAGCGTGGCGATCCCGCGGTTCGGGCGGGCTGGCGCGGGAGCGGGTGGGGTGGGGCGGACCATGCCGCACCCTACAGCGGCCCGAATTCGGTCGACGGTGGTCAGTCGGCCACGGGCCAGTCGGCCGGCGGGGCGGGCCGGGCGAAGAGGAACCCCTGGGCCTTCGGGCACCCCAACAGGCGGAGGCGTTCGGCCTGCTCCTCGGTCTCCACGCCTTCGGCCACCACCTCCAGGCCCAGGGTGTTGGCCAGTCCCAGGATCATGGTGACGATGGGCTCGTTGACCCGGCCGTCCCCCGACACGAAGCTGCGGTCGATCTTCACCACGTCGACCGGGAAACGGCAGAGATAGGTGAGCGACGAGTACCCGGTCCCGAAGTCGTCGAGGCAGATCGACACGCCGAGGTCGCGCAGCTCGTCGAGGACCGCCACCGCCCGGTCGACGTCGCGCAGCAACACGCTCTCGGTGATCTCGAACGACACGAGCGCCGGGTCGACCGCGTGCACGGACAGGGCCCCCCGCACCGAGTCGACCAGCTTGGGGTGGGCGAGCTGCCGGCCGCTGAGGTTGATGGAGAGGGAGGGGCACGCCGGCCCGAGCTCGCGCCACCACCGGGCCAGCTGGGCGAAGGCGTCGTCGATGATCCACGCGCCGAGGTCCACGATGAGCCCCGAGTCCTCGGCGATGGGGATGAAGGTGTCGGGGGGCACGATGCCGTGATCGGGGCGGTGCCACCGGACGAGTGCTTCGGCGCCGATGGGACGCTGGGTGTCGAGGTCGACCACGGGTTGGTAGTAGAGCTCGAACTCGGCGCGTTGGAGCGCGTACCGCAGCGCCACCTCCCGGCGGCGGTGCTCCTCCACGCTGGCCCGCATGTCGGGATCGAAGATCTCGAACCGCGTGGCGCTCGACTCCACGGCGCGTCGCATGGCCACGCCGGCGTCGGCCAGCAGCGAGGCCGGCGTCCCGGCCCCCTGCTCGCTCACCGCGATCCCGACGAACGCGGCGGCGAACGCCTCCTCGCCGGCCAGCACGAACGGACGGTTGATGGCCTCGATAACCCGCTGGGCCACCTCCACCGCGTCGCCCGGGCCCTCGAGGTCCTCCAGGACCACGACGAACTGGTCGTGGGCCGACCGCCCGCACACCGCCCCGTCGCCCACCGTGCTCGACAGTCGGGCGGCGGCTTCGGTCAGCAGGGCATCGGCGGCGTCGTGACCGAGAGCCTGGCTGACGAGGGCAACCCGGTCGAGCAGCACCGACAGCACCGCCAGCCGGGACCGCCGGCGCGAGGCGCCGGCCAGCGCCATGTCGAGCTGCGCCTCCACCAGCGAGCGGTTGGGGAGGCCGGTGAGGTCGTCGTGGGTGGCCCGGTGCTCCAGCTCGGCCGTGAGGGCCTTGTGGTGGGTGAGGTCGCGGATGATGCCGGTGAAGATGCGCCCGCCTCGCGCATCGAGCTCGGTGATGACGACCTCGATGGGGACCTCGCGGCCGTCGGCGGTCAGCCCCACCACCTCGCGGGGCCCGGCGCCGACGACGCGGGCCGGCGCCCCCTCCAGGAAGGCGTTCCAGAGGCCGCGCATCTGCTCGCGCGTCGCCGGGGCGAGGAGATCGAGGAAGGACAGCGCGCCGATGGCCCGGGCGGCGGCGTGGCCGAAGATGTGCTCGGCCGCCGGGTTGAACGTGGTGATGATCCCGTCGGCGTCGGTGCTGACGATGCCCTCGGCGGCGGAATCGATGACCGCTTGCAGCCGGCGCTCGCTCTCGGCCAGCTGCTGGTAGGCGTCGTGGACCTCGGTGATGTCGGTGACGGTGCCGATGATCCCGAGCGGCGTGCCGTCGCTGCTGGTGATCTGGCGGCCGCGGCTGCGCACCCAGGGCGTCGAGCCGTCGGGGCGCACGAGCCGGTACTCGGTGACCCATTCGGTGTCGTCAGCCATGGCCTTGGCGATGTCGTGCGACATGCCATCGAGATCATCGGGGTGGACGAACTCGGTCCAGCCGAGCCGACGGATCTCGGCCCAGGGCCGGCCCGTGTTGATCTCGGCCTGTCGGTTGCCGTACAGCGATGTTCCGTCCGGGGCGGTGATGAAGATCCCGACCGGGGCGTTGTCGGCCAGGATGCGGAAGCGCTCCTCGGCGTCGGACCAGCCGTCGGGCGCGCCGTCGGCGCCGGTGACGTCGGCCAGCACGGCCACGGCACCGCCCGCGACCGGGGGGCCGGCCAGGGCGAAGGCCCGGGCCCGCACGCGGCGGCGTTCGCCATCTCGACGGTGGAGCCAGACCGTCTGGGTGTTGCCGGCCGGGTCGTGGGCGAGGTCGGCGGCGGTCGGGAGGTGGGCGGGATCGAGCGCCGACCCGTCGACGAGGGTGATGAGGACGGCGAGCTCGAGCGGTCGGAAGCCGACGATCTCGGCTGACGGGAGACCGAGGAGGCGCTCCAACGCCTCGTTGTGGGCGAGCACCCTGCCGTCGGCATCCTGCACGGCGATGGCGACGTCGAGGCCGTGGATCGCGGCGAGCAACAGCGCGTCGGCGGGCAGGACCGGATCGGTCACCTTGTCGTCGGGCGCGCGTTCGAGCACGGCGGGGAGGGTAGTAGGTCGTCCCTCCGGGTCCGGGTCCGGGCGGCGCGCCTGACGGGCGTCGTTGCGGCGAACCCGAGGGAGGGGGTGGGACCTCCGGCCCTAGGAGTCCCCGTGGCGCGTTCCGTATGGTCGTGGCATGGGCGATTCCTCGGGCCCGGCCGCGACCCCGGTGTTGGACGCCACCGGCCTGGTGAAGGTCTACGGCGACCGCCGGGTCGTCGACGGCGTGTCGTTCACCATCGAACGGGGTGAGACCTACGGACTGCTCGGTCCGAACGGCGCCGGCAAGACCACGACCATCTCCATGGTCTGCGGGCTGCTCGGACGCGATGCGGGCACGGTCACGATCGCAGGACAGCCCCTCGACGGGTCCCACGTCTCGGTCAAGGCCGCCATCGGGTTGGTGCCCCAGGACATCGCGCTGTACCCGGACCTCACCGCCCGGGAGAACCTCCGGTTCTTCGGGCGGCTCCAGGGTCTGAACGGGAAGGCGCTGGCGTCCCGGATCGACGCCGTGCTCGAGATCATCGGGCTGGCCGACCGGGCCGACGAGCGGGTCGACGCCTACTCGGGCGGCATGAAGCGCCGCTGCAACATCGGGGCCGGCTTGCTCCACGAGCCGCAGCTGCTCGTCCTCGACGAGCCCACCGTCGGGGTCGACCCCCAGAGCCGGAACGCCATCCTCGAGAGCATCGAGGTGCTCGGCGGCGAGGGGCTGTCCGTCCTCTACACCACCCACTACATGGAGGAGGCGGAGCGGCTCTGCGACCGGGTCGGCATCATCGACGAGGGCCGGCTGATCGCCGAGGGCACCCGCCGTGAGCTGATCGACCAGGTGGGGGAGCACGCCCGCATCCGGCTGGACGGCACGGGCGCGCTCGGCGATCTGGCCCGACGCTGCGGGGAGCTCGAGGCCGTGGTCAGCGCCACGCCGTCGGCCGGGTCCGTCGACCTCGTCGTCACCGACACCGCCGCGGTCCTCGCCCCGTTGGTGCAGGCGGCCGAGCGCGCCGGGGTCGAGGTGACGGCGATCGACGTGGCGGAACCGGACCTCGAGTCGGTGTTCCTCCACCTCACGGGCAAAGCCCTGCGCGACTGAGGCCGGACCGTGCGTTCCCTCTCCGCCGCCCTCCTCATCGCCCGCAACGACTTCCGGCGTCGCCTGCGCGACCGGTCGGCCATCCTCATGGGCCTGGTGACGCCGCTGGTGATGGCGGCGTTGATCGGCTCGGCCTTCGGCGGCGGCATCCGGTTCTCGGCCACGGTGCTGCTGGTCGACCTCGACGGCTCGGACATCTCGCGGGGCGTCCTCGACGGGATCGCGGCGGGCACCCCCGACACCGCCCCGCTCCACTACCGCCGGGGCACCGACCTCGTCGCCGCCCGGGGCGACCTCGAGGCCGGGAGGGTCGACAGCGTGCTGGTGGTGCCGGCCGGGTTCGGAGCGTCCGTGCCCGGCCTGGCCGCGGGCACGCCGCTCGTCCCCCTCCATGTGGTCGTCGACGCCGACAAGCGCCTCGCCGGCGACGTCACCCGCGCCATCGCCGAAGGGATCGGCTCTCGCATCACGACCTCGGTGCTGGCCGTGTCGACGGCCTTGGCGGTGAGCGCCAGTCCGCCCGATGCCGCCGCCGTGCAGGCGATGGTGAGCGAGGCCCAGAAGGTGACCGTCCCCATCGCCATGCAACAGGTCGACGTGCAGGGCCGCTACAGCCCAGTGGCCTACTTCGGCGCCTCGATGGGCATCCTCTTCCTGTTCTTCACCGTCGGGGCCGGGGCCCGGAGCCTCATCACCGAGCGCAAGGAGGGCACGCTCGACCGGGTCCGCGCCGCGCCTGTCACCGACACCGCGGTGATGCTGGGCAAGACCATCGGCGTGTTGGCGCTCGGCCTCGCCAGCCTCGTCACCATCTGGCTGGCCACCTCGCTCGCCTTCGGGGCGCGGTGGGGGAGCCCGGCGGCGGTCCTGGCCGTGATCGTGGCGGTCGTGCTCGCCGTGGCCGGGATCTCCACCATGGTCACCGGGTTGGCGCGGACCGATGCCCAGGTCGACGGCTACTCCAGCATCGTGGCTTTCGTGCTCGCCCTGCTCGGCGGGAGCTTCATGCAGCCGGGCAGCCTCCCGGGTGTGCTGCAGACGATGGCGCTCCTCACCCCCAACGGCTGGGCCCTGCGGGCGCTCACCCGGGTGGGTGCGGCCGAGGGCACCCTGGTCGACGTCCTCCCGGCCGTCGGGGTGCTGCTCCTCATGGCCGTCGTGACGACGGCCGCGGGGATCGGTGGACTGCGAGCGAAGGTGGCACGATGACCGCCCCGTCCCCGCCGCCGTCCCATGCGGCGGTCCCGTCGCGCGTCGGGGCCGTGCTCACCGTGGCCGGCACCGAGCTCCAGCGCCTCGTGCGCGACCGCACCGCGCTGTTCTTCATCGTCGTCCTCCCGGTCGTGATCATCATCATCGTCGGGTCGACCATCGGGGCCGCGCCGTCGCACGCCCCCGTCGGCGTCATCGACCTCGATCGAACCGAATCCTCCCGCCGGTTCCTCACCGCCCTCGAGGCCGGGGAGGCCCTGGCCCTCGTGACCTATCCCGAGGTGACCGACCTGCAGGCCGACATCCGGATCCAGAACCTCATCGGTGGTGTGGTCATCCCCGCCGGTTACGAAGCGGCGGTCACCGGTGGTCGGACGGCCACCGTCACGGTGTACGCCGACCAGACGCAGAGCTCGACGGGATCGCTCCTCACCGTGGTGACGACCGCGATCGAACAGGAGGGCGGACAGCTGGCGGCGGCCTCCTTCGCGGCCGGCCGCACCGGCGCGGACCCGGGCCGGAGCCGTGCCGAGGCGGCCCGCCTAGCGGCGACGCTGCCCACGGTCGAGGTGAAGGTCGAGACGGTGGGGAAGCAGACCTTGGCGACCATGAACAAGTACGACTACACCGCGCCGTCGAACCTCGTGCTGTTCGTCTTCATCAACTCCCTGACCGGCGCGGCGGCCCTGGTCGAGACCCGGCGGCTGGGCATCACCCGCCGGGTCCTGGCCGCTCCGGTCCCGGCCAGCACCGCGCTGCTCGGGGGCGGGGCCTGTCACCTGGTCGTGGCGCTGATCCAGTCTGCGTTGATCCTCGGCGTGGGGCGGCTGGTCTTCGGCGTGCAGTGGGGTGACCCGCTCGCCGCCACGCTGCTCACGCTGGTCTTCGCCCTCCTCGGCACCGGTGCCGGGCTCTTCATCGGGTCCGTGGTGCGCACGCCCGAGCAGGCGACGTCGATCGGGATCCCGCTCGGCATCGGCATGGCGATGCTCGGGGGCTGCATGTGGCCGCTGGAGGTGGTGCCGCAAGGGGTGCGAGCACTCGGCCACCTCACCCCGCACGCCTGGGCCATGGACGCCTGGATCGCCCTGATCTTCGACCGGAAGGGGCTGGTGGACATCGCGCCCAACCTCGGGATCCTCGCCGCCATCGCCGTCGCCCTCATCGGGCTCGCCTCGTGGCGCCTCCGTCGCCTCACCGCCTTGGGTGCGTAAGGGTGCGCTATGCGCGCCCTCACGCACCCAAGGGATTGCCGGCGGGGCGGCGGGCGGCCTTGCCGCTGGTCTTCACCGATTCGACCTTGCCGGGTCCGATGAAGCGGTAGAGGAAGAAGAACAACATGAGGCCCATCGACGCGATGGCGGCCACGCGGAGAGCGAGGTTGGGGGCGTCCGTGCCGGCCAGGAGCAGGTGGATGGTCGACATGACGTAGAGCCCGAAGCTCGAGAGGTGGATCGTGTGCCAGACCTTCTTCGGGATCCGCTTCATCACGAGCGAGGTGAGCTCCACTGCCAACAGCACGTAGAACGCCACGATGCCCCACGCCACGGCCTCGGGTCGCCACGTGGTGCTGTAGGGGACGAGCAGGTCGGACAGGCTGAAGTGCACGTACTGGTCGAGGAACAGCCCGGCCATGTGGACCACCACGAAGGTCACCGTGAGGGCGCCGAGGAACCGGTGCAGGTCGAGCAGCCACGGCGCGGTCACGTCCCGTCCGAAGACGCGGGTGGCCAGCGCCATGCCCCACAGCACCGACAGCGTGGCCAGGGCCCAGGCCGTGATGCCCGAGGCGCGGGCGACGAACCACCACGTCTGGCTGTTCAACGGTCGACCTCCATCAGATCGGGAAGGAAGGCGGCGAGACCGGGCGTGTCGATGCGCTCGCCCTCGTCGGTGACGAGCAGGCCGGCGGCGCCACAGCGTTCGATGAGCTCGGCCCCCCGGTCGGGCCCGGCGACGAAGGCCGCTTTCGAGAGGACCTCGGCCCACGCCGCTTCGGCCGCCACCACCGTCACTGCGGCGACGCCGCGGGCCGCTGGCCGACCTGTGGCGGGATCGATCAGATGGTGGGCGGGCCGACCGTTGTGGCGCCACGTGCGGCGGGTGCGGGCGCTGGTGGCCACCGCTCCCGCAGCCAGCCGCAGCACCTCGAGGTGCCGGCTGTCATCGAAGGGGTCCTCCACGCCGATGTCCCACGGCCGGCCACCGGGGAGCTGTCCCACGATGCGGACGTCGCCACCCAGGTTGACGCACGCCCCGGTCGCACCCTCGTTGACGAGGTGCTCGGCCACGAGATCGGCTGCCCGCCCCTTGCCGATCCCGCCCAGATCGAGCCGGACCCCGTCAGGTAGGCGGACAGCCCGGACGCGGTCGTCGAGCTCGATGCCCACCGGCCCCGGCGCCGGTGCTCTCGGCGTGTCGTCATCGACGGGGGCCGTGGCCGGGTCCGGGTTGGGGTGGCGGAGGGAGAGCTCGTGGAAACTGCGGTCGTAGCCGGCCGCCAGCAGGGCGTCGTACACCGTGGGATCGAACAGGGCATCGGTCAGCTGCCAGCCCCGGAGCGCATCAGCGATCAGGGCGAAGGTCTCCGGGCTGAGTCCTTCGGCCCGGCCCGAGGCGTTCATCTCGCTCAGCTCGCTGTCGGGCCGGAACCGGCTCCACCGCCGCTCGAGCGACTCGATCAGCGCCGTCGCGCCGTCGAGGAGCCCGGTGGCCCAGTCGTCGCCGGGTTGGCTCTCGGGGATGCAGACGAGGAGCTCCACGCTGCTTCCCATCGCGCGGAAGGACCGCTCGATGGTCGCAGGGGAGGAGAGAGGAGACACGTGGAGCTCCACGTCTGCAGATCTCACGACGCCTTGGTGGTGGTCACCGTGGTCGGCTTGGGGCGGGGGGCCGCCGTCGGGGGAGGGGCGGTGACCCTCGGGGCGGCCGTCGTGGGGGCGGCGGTGGGCCGGGGGGCGGCGGTGGTCGGGGCCGCCGTCACGCGGGGCGCGGCGGGGGCCACCGGCGTGGCCCCGGCGACACGCGTCGGCGCGGTGGTCGGCAGGGTGCTCGGTACGAGCGACCGGGTGGGGAGCGTGGTCGGCGCCGCGATGGTGCTCGACGGGCCGAGCCCGGCTACGGCCGTCGTCGTGGGGCCCACGGCGGTGGGATCGGCGGCGGTGGGATCGACCGCGGTGGGATCGACCGCAGTCGGGTCGACGGACCCGTCACCGGTTTCGGTCCCCGGGTCGAGGCCCTCGTCGAGGGGGGCACCGCCGGTGGCCAGCTTCACCTTCGGCTTCTCGGCCGGCGGGGCGTGCAGCGCCATCACCGTCATGAAGCCAAAGGTGGCGCTCGTGCTCACCCCGGCGAAGAGGATGCGGGAGGCGGCGGCGGCGTGACCCCGCTTGGCGGCGGTCCGGGCGGCGGGCTTGGCGGCGGGCTGCGGGGCGGCCTTGGGGGCGGGCTGCTCAGTCATCGGCCTCCACCTCGTGCGGCTCGGCCGGCTCGCTCTCGTGCTCCGGCGGGCGGGCGGTGGGTGCGGCGGTGGGGGTGGGGTTCGGCGTCGGCGCGGGCTTCACCTCGGGAGTCGGCGTCTTGTCCTCGTGGTGCTCGGCCTCGTCGTCGTCGTCGTGGTGACGGGCCGGGACGGTCGTGGGCTCGGGCGCCGGGGCCGGTTCGGGCTCGGTGGCCGGGGTCTCGACCGCCGGCTCGACCGGTGCGACGGCGGCCGGTTCGGTCGGGGTCGGCTCGGCCGGCGGCGCCGTGGTGTCGACCGGTTCGGCCGTCGTGGTGGTCGACCGTTCCGCTGGCTTCGTCAGCGCCGCCACGTTCTGGGCGTCGAGCTGGCCGACGCTGCCACGGTCGCCGGCGGCGTGGAGGAGGGACAGGTTCGCCGCCATGGCTGTGCCGGCTGTGGTGGCACCGAGGGCGAGGCTGGCGGCGAGGGCGAGGGCGTTGCGTCGTTCCATGGGGTGGACCGTACGGAAGTGGGTGCAAGCGCCGGGGCAGCGGATTTCCAAGTTTTGGCCAAGTCCACGCGGAGGGTGGGCACGGCGGCCAGACTCTGGGCCATGAGGTTGCTGGTCGTGGAGGACGATGACGCCATCGCCGAGCCGTTGGTCGACGGCCTGCGGCGGGAGGGATTCGAGGTGGCGCGGGTGGCCACGGGTGCCGCCGCCCTGGAGGCCGAGATCCCGGATGTGGTCCTGCTCGACCTCGGGCTGCCCGACCTCGACGGCAACGAGGTGTGCCGGCGGCTGCGCGCCACCTCCGACGTCCCCATCATCGTGATCACCGCCCGGAGCGAGGAGATCGACCGGGTCATCGGGCTCGAACTGGGGGCCGACGACTACGTCGTGAAGCCGTTCGGGTTCCGCGAGCTCGTGGCCCGCATCCGGGCCGTGACCCGTCGCACCCAGCGGCCGGGCGACGGTGCCGCGCCCGGCCCGACCGGCGCGGCCTCCGCCGCGGCGGCCGTGGCGTTGGCCGGCGGCCGGGTCGAGGTCGACACCCGCACGCGCAAGGTCCGGGTCGACGGCGCCGAGGTGCCGCTCACCCGCAAGGAGTTCGACCTGCTGGCGCTCCTCCTCAGCGACCCCGGGGCCACGCTCACACGCGACGAGATCCTGCGGACCGTGTGGGACGAGCACTGGTACGGCCCCACGAAGACCCTCGACGTGCACGTGGCGTCGCTCCGCAAGAAGCTCGGTGATCCGACGCTCATCGAGACCGTGCGGGGGGTCGGGTTCAGGGTGCGGACCGACGCGTGACGCGCCGCCTGCTCCTCAGCTACCTCGCGCTGACCCTCGCTGTCCTCGCCGCTCTCGAGCTCCCGCTGGCCTACAACTTCGAGGACCGCCTCCGGTCCGACCTCACCAACGACCTGCAGCGGGATGCCTTCGCCGTGGCGTCGTTCTCGGAGGAGACGGTCGAGGCTGTCCAGGACCCGACCAGTCCCCACGCCCAAGCCGCCACGCCGCTGGCCGACCTGCCCCTCCTCGCCAACACCTACGCCTCCCGCACCGGGGCCCGGATCGTGATCGTCGACACGTCCGGCAAGCCGCTGGCCGACAGCAACCCGACCAGCGAGAACGAGAACTTCTCGAGCCGCGAGGAGATCAAGGCGGCGCTCCTCGGGCAGGTCTCCCAGGGCGTCCGCCACTCCGACACGCTCGACACCGATCTGCTCTACGTGGCGGTGCCGATCGCGTCCGGCAAGGTGTACGGGGCGGTGCGCATCACCTTCTCGATGGATCAGCTCCAGGATCGCGTGCGGCGCTACTGGCTGGACCTGGGCCTCATCGCCGGCGTCTCCCTCCTCGCTGCGGCCGGGATCGGCGTGGCCCTCGCCCGGTGGGTGGCCCGCCCGCTCGAACAGGTGCGGGAGGCGGCCACCGCCCTCGGCGCCGGCGACCTGGCCGCTCGCAGCCCCGAGGATGCGGGCCCACCGGAGGTCCGGGAGCTGGCGTCGAGCTTCAACCGCACGGCCGATCGGCTCGAGGACCTCGTCACCGCCCAGGACCAGTTCGTCGCCGATGCCAGCCACCAGCTCCGCACCCCGCTGGCCGCCCTGCGCCTCCGCCTGGAGAACGTCCAGGAGCGGGTGTCGGCCCAGCAGGGGTTGCTCGAGGAGCTCGGCGCCAACGATCCGGATCTCACCCGCGACCTCGACGCCGCCCTGGGCGAGTCCGATCGCCTCGCCCGCCTCGTGGAGGGCTTGCTGCTGCTGGCCCGGGCCGAGCGGAGCGACACCGCCGCCGACCGCGAGGTGCTCCCGCTCGATTCGGTGCTGGCCGAGCGGGCCGAGCTCTGGGTCACACTGGCCGCGCCCCGGCAGGTCGAGCTCGTGGTGCGGGGCGACGGCCTGGTCGTCCTCGCCCACCGCGACCGGCTGAGCCAGGTCCTCGACAACCTCGTGGCCAACGCCCTCGACGCGTCGCCGGCGGGGGCCCGGATCCACGTGTTCGCCCGCACGGAGGGGGCCGGCGGCTCGGCGGTCCGGGCCGACCGTGTCGAGATCCACGTCACCGACCAGGGCCCCGGCATGACCGAGGAGCAGCGGGCCCACGCCTTCGACCGGTTCTGGCGGAGCGAGCGCGACGGTCGCCAGCGGGCCAACTCGCTCGGGGGGAGCGGACTCGGCCTGTCGATCGTGCGGAAGCTCGCCCGCGCCGACGGCGGGGATGTGGCCCTCAACGAAGCGCCGAGCGGGGGGCTCGACGCCGTGCTCTTCCTGGACCGCGCCCCGGGCTGACGGTGAGCCGGTCGGCTGGCGGCTCCCGACCGCAGCGGGCCTACGCTGCGGGCACCCACCGAGCCCGGAGGTCGCCATGTCCGATCCAGCCCCCACCCCACCGAGCGGGCGCGTGGTGCTCACCACCGGCGCCAACTCCGGCATCGGGCTCGCCACGGCCCTCGAGCTCGCCCGCCGCGGCTTCGTGTCCGTCGGTTCGGTCCGGTCCGAGGCCAAGGCCGAGCGCCTGCGGGCCGAGGCGGCCGAAGCCGATCTCACGGTGCACACCGTGGAGTTCGACGTCACCGACGCCGACGCGTGCGCGGCGGCGGTGGACGACGTCGTCGCACGGTTCGGCGGCCTCTACGGCGTGGTCAACAACGCCGGCTACTCGCTCACGGGCGCCATCGAGGACTGCTCCGACGACCAGGCCCGCCACATCCTCGAGACGATGGTGGTGGCGCCGATGCGGTTGGCGCGGTTGGCGCTGCCCCATCTGCGGCGGGGCGACGGGGGTCGGATCGTCAACGTGTCGTCCATCTACGGGCGCACCACCACGCCCCTCAGCGGGTGGTACCAGGCCAGCAAGCACGCGCTCGAGGGCGTCACCGACGCGCTGCGCATGGAGGTCGCCGCCGATGGGGTCCAGGTGGTGCTGATCGAGCCGGGCGGGTTCCGCACGGGCATCTGGGAGGAGTTCGACCACGACACCGAGCAGGGGGCCGCCGCCAGCCGCTACGGCACCGCGTACACGCGGGCCCGGCGCACCATGGAGCTCACCAGCCCGCTCATGGGTGACCCGGCGGCCTGCGCCCGCGTGATCGCCCGGGCTCTCTCCCTCCGTTCACCCAAGCCCCGGTATCTCGTCGGGGCCGACGCCCACGTGCTGGCGGCGGCGTTCGCCCTCACCCCGACGCCGCTCCGGGACCGCATCACCCGCGCCGTCATGGGGCTGTAGCGGGGCGCCCCCGTCGGTGGGGCGGCGCCCCGCTGGACAGGAAAAAGAACGTTCGTTATTTTGGTGGCATGGGCCGGCGAGCGGGGGTCACCGCCGACGAGACGAGAGAGCGGCTGGTCGACGCCGCCGCGGACGTGTTCGCCGACCGCGGCTACGAGGGCGCCCGCGTGGCCGAGATCGCCAAGCGGGCCGGCCTCACCACCGGCGCCATCTACGCCCACTACGGCACCAAGGCCGACCTGCTCAGCGAGGCCATCCGCTCCCGGGGGTCGGGCGCGCTCGACGGCCTGCTCGCCGGCGAGGCGGCCGACTCCGTGGTCGACCTGATGCGCCGGCTCGGCGTGTCGGTCGGTTCGGGCCGCAAGGGCGACGGAGCGTTGCTGGTCGAAGCCGTCGGCGCGGCCCGCCGCGACCCCGATGTGGCCAAGATGCTGCGCAAGAACGTCGCCACCCGGGAGACCGAGCTGGCGCTGCTCATCCACGAGGCGCAGCGGGCCGGCGACATCGACGCCGACCTGTCGCCGGACGTCGTCGCTCGTCTGTGCACCACCCTCGCCCTCGGCTCCCTGGTCGTGCGCGCCCTGCAGCTCGACCGCCCCGACCCCGAGGCCTGGGCGTCGGTCATCGACACGGTGATCGGCGCCTTCGCCCCTGCACCCTGATCGTCCCGTCCCCACCTGACCCGACCCGTCCCACCGACCATCCCGATCCGTGATCGCCAACCACCGAGGTGAACCCATGAGCACCACCGAAACCGACGAACCCCGTGACGCCGACGAGCTGACCGACGAGCTCACGACGTGGCTCGAGGAGAACTGGGACCCGGACCTCACCGTGGCCCAGTGGTGGGAGCGGCTCGGCCTCGCCGGGTGGGCGGCGCCCAGCCTCCCCACCAACGCCTACGGGCGGGGGCTGTCCCGCAACGACACCGTGCGGGTGCAGGACACCATCGGCGAGTTCGGCGCCCTCGGCGCCCCCGGCGGGCTCGGCCTGCTGCTCGCCGCGCCGACCATCGCCACCCACGGCACGCAGGAGCAGATCGACATCTACGTGCGTGACATCGTCACCGGGCAGAAGGGCTGGTGCCAGCTCTTCAGCGAGCCCGGCGCCGGCTCTGACCTCGCCGGCCTCACCACCAAGGCCATCGAGGACGGCGACGAGTACATCGTGACCGGCCAGAAGGTCTGGACCTCGGCCGGGCAGTGGGCCGACCTCGGCATGCTCATCGCCCGCACCGACCCCGACGTGCCCAAGCACCAGGGCATCACCTACTTCGCCTTCGACATGCACCAGCCCCAGGTGGAGATCCGCCCGCTGCGGGAGATGACCGGCCACGCCATGTTCAACGAGGTGTTCATGGAGGAGGCCCGCGTGGCCAAGGACGCCGTGATCGGTGGGCTGAACCAGGGCTGGGCCGTCGCCAACAGCACCCTCATGTTCGAGCGTCAGGGCCTCGGCTCCGGCGGCGGGTCCGCCCACGGCGGCGCCGCGATCCCCGGGACGCTCGCCGGCCACCTCGAGAAGCGGGTGGGAGACTTCGTGCCGGCCGGGGGCAAGCCCCGGCGCCGATCGTCGGGCGGTGGCGGCGGCGGGGTGTTCTCCGCCAGCGCCAAGCTCTACATCGACCTGGCCAAGGGGTCCGGGCAGAACACCGACCCGACCATCCGCCAGGAGCTGGTCAAGCTCTACACGCTGGCGGAGCTCGGGCGCATGAACAACCTCCGGCTCAAGGCGGCCAAGGCGGCGGGCAAGGACGTGCCGGGCATCGCCAACATCGCCAAGCTCTCGATGAGCGAGATGATGCGGCTGTCCCGCGACCTCGGCCTGCGGCTGGTCGGCCCGGCCGGCATGCTGCACGCCTACACCCCGGAGCAGCAGAAGTCGCTCGACGAGGCGACCGGCAACCCGTTCCTGCCGATGATCACCGGCACCGCGCTCTTCGCCCAGGGTCCGTCGATCTACGGCGGCACCGATCAGATCCAGCGCAACATCATCGGCGAGCGCGTCCTCGGCCTCCCCAAGGAGCCGAACAACGACAAGACGATGCCGTTCTCGGCGCTGCCCAAGAACGCCTGACCTCCGGCCCGACCCCTTGGGTGCGTAAGGGTGCGCTATGCGCGCCCTTACGCACCCAAGGGTGTGTCGGGATGGAGACGGGCAGGCTGGCTGTCAGAGATGAGCGGTCAGAGGTGGGACTCGATGGCGGCGATGACCGCCGGGTCGTCGGGCACGGTGGTGGGGGCGAAGCGGGCGACGATGTTGCCGTCGCGGTCCACGAGGAACTTCTCGAAGTTCCAGCGGATGTCGCCGTCGTGCCCGCCGTCGTCGGCCACCTGGGTGAGCTCGGCGTAGAGGGCGTGGCGACCCTCACCGTTGACCTCGATCTTCTCCAGCAGCGGGAAGGTCACCCCGTAGCTGGTCGAGCAGAACTCGGCGATCTCCTCCGGGGTCCCGGGCTCTTGGCCGAGGAACTGGTTGCACGGCACCCCGACCACGGTGAACCCGCGGTCGCCGTAGGTCTTCTGCAGCTGCTCGAGCGCCGTGTACTGCGGCGTGAGGCCGCACTTCGAGGCGACGTTCACCAGCAACACCACCTGGCCGGCGAAGTCGGCGAGGGACGTGGGCGTGCCGTCGAGGCGGTGGATGGGGATCTCCTGGACAAGGGTCGTCATGCCCGCCCCAACCCCGGTCGGCGTCCCGTTCTTCCCGGGGACCCTGCTCTGGCGGCGGGCCGTCGCGGCGACCGGGCGGCCTCGCCCGCTACTGCGCCACCTTGAAGGCGCCCCGCATGAAGGGATGGACCCGGCAGAAGTAGGTGTAGAGCCCGGGGGTGAGGTCGGTGGGGACGGTCCAGTCGGTCCGACCGGCGGTCGGCGGGCCGGCCTCGCCGAGCTGCCCCGAGTCGAACACGGTGTCGCCGTCGGCCAACGGGTACGCGATCCCGGTCGACAGGTTGCATGGCGCCTTGCAGGCGGTGATCGTGTGCCAGATCCCGTTCTCGAGCGGGCTGTCGATGTTGTTGAACCGGAGCTTGCCGCCGGGCTTGACCTGGGGCACGACGTCGTAGTTGGCCATGTCGCCAGGGGCGTAGACGTAGTCCTTGATGTCGACCTTGTCGGTGTCGACCGTCTGGGTGAGCTTGGTCATGTCGGGGAGCAGCCCGGCGCCGGTGCGGTTGCCGGCCGACGTGTCGCCGCCGTGGTTGTCGTTCTCGGGGAGGTGGCCGTGGCTGACCTGGCCGATGCGGTCGACCCGCACCGCGAACGGATCGGGCCCGCCCGTCTCGTCCGACACCCACGCGACCATGATGCCCATCGACTCGTACCAGGACGCCTTGCTCACGTCGTAGGTGGCGTTGAGGACGAGCTGGTCGCCCTGGCGGAGGCCCACCCGCCAGTCGGGCGGGGTCGCGGTCATCGACAGATCCCACGAGACCGCGCCCGCGGGCTCGTAGTAGACGGCCTCGGAGCGGAACAACCGCACCGCGTCGCCGTCGGCCACCGCGGCGGCGCCCGAGGCGGCGTCGGCGGTGGCGCCGGACCGGCGCAGGACCAGATCGCTGTAGATCCCGCCGGGGTGGAGGTGGGCGCCGGTGCCGATGAGGGTCATGTCCTTGTCGACGGTCCACACGTTGAGCGGGCCACTCGGGCGCGGCGGCCCGCGATACCCGCCGGGGCCGCGCCGCCGCCGTTGCGTGGTGTCGGTGCCGTCACCCGCAGCGGCGGTGGTGGTGGTCGAGCCGGCCGAGGCCGCGGCCACGCCGTAGGGGTCGGGCTTGTCGTCGGGGAAGGTGAAGATCCCGTCGGTGCCGGTGCCCTTGAGGGCGTCGAACACGGGGTAGATGTTCCCGTTCTGGACGTCGAGCCACAACGGGTGGGCGGCCTTGATCCCCTTGGCCGAGGCGGCATCGGCGGGGATGAAGTCGATGTCGTAGACGACCCACACCTGCTTCTGCTCCGGCCAGAGGTTGTGGATCATGTAGTTGAGGAGCCACATGTCGGTGGTCTTGTACGGGTACCCGTAGCCGGCCGGCGACCGCATGATCGTCTTCTCCTCCCCGGCGGCGAAGAACCGCTCGGGCAGGCCGGGGGCGGTCGGGTCCTTGCCGCTCAGGTTGACCCACACGGCGTGGTGGAGGTGCACGTCGTCGACGCCGGGGGTGCGACCGTCGGCGTACTTCAGGTCGGGGTGGATGCCCACGATGTACCCGTCGCGGTCGGGCCGGGGGATGTCGGCGCCGGTGTAGGCGATGTTGTTCTGGCCGGACTTGATGTCGATCGGGCCGACCGTGAAGTGGAGGTGCTGCACCTCGGGCCCGGTGTTGGCCCAGGCCGACGTCGCGGTGCGGTCCTCCCGTTGCGGGTTGGCGGCGGCCGCCGACGCATCGACGGGCAGGTGGACGCCGGTGGTCCGCCCGCCGACCTTGCCCGTGCCGCCGACGGTGACCCCGTTCGATCCCGGCGTCGAACCCGTCCCGCCGGTGCCCGCCCCGCCGGCGCCGGTGCCGGTCGTGGACCCACTGCACGCCGCGGCGCCCACGAGCAGCGCTCCCGCCAACGTGATGGCGGCCCCTCGTCGACGTTGGACGATTCCCCCGAAGGACCTTGTCATGGCGGCGATGCTACCGGCGGACCCGTGTGGTTCCCGTGTCGGTTCGGCCCGGCCCGCCCATCGCTGGTGTCGTTCCTCGACCCCACCCGATCGCCGGCGCGCTTCCCCGGTCTCCTGCCGTGCAACTGCACCGGCGAAATCGTCGGGACGAGAACGTGCACCGGCGATGGTCCGGCGGCCCGCTACCGCGTGGTGGCCGGGCGGTGGATCACCGAGCCGGGGACGGAGACGGGCGCCGACCCCGTGTCGAAGCTGCCGAGCCCGACGGCGAGGAGGGCCAACGCCAGCACCACGCCCACCACCCCGACGAGGACCCGCGCCCAGGCCGGGAGCGCGAGGAGTCGGCCCGACAGCGACGGGCGGGCGTCGGCCGCCGCCACCACGGTCTCGTGCTCTTCGTCGGGGGGTTGGGCGTCGGTCACAACAGGCTTCCCGGTCGGGGCGGGCCCCAGGCTATGGTTTGCGCTCCCTGGCCGCGTGGCCGAGTGGCTTAGGCAGAGGCCTGCAAAGCCTCGTACGGCGGTTCGATTCCGCCCGCGGCCTCCAGGGTCCTGACCGGGCGCACCGTCGGCCGGTCCGGGCATGTCCGGTTCCACCGCCGACCCGGTGGGCCGGGACGCCGCGATGGAACCGGACACGGCGCTCACGCCCGGCCGAAGTAGGCCGTGAGCGCCGGGGAGTCGGATCGGTGGTAGGTGCGCACGATCTTCCCGTCGCGGATCTCGTGCGACAGGATCTCGACCCCGTCGAGGCTGCGCCCGTCGCCGCCGGCCCGGACGCGCTGGATGTGGGTGGCCCCCCAGTCGGAGCCCATCACGTCGATGAGCTCCAGCGAGAGCGTGCCCCCGGAGAGCTCGAAGGACCGACCGAGGAACCCGACGATCTCGTCGGGTCCGACGTACGTGCCGTTCAGCACGCTGTCGCCGGGGAACTCCCACACCGCGTCGGGGGCGAGCGCGGCGGCGACGCCACCCATGTCGCCGCGGAGGAAGGCGTCCACGAGTTGGCGGGCCAGGGTGGCGTTGGGGTGCTCCCCGGCATCGGCGTGGCCGTGGGTCGGGGCGGTGGTGCTGGTCTGAGACATCTGGGCTCCTTGGTGGTCGTCCCGGCGCTTCTCGCCGGCCGGTACGACCATCTTCCGGATGCGGACCGGCGGCCGGATCGGCCATGTGGCCGAGTTAGGCGTCCTCGGCTCGGCCGAGGACGCCCGCCAGCTGCGTCCGGCTCGAGCTGCCGGTCTTGGCCAGAAGGTTCTCGACGTGGGTCTTCACGGTCCGGGGCGAGAGGTACAGGCGATCGGCGATGGCCTTGTTGGTCAGCCCTTCGGCCACCAGACGTAGCACGTCCATCTCCCGGCTGGTGACCCCGATGGCGGCCAGGGCCCCCGGCACGGTCGACGTCCCGCGGCCGCGCCGACGTTCGGGTACGCCGGCCCGCCGGAGCAGGTCGCGGACGAGGCGGGAGGCACCGTCGAGCCCGGCGGTCTCGAAGAACGACGCGGCGTCGAGGAGCCAGCGATCGGGCTCGCCCCACCCGTCGGCCAGGGCGCATTCGGCCACGACCAACAACCCGATGCTGCGGTAGCCGGGCTGCCCCTCGAGCGATGCGAAGCGGGCGAGCCCGGCCGTCACCAGAGCACCGGCCCGGCCGGCGTCGGCCGGGTCGGCGCTGCGCCCCACCCGGATGGCGTCAGCGAACGCGGACATCCCCTGGGTGATGGCGGCGACCCGTGCCGCCTCGTCGTCGATCGCCGCCCGCAGCGCCGCGGTCGGAACATCGACCGCCGGTGGATCGTCGCCGCGCCTGGCGTCGAGCAACAGCCAGAGGCCCCGGTACGGGCCGGCGGACACGGTGCCGGCCCGTCCGCGAGCGACGCAGGCTGCTGCGAGGTCGAGCTCGGTGGTGGCCTGATCGAGGTCGCCGGCCACGATCGACGCCAGCGCTCGGCATTGACCCCAGGCGTAGGCGCCGACCTCGGGGTCGTCGCCGGCCGCCGACAGGACCGGTTCGAGCGCACGGTCCACGAGGGTGCGGCGCCCGGCGACGGCGTGGGCCTGGGCCACCACGATGTGCCCGAAGAGCGCTTGGTGCGCCCGCCCGAGCCGCTCGCTCAGCTCGACGGCGTGCTGAGACGTTTCGAGCGCCCGGTCGGGCTCGAAGCGCACCCCGTGCATGGCGCCGAGGTGGAGCTCAATGGCGGCGAGCACCCCGGGGGCGCCGGCCTCGATGGCTGCGGTCCGGGCGTCTTCGAGACCAGCGACGGCGAGCCGGTCGAGCTGGCCGATGGTACCGAGTTCGTGGAGGGCGCGGGCGCGCCACACCGCCAGGCCGGCGTCGCGGGCCACGCCGAGGCCGCGCCGGAACGCCTGCTCGGCGGCGTCGAGGTCCCGGGTGCGGGCGGCGCGTCCCAGCACCTCGTAGGCCTCGCACCGGGCGTCGGCCGCGGCCGATGGCGCGGCCGCGATGGGTGCCGCGAGGGCTTCCGCGGTCGCCGTGTCGCCCTCCTCCAACGCGACGAGGGCAGCGAGCGCTGAGGCGCGTTCGCGCCAGGGTGCGAGCGCATTCTCGCCTTCCGGCCCTGGCGGGCCCACCGACTCGAGCAGGCGATCGAGGACGGTGGCGGCTTCCCGCCACAGCCCGGTGGCCTGCCCGGCCCGGGCGAGATGGAGCCGCACCGGCGCCGTTTGCGCCGCGGGGGCGCCCTCGGCTTCGAGCTGGCGCAGGAGGCCGTAGCCGATGGTGCGCGTGCGCTCGGCGTCGCCGCTCAGGGCGAGGGCCTCGACCAGCAGCATGTCGGCGGTCGTCCTGGTTCGGGCGTCGTCGCCGAGG
Organism: Actinomycetes bacterium; assembly: GCA_029782025.1. Classification (GTDB taxonomy): domain Bacteria; phylum Actinomycetota; class Acidimicrobiia; order Acidimicrobiales; family Acidimicrobilacustridaceae; genus JAKOVR01. Next base: position 11,757 of record JAKOVR010000093.1, on the reverse strand, counting down.
GCCCGGGCTCGGTCCAGCCAGGTCACCGCTGCGGCGGGCTCCCCCCGATCGAGGAGTTGCCGAGCGGTGTCGGTCATGCGCCCTGCGGCTTCCTCGGCCCGCCCGGCGGCGTGGAGGAGGTCGGCACAACGGCCGCTCCACTCGACGTCGGGGGTCGGGTGGGCCGCGACGACGGCGTCGGCCAGCCGGCTGGAGATCTCGGCCCGCTGGTGGGGGAGCATCGCCGAGGCGATCGCCTCCTGGGTGAGGGCGTGCCGGAACCGGAGCGCACCGTCGGCATCGTCGGCGGACAGCAGCCGCAACCGGCGCCCGGCGTCGAGGGCGACGTCGATGGCGGCCGGTGCGTGGCCCGCGGCGAGGAGCACGGCGACGTCGACCGTCCGGCCGAGGACGGCTGCGTCGGCCAACAGCTGTGCCTCGGTCGGCCCGAGTGCGGCCAGCCGGGCGCCGATGGCGTTCGCCCAGGGGCGGGGGACGGCAGGTTCGAGGCGATCGTCGACCTGCCATCGACCGGCGTCGAAGCGCAACGCGCCCTGGTCGGCGGCCGCGGCAACGAGCTCCTCGACGAGGAAGGGGCGTCCTTCGGTCTGGCGAGCGATGGCGGTGACGAACCGATCAGGGAGGGGCACGTCGGCGGCATCGGGCCGGTCGACGCAGCCTGCGGCCACCGCGGTGGCCAGTGCGGCGATGGCGTCGGACGACAGCGGCGCGAGCTGCACCTCTCGTGCCGTGCGGGACGCCACGAGGTGGTCGACGATGGCCTCCATTCGTTCGGCCTCGGGGCCCGGCTCGTCGGCGCGGACGAGCATCGCCATGCCGAGCTTCGGTGCCCCGGCGATCTGGAACGCCAGGTACTCGAGGGCGGCGGCCGTGTCGGCGTCGACCCAGTGGGCGTCGTCGACCACGACGGCCACCGGGCGGCTGACGGTCATGTGGTCGAGCAGGAGGAACAGACCCTCGGCCACGGCGAGGGCCGTGCCCTCTCCGGCCGGAGCGACGGCGACACCGGTGGGGACGAGCCGGGCGAGCGACGGGAGGTACGGCGCGAGAGGGGGAGCGCTGAGCGACGCGCCCCGGCGCAGCGCGGCGAGGGCGATCTCGGCGAGTGGACGGTAGGGATCCGCGGCTCCGCCCGAGGTCGCCCTCCCCCAGAGCACGTCGACCTCGGTTCCGACCGACGCCGTGGCCTCGGCGGCGAGGCGCGTCTTGCCCGAGCCGGCCTCGCCGCGCACGACCAGGACGCCGCTGCCTTGGCCCGTTGCGCCGGCACCGCGGAGGGTGCCGGTCACGACGGCGAGCTCGGCGGAGCGGCCGAAGAGCGGGGCGGCGGCCGGCCCGGCCATCAGGCCCTCAGTCGAGCTGGTCGGTGGCGCTGAGGTGGATCGCCGCCGAGCCCCCGGCGACGGCCAGCGTGGGGAGCGCCTTGAGCACCCCGATGCGCCGGGCCCCCAGCACCGTGGCCCCGGCGTCGACCAGATCGCTGACGCCGCCGAGGACGGCCCAGTCTCGCGTGGGGGCGCCGGTGGACAGGGCGCGGTACAGCCCCGCGCCGAGCGCGAGGTCGCGGATGCCCATGGCTCGGATCATCACCTTCACCCGCGGGTCACGGGCGATGTCGCCGATCCACATCGCCCCCGCGAACCCGGGGACGATCGTGAGGGCACCGCCGATGACGATGCGGCCGGCGGCGAGGATGCGGACGAGTTGGCGATAGTCCATGCCGCAGTGTGGCACGGTGCGTCGACGGCTCGCTGGCCGCGTCAGGGTGCGCGTCAGCGCGCAGCCCGGGCGAGGCGCTCGACGGCGGCGACCAGCTCGTCGATCTCGTCGGCCGTGTTGTAGCCGTGGGGGGACACCCGCACGGCCCCGGACCGGGCGGCGGTCACGAACCCGTCGGCCTGCAGCGCGGCGGCCGACTCGGCGGGGTCGCCGCCGGGGGCGGCGAAGGCCACGATGCCGCTGCGCCCGTCGCCCGACCGGTCGCTCAGGACCTCCACCCCGATCGCCGTCAGGCCCTCGGTGAGCCGCCGGTCGAGCTCGTCGACGTGGCGCCACACGGCATCGACGCCGGCCTCCAGCAGCAGCTCGATCGACGCCCCCATCCCCTCGATCGTGATGTTGTTGAAGCTGCCGCCCTCGAACCGGCGGGCGGTCGGGTCGAAGGCCAGCTCCAGCCGGTCGTAGTCATCGCGGTGCTGGACGCTGGCCCAGCCCGGTTCCATCGGGCGCAGGAGGTCGATGTGCTCCTCGGCCACGTAGAACAGGCCGACACCGAGCGGGCCGAGCATCCACTTGTGGGCGTCGGCGGCGGCGAAGTCGACGCCCCACGCGGCCAGGTCGGCCGGGAGGAGCCCGAGACCCTGGATCACGTCGACGCACAGCAGCGCGCCGTGCTCGTGGCACAGCGAGGCGAGCCCGGCGAGGTCGGTCCGCCACCCGCGGCCGAACTGGACCCAGCTGGTGGCCACCAGTCGGGTGGGGGCGGCCCGCAGGGCCTGCTCGAACTGCTCCACTGGGAGAGCCTGGCCGGGGCCGACGGGCTCGACGAAGTCGACCTGCACACCGAGGTCGCGCAGGGCCAGCCACGGGTAGGCGTTGCTCGGGAACTCGCAGGCGGGCAGCACCACACGGTCGCCGGGCGACCACCGCAAGCCGTTGGCCACGAAGGACAGGCCCTCGGTGGTGTTCTTCACGAAGGCGACGGTGTGGTCGGGCACGCCGAGCAGCTGAGCGGCGATCACCCGGATCTCCTCCTGCCTCGCCTCGACCGGATCGAGGGCGACGCTCCCGCCGGTCACGAACGCATCCGTGCACCGGCTGATGGCCTCGGCGGCGACGACGGGGAGCGGTGTCACGCCGGCGTGGTTGAAGAACCGATGGTGGCGGGTGACGGGGAACTGGGAGCGGGGGAGCGGAGTCATCGGTTCGAGTGGCGGGTGCGGACCATGGTGCGGCACGCGGGAGTCGGAGCCCGAACGGATTCTGTCCGGGTCGCGTCGGCTGGTAGGGTACGGCCCTCTTCGGGCGATTAGCTCAGTTGGTTAGAGCACTTGCATGACGCGCAAGGGGTCGGGGGTTCGACTCCCTCATCGCCCACCAGAAGCATGCGATTCGAGGCTGGGGGCCCACGGCACGGGAGGGGGCCGGTCCGGCGGACCGCTCGGCCGCGCCGATCTGTTGATCGGGGTCGTGGGCGCCACTGCTGACCCGCCAGCCTGTGAAGTGGCACCGCCCGATTGCGGAGCGCCTGGAGACCATGGCGTCGGACCGATCGGCGATACGGTCGGCGACCGTGGTGCACCACCGGATCGCCCGACGCCCGAACGGTCTCGCAATTGGGCTGGCCTTCCTCGTCGTTGGTTGTGGCGTCGAGCAGCAGGCGACCTCGGGATCACTCTTCGTCCGGACACCGCCTACTGGCGTCACCGCGAGGACCGGTCCCACGGACACCGCCGTGACGATCGATCGGCGGCTTCCGCTCGACGCGAAGGTGACGAAGACGTTCAGCGCGAAGGATACGAAGGTCTCCGTTCCGCTCGGGACGCGCTTTCGCTACGACTTCACGAAGGACCCGACAGCGACGTGGCACGTCACACCCGCGGAGAGCGCCCAGGTCCTGCTCGTCGACACAGCCTCCGCCGGGACGGGTCACGCCTACGAGCTCACCTTCGACGCGGTGGAACGAGGGACCGCGGAGCTGACGTTCACGTACACGAGCGGCCTCGACCCGACGCCTCCTGGGACGGTGCCGACGCCGTTCATCGTGATCGTCACGGTGACGTGACGAGTGATGGGCGAAGGCGCACGCGGGCAACGAACTCATCGATGGCATCGGTGAGGTCGTGAGCGGGGGCATCCCATCCGCATCTTCTCCGCGATCGGTGGGCGGAGCCGACGAGACAGCGACGGCGGCCTGCCCGATCGGGATCCTTGGGCGGGCTGGTGATCTGGGACGCGAGTGCCCAAATGATCAGATCGGGGCGATGTGGATGTTGGGGTACGCGGCGGCAAGTCGCTCGAGATCGCTGGGGTCGCCAGTCAGGATCACGCCGCCACCGGCTTCGACGGCGGTCGCGACCGCGTGGGCATCCGCGATGTCACCCGAGTCAGCGTCGGCGGCGCTGAGAACTCCGCCGACGTAGCGTGCAAACTCGCGGTCGGTGTCGCGCACGTCGATGAACGTCTCACGGCTCAGGCATGCATCGACGACCTGATTATGACCTCGACCGCGGTATAGCTCGGCGAGGATCACCGCTGGTGTGACGACGTCGCGTTTCAGCCGACGAGCGGCTTCCATCGCTGCCCGAACCTCGCGAAAGCGCGGGCCACGTTCGCGGGCCAGGCTGGAGAGGGCCTCGGCATCGAGGACCAACACGCGGCTCATCCGAGGAGCTCCACGTACTTCTGCACGAGGCGCTCATCTGCGGGCCCGTGCGTTCCTTCGAGCTCGGCGAGCATCTCGTCCAGCAGGCGGTGCCGGCGCCGGCGCGACAATTCGACTCGGATCGCGTCGTTCACCTGGGTCGACAGCGCTTCGCCGCCAGCTTCGAGTTCGGCAACGAGGTCCTCGTCGAGCGAGACCGATACCTTGCGCTTCGTGGTGGTCATACCGTAAGCCTACCGGAGTAGGACGGGCAGCGGCTGTCGCTTCCCCGAGCCACGACAGCGCATCCGGGGATGACACCGTCCTGATCACCCGCACAGCCGCGCCTCCCTCGGGTGTCCGTTTGACGGCGCCTGCACGGGCGGCGGCTCAGCGTTCGGGACGGCGACGGATCGACCGCCGGTTCGACCGCTGGTGGCGCAGGTCGCCGACCGTCCGAACTGCAGGCCCGTGCTCGGGGGCGTCGAGCCGTTGGCTGGTGTAGATCGAGCGGTGGCTCGAGGCGATGTAGGCGACGACGCAAGCCATGGCGACCGGAACCACGGGGCCGGGGCCGAACAGCTCGACGGCCATGATCGTGCAGGCGAGCGGCGTGTTCGTGGCGCCGGCGAACACGGCGACGAAGCCCATGGCCGCGGCGACCGGGACGGGGAGCCCGAGCGCCGTCCCGAGGGTGGCACCGAGGGCCGAGCCGATCACGAACAGCGGGGTCACCTCACCGCCCTGGAAGCCCGAGCCGAGGGTGATCGACGTGAACAGCAGCTTGAGGGCGAACGCGAACGTGGCCACGGTGGTTGCCCCGCGCAGGGCGTCGGTGATGAGCGGGATCGACAGACCGAGGTAGTCGCGGGTGCCGAGGAGGAGGGTGAGGCCGATCACGGCCACGGCGCCGACGACCGGCCGCAGCGGGGGGTAGGCGATCACCCGGGCGGCGAGGCGCTTGAGACCGTGGGTGAGCTCGACGAAGACGGTGGCGCACAGCCCGAAGGCCACGCCGGCCAGCGCCACCTTGCCGAGGGTGGCGGCGGTGAGGTCGACGCCGGGGATCCGGGGCACGGGCGTGTGGTGCACGCCGAGCGCCCGCACCACCTGGTCGCCGACGACCGACGCGGTCAGGGCGGGGACGAGCGCGTCGAACCGGATCCGGTGGACCGACTGCACCTCGAGGGCGAACACGCACCCGGCGACGGGGACGCCGAACACGGCGCCGAATCCGCCGGCGATGGCCGCGATGAGGAGGGGGCGCCGGTCGGCGAGCGGGAGACGGACCAGTCGGGCGAACCAGTCCGTGAGCCCCCCCGACATCTGGATCGCCGTACCTTCACGACCGGCCGATCCGCCGAAGAGGTGGGTGACGATGGTGCCGGCGTAGATGAGCGGCGCCATACGACGGGGGAGCCACGCCTTGGGCTCGTGGATCTCGTCGATGATCAGGTTGCTCCCGCCGCCGGCGCGCCCGCCGCCGTGGTGGTAGGCCGCGCCGACGGCGAAGCCCGCGACGGGGAGGAGCCAGAGCAGCCATTCGTTGGCGGTGCGGATATCGGTGACCGCGGCGAGCGTGACGAGGAACGCGGCGGCGGCGCCGCCGGCCAGCACCCCGGACACCGCGCCGAGCGCGATCCATCGGACCAGGTACCGCGCCGGCGACCCTCGGTGGGCCGATATGGCGACGTCATCGGTCGGCCGTGCGCCCGGCGAACCCGCCGCCCTGCCCTCGCTCACCGACCCGAGGCTACTGCGGGTGATCAGCTTCCCGAGGCCCCGGCGGCCGTGCAGCTACCCTCGGGACATGGGGATTCGGAGGTGGCGTGTGGTCGGGTTCGTGATCGGCCTCACCGCGGCGCTCGGGCTCGCGGTCGGTGCGGGTGGCGCAGCATCGGCCCAGACGACCTGTACCGACTACCTCGGTGACATCAACCTCTACCTCCTCTGCCCCGTCGGTCCGGTGCTCACGGTCACGCCGCCGACCACGGCGCCCGGTGCGACGGTCGGCGTCGTCGCCACCGGTTGGCTGCCCGGCAGCTCCGTTGCCCTCGTCGTCGACTGCCCGGGCCCAACCTCGCTGGGGTCGATCAGCATCGGTCCGGACGCGCAGGGCCACGCCGACGGCGTGATCCCGGCCACGTGTCCGCCCGGGCCCCACGTGATCAGCGGCTTGGGGTTCGGGATGCTGCGCTCGCCGTTCGTCGCCTCTGTGCCGGTCGTCCTCGGTTGCGCCGTCGCCGGTGGCACGGTGCCGGCCGGTTGTCCACCGTCGCCGCCGGTCCCGCCGGTCGACCATCTCGTCTACACCGGCGCCGAATCGGCGCGGTTGGCGTCCATCGGCTCCGCCCTGGTGATCGTCGGGGCTGCCGCGCTCTACGGGAGCGCCCGGGCACGGCGCCACCCGGACGGGTAGGCCGCCGCAACTGCCGGTCGGCGGTAGGGATCGGCCAGACTGCCCGCCGTGCTCGACGAGCGGTTCGTCTTCCTCGCCGCCTGCTGCAACATCGTCGGCGGTGGCAGCTACGTGCTGGCCACCTTCCGCGGGCGGACGCGCCCGAACCGTGTGACCTGGGGACTGTGGGCGGCGATCCCGATGATCGCCTTCGCCGCCGAGCTGTCCGAAGGCGTGGGCCTGCGGTCGCTGATGACCTTCATGGTCGGGTTCGGGCCGTTCATGGTCGTGATCGCCAGCACGGTGAACCGCGATGCCTTCTGGCAGCTCGGTCGACTCGACGTCGTCTGCGGTGCCCTGTCGGTGGTGGCGGTGGTGGGCTGGCGGCTCACCGGCTCAGGGGTGGTGGCCATCGGCCTCAGCATCCTCGCCGACGCGTTCGCCGGCGTGCCCACGTTCGTGAAGTCCTATCGCGAGCCCTCGACCGAGCACCCGCTGGTGTTCACCTTGGGTGCAGCCAGCGCGTTGATCACCCTGCTGACGGTCGATGAGTGGTCGGTGGCGGCCGCCGCCTTCCCGGCCTACATCGCGACGGTCGGCATCGTGGTCACGCTGCTCCTGGTGTTCCCGACCATCGGCCCGGGTCGTGACGACGATGGCACGACCGGGCCGATCGAGGGTCGAGCTCAGCCGGCGGCGTAGGCGTAGGTGATGTCCTCCCAGGTGCGGGTGGACGGGAGGCCCGTCGCCCCCACCCAGGTCACGCCGTCGTTCAGCGAGTAGTACATCCGGTTGTTGAGGCCGCCGATGATCCACTCGCCGGAGGGGCCGGCCTTCACCGCCCGGAAGGCGGGCAGGTTGGCCACGTCGAAGTTGGAGCCGAACCACGAGGTGGCGTCGGTCGACCGGTAGTAGCGACCCCACCCGGCGGTGGCCACCAGGACGGTGCCGGTCGGGCCGGCGTCGACGTCGCTGAACCACTCGTTGGCGTCGGAGTCGAAGTTGAGGGTCCACGACGCCCCGTCGTCCACGCTCTGCCAGATCTCGCCCATCGACCCGACGGCCAGCCAGCGGCCGTGCACGGCGTCGTAGGTGGCGCCCTGGAACGTGGTCTGCACGTCGTCGTTGTTGCGCGACGGCGGGCTCACGTCCGTCCACGAGGCGCCGCCATTGGTCGAGCGCCACAGGAGGTGGGTCGACCCGCCGCCGGTGATCCAGGTGTGGTGGTGCTGCTCGACGAACCCGAGGGCGGCCACGTTGTTGGGCGTCGACGCTGCAGCGAAGTCCACGCCGTCGTTGGTGCTGCGCTGGATGCGGCCCATGTTGCCGACCGCCACCCACGTGGTGCCGTCGGCGGCCACGTCGTTGTAGGTGTTGAGGCTCCCGGTGAAGGCCTGGCTGTTCTGGGCGGCGGAGTTGCCGTAGTTGGTCCACCGGCCGCGCATGTTCTGATCGCCGACCGACAGGACCGTTCCGAGCCCGTTCGACCCGATGCCGTAGGCCGTCCACACCAGGCAGTTCGACGCCATCGGCTTCTTCGACCAGCTGCTGGCGGTGGCGTTGGGTGCGTAGGGGGCCTGGGCGCCGTTGGTGAGGATCCAGCACTGCGAGCCGGCCAGCGTGTGCTGCGCCAGCCACCCCGGGGAGAGCGAGGTGGCGGCCTGGGCCGGGGCGACCGACAGCAGCAGCGACACGGCGCCGGCCAGGGCGGCGGCGAAGCCGAGCGAGCGGCGGGGGGCAGGGAAACGGTCGGAACGGGGGGAACGCACGGGTCCGCCTTTCGTGTCGTGAGCCGTCGGTCCGATACCTGACGGTGACTCAGGTAACTATGACGGTTCGTCAGAAACGCTGCAAGTGGTCAAATGGACTACTTCGACCACGGAAAGTAGTGGCGTGGCCGAGCAACGTGACGGGAAGCTGACGGCGTCGTCAGTGGTCGGCGTCGGGGGCCTCGTGCCCCCGGAGGGACCGGAGGAACGACAGGACCTCGTCCCGGTCGATGGTGCGCTTCATCGGCGGGAGGCAGGCCAGGATCTGCGTCCGGTAGGCCTTGGTGGCCAGGCGGGGGTCGAGCACCGCCACCACGCCCTGGTCGGTGGCGGTGCGGATGAGGCGCCCCGCCCCCTGGGCCAGCTGCACCGCCGCGGCCGGGACGGACACGAGGCCGAAGGCGTCGTCGGCGCCCACGAGCTCCTCCTTGGCCTGGATGATCGGGTCGGAGGGCACCGGGAACGGCAACTTGTCGATGACCACCGCCCGCAGGGTGGCGCCCTGGGCGTCGATCCCGGTCCAGAAGGAGGCAGTGGCGAACAGGCACGAGGTCTCGTCGGCGATGAAACGCTCCGTGAGCTCGGCCTTGGGGAGCTCGCCCTGGGCCAGGATGCGCAGGTCGGGGAAGCGGGCGCGGGCGGCCGCGGCGGCGTCCCCCACGGCGCGGCTCGTGGTGAAGAGCGCGAGGGTGCGGCCGCCGGCGGCCTCGATGATGTCGAGGAGCTCGGCCGTGGCCAGCGCCCGCCACCGGTCCATGGTGGCGCCGCGGGGCTCCGGGAAGTGCTTGGGGACGTACAGCAGGGCGTGCTCTCGGAACGGGAACGGCGTGCCCACGTCCACCCACTCGGCATCGGGCAGGCCGAGCCCGGCCGGGATGGAGGGCGGCAGGGTGGCCGAGGTGAGGATCGGCACCACGCCCTCGTCCCACACGATCGTCCGCAGGCGGGCGCCGACCGTGATCGAGGTGGCCTTCACCGCGGCGAAGCGGTCCGACCCTTCGAGGTAGACCACCTCCCCCTTGCGGTCCGGTGGTTCGAGGAGGCGGTCGGTGATGTCGGCGTGCAGGCCCGTGACGGCCACGATCGCCCCGTCGATCCGACCGCCGGCGGACGGATCGAGGGTGGCCACCCGGTCGCGCACCTCGCGGAGGTTCGAGGTGAGCGCCACCAGCGGCGGGAGGAGCGCCACCACGGCGTCGACGAGGTCGTCGTCCTCGCTCATCCCGCCGGCGAGTCGTCGGGGCCGGCCCACCGTGTCGCGGGCCTCGATCATCCGGCGGAGCGTCTCGTCGACGTGCTGCGCGGCCCCCTCGAGCTGGCGGAGCTCGGCCGGCGGCTCGGCCAGCACGGAGCGGACCACCCGTGCCACCTGCGCCACCCGGCCGCGGCTCAGCTCGACGGACAGCGCTCCGATCACGGCGTCGACGAACTCATGCGCCTCGTCGACGATCACCGCGCCGTGGGCGGGCAGGAGGCCACCGTCGAGGGCGAGATGGGCGCCGTACAGGTGGGCGTTGACCACGATCACGTCGGCGCCGTAGGCGGCCCGGCGCTGCTTCTCGTAGCGGCACTCGCGGCCGTGGGCGCAGCGGTCGGCTCCCGGACACGCGCCGGGCGCCACCGACACCGCGGCCCAGGTGGCGGGGTCGGGCTCGGCGTCGAGCACACGGCCGAGCTCGGCCCGGTCGCCCACGGCGGTGGTGCCCGACCAGGCGATGATCCGGGTCAGCTGACCGCGGTCCACCCGGCCCAACAGCTCCTGGTCGAGCACCGCCTCGAACCCGCTGCCACCCCCGTCGCCGTCGCCCGGGGCGGCCAGATCCAGCTGGCCCTGCGCTTCCCGGGCCAGCGCCCGGCCGACATCGGCCAGCGCGGCGTCGCAGAGGTAGTTGGCGCGGCCCTTCAGCACGACGAACGTGAAGGGGTCCGGGTGGTGCTCCCGCAGGAAGGGCAGGTCCTTGCGGGCCAGCTGGTCCTGGAGGGCGATCGACGAGGTGACGACGACGATCTTCTGGTTCTCGGCCCGGGCCCAGGCGATTGCCGGCGTGAGGTAGCCGAAGGTCTTGCCCACCCCGGTGCCGGCCTGCACCGCCAGCGGGCGGCGCTCGGCCAGCGCCGACTCGACCAGCGCGGCCATGCGCTCCTGCTGCGGTCGCGGCTCGGTCGCCGCGCCCAGGGCCGCGGTGACGGCACGGAGCTTGGCGACGGCGGACATGGCCTGCGACCCTATCCCGCGTGTCCGACGCCCCTCCCCGCTACCAGCGCCATCCGGAGGCGCTGCACCGGCAGCTCGAGGACGGCGTGCTGCTGCTGGCCGGGCGGGGCGACCAGGACCAACCGGTGTTCGTCGAGGGCACGGGGTCGGTGCTCTGGGAGCTGCTGGCCGACCCGTGGTCGCTCGACGAGCTCGTCGCCGCGCTGGCGGAGGCCTACGGCGCCGATCCGGCCGAGGTCGCGGCGGGCGTCGCCCCCGTGCTCGACCAGCTCGTCGACGAAGGCGTCGTGACGCGCCTTCCCTGAGTCGTGCTGGTTCCTGTGGGTGCGCAATGCATCGCTCCGCGATGCGTTGCGCACCCACAGGAGAGACGGTCAGCTGGCGACGTCGCGGGCGCCGAAGACCTTGGTGGGATGCACTCGGACGAGGAGCTCGCCGGGCACGGCGTTGCGCCGGCCGTAGCGGTCGGCCTCGGCCGCGCCCATGTACCGGCCGCCGATCACCGTGGCCCACCGCAGCAGCTCCTCGGGGTCCTCGGAGATCGTGACCGTGCCCTCGACGATGGCGAAGGCGTAGGGCGGCGTCTCGTCGTCGAACGACAGCGCCACCCGCGGGTCACGGGCGAGAGCCTTGCCCTTCAGCGTGCCGGCATCGGTGGTGAAGAGGATGTCCTCGCCGTCGACCGCGACCCAGACGGGGGCCACGTGCGGCGCCCCGTCGGCCCGCACGGTGGCGAGCTTGGCGGTGCGGGCCATCCCACCGGGGCCGGTGGCCTCGATGAACGCGTAGACCTCGTCGCGGGTGAGCTTCCCCATGGTTTGCTCCTATGTCAAGCGGCCTCGGCGAGCGGGGTCGCTGAGGCTGCGGGTTGGGTGTCTGCGAGCAGGGAGCGGTAGACGACGTCGGAGAGGCGTCGCTTGAGGGCTCGCAGCGCTTCGGTCTTGGTGTTGCCGTTGGCGATGCGTCGTTCGAGGTAGGCGTGGGCGTCGTCGTGGCAGCGCATCTGGGTGAT
>JAKOVR010000088.1 GCA_029782025.1 Actinomycetes bacterium | reverse complement strand
CCGAGGAGGCGAGGGCCCGGGCCCGGGACGTCTTCCCCGGACCGAGCACGTCCTCCAGGAGGAGGTGGCCCTCGGTGACGAGGCCCACGCTGGCGAGGTGGATCACCAGCCCCGTGTTGCGGATGAGCGAGGCGAACCGCGCCGCGAAGCCGGCGGGGTCGAAGGCGGGAGGGGCGGGGGACGCGTAGTGCGACGGATCGGTCATCGGGGCTCCGGGGTCAGGGGGGCGGGGCGGTGGGCTTGGGGAGGCGGGGGGTGTCCGACACCCCGATCGGCGCGTCGAGCATCGACAGGCCGGGGAGGCCGAAGTAGGTGGTGACGGCGGCGAGGTCGGTGGACGTGGCGGTGACGCCGTCGGCGGCGAGGGTGAAGCAGTGGCCGGGGATGAGCCACTCCCCCGTCGCCGTGGCCGGGACGAGCGAACAGTCGGCGGCGGGGTTGCCGGCCACCGACAGCTTGGTGCCGGGCCGCAGCAGGCCCGTGTCGTAGGTGACCTTCACGACGCCGTTGTCGACCCAGGTGCCCTGGGTGGGCGGGGCGGGAGCCGGATCGGGGACCCACTTCCAGTACCCGGTGGCGTCGTAGGTGCTGGTGCCGTCGGGCGGGAGCGTCTCCCAGCCGACGACGGTGATCACGGCCTTGGGGCCGGGCAGCACGCCGTTGGTGGGTACGGGCGCGAGACCCTGGCCCACCGCGGCGGCGCTGTAGCGGGGGGCGCCGCCGGGGGGCACCACCTCGCTGAGGGTGAAGGCGAACGAGCACGTGGTGGTGTTGCCGGCGATGTCCCAGGTGAACGGGCCGAGCACGGCGCCGGGCGAGGCCAGCGTGAACGGCGCGGTGGCCACGATCACCGAGCCGCACTTCACCGTGGCCGTGCCCGAGAAGTCGCCCGGGAGGAGGTTGCCGACGGTGACCGAGACCTTGGCCCGGTCGTAGTCCGGGGTGTGGTCGTCGGGCGACACGCGCTCGAGCGGCGAGAGCTCGAACGAGGGGTTGGTCCACGGGAGCGGGTTGGTGGTGACCGTCTTTTCGACCTGGGCCGAGGAGCGGCCGTGGTGGGTGAGCTGGAGCGTGGCGCTGTGCTTGGTCTGGGGGGCGAGGCCGTCCTTGGTGACCGACTCGGCCTTCGACGGCGGCCCGGTCGAGACGTTGTCGATCGTCCACACCAACGACACGTCCTGGCTGCCGGCCTTGCGGGGATCGAGCACCAGCGGGTTGACCCGGGCCACCAGCCGGAACGTGTCGCCGGTCGGCTCGGTGAAGAGGTCGAAGTCGGGGGCGACGGCCGGGGCCTTCCATCCCTCCACGCACTCGGTCCACACCGTGGTGTCGCTGCGGAGCTGGCCGTCGACGCCCACGATGCCGAAGCGCACCCTGGCCCCCACGAAGTCGGGGCCGAGCTCGTCGATGGTGACGAACCGGCCGTGGGTTCGGCCGGGCACGACGAAGGACGGCGGCACGGCGGCGATGGGGATCGGGTTGTTGCAGGCGGTGATGTCGGGCGTGATCTGCCACTCGGCGGCCTGGCGGTCGCAGGCGTCCCCGGCACACGCGTCCCAGCTCACGTTCCACCCGCCCTCCCTCGACCCGTCGCTCACCGGCGCCTTGGCCGGGTCGGGCCCGGTGTCGGCGGTCTGGACGTCGAGGGGATCGCTGGGGGTCTCCCGCTGGCCCAGGGCGGCGACCACCACGACCTTCCACCGACGGTTGGGCCGGAGCCCCGTGACGACGGCGGCGTGGCGGGTGCCGGTGGAGGCGACCCAGAACGGCTCGGGGGGCGGCGTGGTGTTGCCCTCGCCGTCGCTGACCTCGATCCGGTAGCGCGACGGGAAGCAGTCGCGCGGGTCCTGCGGCGTGTACGTCCACTCGATCCGCACCTCCCGGGCCGAGGGCAGCACGGCGTCGTCGAGCTGGGGCTTGCGGGGCTGCTGGTCGCGCTCCTCGCACGGCAGCTCCTTCTGGACCTGGATCGACGACGTGGTGGTGCTGCTCTGCCCCGGGGCCAACGCGGTGCTCGACGTGGAGCTGGTGGTGGCGTCGTTGCGCTCCTGGCGCTTGTTGCCGGGGATGGGCGGGGCGGTGGGGTCGAGCTCGGGCGCCTCGGTCTTGACGATCTCGCGCCGGGCGCCGGTGTCGGTCTCGAACAGCGACGCCCGCTTCGCGAAGGGGACGTTGACGACCACCCGGGGGCCGATGCTGAAGAGGTGGACGTCGCGGTAGGCGTCGGGGTTGCGGGCCAGGTCGCTCTGGCCGTCGGCGTCGGGGACGTCGGGGTAGGGGAAGGCGACGGCCGACGGCCCGCCCACGGCGTCGAGGCCGACGGCGATGATGCGACCGTTGGTGCGGCTGGCCGTGTAGAGGGTGGTGCCGTTGACGACGGGGGCGGCGGCCTCGTCGGCCCGCCCGTCGAGGGCGACGTCGAGCACGGCCGTGGCCTTGCCGGTGACGAGGTCGGCCCCGGCAACCCGCCAGGAGCCGCCGGAGAAGGCCAACGCCCACACCGAGGTGGCGCCGCCATCGGCCGGCAGCAGGCTGGCCGCCCCCTGCCACTCGGGCACGGCGATCGGCCGGGTGGTGGGCGACGGCCCTGGCGGCACCACGGTGAGGGTCCCGGCGTCGGGGTCGAGCACGGCCACCCCGTCGCCGGCGGTGACGACCTCGGCCTTCGGGCCGGCCCGCAGGACCGTCTCGGACCGCAGGAGCAGGTCGTCCTTGCTCTCGGGCTCGGTGATGCGGCGCAGCTCGCGGCCCGTGACCCCCGCGCCGCTGCCCTGGTCGACGAGCACGTAGAGGGCGTCGCCGGCGGTGGCGGCCGCCGTCTCCTCGTCGGCCGAGCCGGCGTCGAGGGCGATGCCCTTGGCCTGGCCCGGTTCGTCGCCGGTCGGCGCCGACGGGCCGGCCAGGCGGACGATCTCGGCGTCGACGAGCTGGATATCGGTCCCGGTGGCGGCATGACGGACGAGGAAGAGCCGGTCGCCCGCCGCCTCCGCGGTGACCCCCCGCACCTCGCCCGCGCCGGCGGCGGCGGCGGGCATGCGGAACGGGCGCTTGCGGTTCAGCACCAGGTGGTCGGTGCGCAGCAGGTTGGTGTCGCCATTGGTGCGGTTCACCACGTAGTCGCCGGCGGTGCTGCGGATGTAGCGGAGGTTGGCGCGCTGGTTCTTGCTGTCGCTCAGCGGGAACCCGAACGGATCGCCGACGCTGAGGATGAGCGTGGGGTTGCCCGACGCGAGATCGACCACGGTCGGGTTGTCACGGCTGCCGTTGCTCAGCACCAGCGACCCGCCGAAGAGGTCGGGCCGGGCGGTGGACGCCGGCTGGCTGGTGAGGGCGAAGAAGGCGACGACGCCGGCCAGCAGCACCAGGACCCCCACGCCCGACCAGCGCTGCACCGGTGTGAAGGCGGCGGAGCGGCTGGACGGATCGTCGTAGCCGAACGCGGGACCGGCACCCGGGGACGCGCCCGCGGCGGCGGGCGGCGCACCGGCACCGGCCGGCCCAGTCACCATCGTCACGAGCGTCCTTCCGTTGCACCTTCGCTGGCCGTCCCGCCCGCCGAGGGACCGCACAGGGTACCCCGAGCGATCGCGCCCGAACGGGCGCCGGCCTACGTCCGCCCGACACGGCCCGCGCTAGGGTGACGCCGCTCGTACCGAGGGCCCATGCCCGTCCGTCAGGGGGAACCGATGAAGACCAAGGCCGCCATCCTCTGGGAGCCGCACACCGACTACCTCGTGGACGAGATCGAGCTCGATCCGCCCAAGCAGGGCGAGGCCCTCGTGGAGTTCCACGCCTGCGGGATGTGTCACTCCGACGAACACCTCGTCACCGGCGACATGGCCCTCCCCCCGGAGATCACGGCCATGCTCGGCTGGCAGCAGTACCCGATCATCTGCGGCCACGAGGGTGCCGGCATCGTGGTGGAGGTCGGCCCCGGGGTCGACACCCTCGCCGTCGGCGACCACGTCGTCACCTCCTTCGTGCCGAGCTGCGGCAGGTGCCCGAGCTGCGTCACCGGCCACTCCAACCTGTGCGACCTCGGTGCCGGTCTGCTCGCCGGCACCCAGCTCGACGGCACCTTCCGCCACCACACCAAGGACGGCAAGGACCTGGCCCTCATGTGCTGCCTCGGCGCCTTCGCCCACCACAGCGTGCTCAACCAGGCGTCGCTGGTGAAGATCCCCGAGGACATCCCCCTCGACAAGGCCGCCCTCGTGGCCTGCGGCGTCACCACCGGCTGGGGCTCGGCCACCTACGCCGCCGACGTGCAGCCGGGCGAGACGGTCGTGGTGGTCGGCACCGGCGGCGTCGGCATGAACGCGGTGCAGGGTGCGGCGCTGGCCGGCGCCCGCTACGTGATCGCCGTCGACCCGGTGGAGTTCAAGCGGGAGCAGGCCCAGCTGTTCGGGGCCACCCACGCTGTGGCCAGCCTCATGGACGCCTCCGGCCTCCTGGCCGAGCTCACCTGGGGCCAGAACGCCAACAAGGTGATCGTCACCACCGGCGAAGGCAAGGGCGAGGACCTGGCCATGATCATGGGCCTCGTCAGCAAGGGCGGCCGCTGCGTCTACACCTCGGTGGCCAACATGAACGCCACCGACGTGCAGCTGAACCTCTTCGACCTGGCCATGCAGCAGAAGCAGCTGGTCGGCACGCTGTTCGGCTCGTCGAACCCGCGCTACGACATCCCCCGCCTCCTCGGCCTGTACCAGAGCGGCAAGCTCAAGCTCGACGAGCTCATCACCAACACCTACACGCTCGACGAGATCAACCAGGGCTACCAGGACATGCGGGACGGCAAGAACATCCGTGGCGTCCTCGTCTACAAGTAACCCCGACCTGCGGGCCACCGCCGCCGCCCTCGACGCCCGCGTCGTCGGGCGCCGCCGTGAGATCGAGATCATCCTCGCCGCCATGGCGTCGGGGCGCCACGTGCTGCTCGAGGGTCCACCCGGCACCGGGAAGTCCACGCTGCTGCGGGCCGTGGCCGACGCCGGCGGCACGGGCTTCGTGTTCGTCGAGGGCAACGCCGAGCTCACCCCGGCCCGCCTCGTCGGGCACTTCGACCCGCCGATGGTGATCGACGCCGGCTACACCGCCGACGCCTTCGTCGACGGGCCGCTGATCACCGCGCTGCGGGCCGGCTCGCTCCTCTACATCGAGGAGCTCAACCGGGTGCCCGAGGAGACCCTCAACGTGGTGATCACCGTCATGAGCGAGGGTGAGCTCCACGTCCCCCGGCTGGGGCGCATCGAAGCCGCGGCGGGCTTCCGGCTGGTGGCCGCCATGAACCCCTTCGACGCCGTCGGCACGGCCCGGATCTCCTCCGCCGTCTACGACCGCATGTGCCGGGTCACCATGGGCTACCAGTCGGCCGAAGCCGAGACGGCGGTGGTGGCCGGCGCCGTGCCGGGGGTCGACCCCGACATCGCCGCCCGGGTCGTGCGGGTGGTGCGGGCCACCCGGGCCCATCCCGAGGTGCGGGTCGGTTCGTCGGTCCGGGGCGCCATCGACCTCGTGCTCGTCGCCGCGGAGCTGGCGGCGCTGCGGGGCACGGGCCCGACCGACGGCGCCACCGGCCTCGACGCCGCCCTGGCCGCGCTCAGCGGGCGCATCCGGCTCCACGAAGGCACCGACCGCCACGCCGACGACATCGTCCGGGAGCTGTGGGTGGCCGAGTTCGGCGAGTTCGGCGACGTCGACAGCGGCGGCGAGGGCGATCAGGGAAAAGCCTGACGCCGCCCCCGGGCGGCCGTCAGCAGTTCCAACCCAGCCCCAAGATGCTCGAGGGCGACGACGCCCGCCGGGCCGTCGAGGAGGAACGCCACGACCGGGCGTCGCGTCGCGACCTCGAGCGCCGACCGGACTTCCAGGAGATCTCACCCGAGGTCGGGGCCCTCGACGAGGGGGCGTTCGACGAGTTCATGGCCGAGCACCCCGACGCGGCGATGACCCTGCTCGCCGACCTCACCGGGGCGGTGGACGAGCGGTTGCGGGTGCTGGCCCGCCGGCTGGCCGGGCGGGTGTTCCTCGACGTGGCCCGGTCCGGCGTGGCCCGAGCGCGAGGGGTGGGTCGGCCCCGGTCGGTCCCCGCCGATCGGGGATCCGGCGACCTCGACCTGGACCGCTCGCTCGACGGGCTGGTGGTCGCCGCCGCCGGCCGCCGCGCGCCGGCCGCCGACGAGCTCCACGTGATCGAGCTCGACCGCCCGGCCACGGCGCTCTGCCTGGTGGTCGACCGGAGCGGGTCGATGGGCGGCGAGCGGCTGGCCACGGCGGCGGTCGCCGCGGCGGCGGTGGCGTGGCGAGCCCCGGCCGACCACAGCGTCATGGCCTTCAGCAACCGCACCATCGTCCTCCAGCGCCAGGGCGAAGGGCGGCCCCCGGCCGCCGTCACCGACGACCTGCTCCGCCTGCGGGGCCACGGGCCCACCGACCTCGAGGCCGCCCTGCGGGCCGCGGCGGCGCAGCTGGCCCGGTCCGGGGCCAAGCGCCGGATCACCGTGCTGCTCTCCGACACCCGGGCCAACACCGGCCCCGACCCGGTGGCCGCGGCCCGCCGCCTCGACGAGCTGGTCGTGCTGGCCCCCGCCGGCGACGACGAGGACGCCCGGGCCTTCGCCGCCGCCGCCGGCGCCCGCATCGCCACGGTCACCGGCCCCGCCGCCGTCCCCACCGCCCTGGGCGCCCTCCTCTCCTGACGACCCCACCGGGCGGTGTGTCGGGTGGCACCTGGGGTGGACGTAAGCACGCCGGCCGGCCGGGCTCATGGAGACCATGGACACGACCACCACCACCCGTCCCCGCTCCCGCCGGCACCGGCTGGGCGCCAAGCTGACCACCGGCGCCCTCCTGGCCGGGACCGCCGCCGGCGCGCTGGGCGTGCTCGGCGCCGCGCCGGCCCACGCCGGGCCCGGCGGCATCGACTGGTTCGCCCACCAGGGCGGCACCACCGGCGATCCCGACCGCACCGTCGCCGTCGACACCGACGCCACCGGCAACGCCTACGTCGTCGGGGTGTTCAGCGGCAGCTTCAGCATCGCCGGCAAGACCCTCATCGCCCAGGGCTGGAACGACGTCTACGTGGCCAAGTACAGCGCCGCCGGGACCGCCCTGTGGGCCACCCGCCTCGGCACGCCCACCGGCACCGACGACGCCTACGACATCGCCGTCGACGCCGCCGGCAACGCCACCATCGTCGGCTCGTTCACCGCCTCGATCACCCTCGCCGGGTCGACCCTCAACGCCGTCGGGTCCTCCGACGGGTACGTCGCCCACTTCGACGCCGCCGGCGCCCCCACCTGGGTCCGCCACATGAGCGGCCCCTTCGCCGACAAGAGCCGGGCCCTCGACGTGACCGCCGACGGCCACATCGTGGTGGCGGGCAAGTTCACCGAGAGCCTCACCCTGGCCGGCCAGACGCTCCAGGCCGCCGGCGGTGGCGATGACGGCTTCGTCGCCCGCTTCGACAGCGCCGGGACCAAGGAGTGGCTGGAGCCGGTCGGCTCGGCCAACGCCGCCGACGACGTGTTCGACGTCGCCACCACCGACGACGGCGAGATCTACCTGTACGGCAAGTACAACTCGTCGAGCCAGATCGGCTTCTTCGCCCTGCCCGACAACGGCTGGCAGAGCCTCTACCTCGCCCACCTGGCCAGCAACGGCTTCCCCACCTGGGTGCGCACCGGTGGCGGCCCGAACGGGATCGGCGCCGGCCGGATGGCCGTGCACGGCGACACCGTCGCCGTCACCGGCGGGTTCAACCAGTCGCTGTCGTTCGACGGCCGGCAGCTCACCTCGAACGGCAACTTCCGCGACGGGTTCGTGATCCTGGCCAACACCGCCAACGGTGCCACCAGCCTGGCCCGCACCCTCGGCGGGGCCAGCTCGGACATCGCCACCGCCGCCGCCTTCGACGACGCCGGCAACGTGGCCGTCGCCATCAAGTACTCGGGCTCGTTCACCTTCGGTGGGGTCGCCCGGAGCTCGGTCGGCGGCGGGGACGACATCGTCCTCGGACTCCTCTCGCCGTCGGGCGCCGAGCTGTGGTCGTCGGTGGCGAGCGGCGGCGGCATCGACGAGCCCCGCGGCCTGGCCGCCACCGTGAGCGGCGCCTTCGTGCTGGTCGGCTCGGCCGAGGCCACCCTCACGGTGAACGGCCAGGTGTACAACCTGCCCGACCAGCAGGGCTTCGCGGTGCGCTTCGCCGACCCGCTGCCGGACACCGCCGCCAACCGGTACTTCCCGATGGTCCCCGTGCGGGCCCTCGACTCCCGCGACGGCACCGGCGGCTTCAACACCAAGTGGGGCCCGGGGCTCACCCGCTACGTGAAGGTCGCCGGCGTGGCCGGGGTCCCCGCCGACGCCACCGCCGTGGTCCTCAACCTCACCGGGACCGGCCCGTCGGCCGCCACCCACCTCACCGTGTGGCCGTCGAACCAGCCCATGCCGGGCAACTCCAACCTGAACCTCGCAGCCGGGCAGACCGCGGCCAACCTCGTCACCGTCCAGACCGGGGCGGCCGGGAAGGTCGGGATCTTCAACAACGCCGGGTTCGTGGACGTGATCGCCGACATCGCCGGCTATTACCGCAACGACGCCACCGGCTCCCGCTTCACCGGCATCACCCCCACCCGGGTGCTCGACTCCCGCGACGGCACCGGCGGGTACAACACCGCCTGGGGGGCGGGGCAGGCCCGTGACGTGACCGTGGCCGGCGTCAACGGCATCCCGGCCGGGGCCACCGCCGTCGTCATGAACGTCACCGCCGTGAGCCCGAGCACCGCCACCCACCTGATGATCATGCCCAAGGGGGCGCCGGTCGGGACGCCGCTGTCGACCCTGAACGTGGCGGCGGGCGAGACCCGCCCCAACCTCGACGTGGCCAAGGTCGCCAACGGCAAGGTCACCATCACCAACAACAAGGGCAGCGTGCACGTCATCGTCGACGTGGTCGGCTACTTCACCACCAGCGCCGTGAGCGGCGACTTCGCCCCGATCGTGCCCGCCCGCATCGCCGACACCCGCACCGGCCTCGGCGGGTACGACAGCCCGTTCGGGACGGCGACCCGCCAGCTCAAGGTGGCCGGCAACGGCGGGGTGCCGGCCTCGGCCAAGGCCGTCGTGCTCAACGTGACGGTGACCGGCCCGACGGCGCCGTCGCACCTCACGGTGTGGCCCAACGGCGTAGCCAAGCCCACGGCGTCGAACCTGAACTACGTGGCCGGCCAGACCGTCCCCAACGCCGTCACCGTGAAGGTGGGCACCTCGGGGATGATCCAGCTGGCCAACAACTCCGGCTCGACCCACGTGATCGTCGACGTCGTCGGCTGGTACGACTGACCCGACGCGGACGTCCGGCCGTCTGGATGCAACGAGCGACACTGGTGCCCCGATCTGCATCCAGACGGCGGGGGCGGGCCATACTGGCGGGGTGACCAAGTTGGTCCCACCGGAGTTCCGCCTGGCCCTCGACCCCTCCGTCCGGGTCGTCGACGACGGGCGGGCCCTGGTCGGGGGCTCGCCCACCCGGGTGCTGCGCCTCACCGAGGCCGGCGCCCACCTGGTCACCCGCCTGCGGGGAGGGCAGCCCGTGGGCAAGCGGGCCTCGGCCCAGCGCCTGGCCCGCCGCCTGCTCGACGCCGGGATGGCCCACCCCCGCCCGGTGACCAGCCACTACGGACCGTCCGACGTGACCGCGGTCGTGCCCTGCTACGGCGATCCCGACGGCCTGGCCACCACCCTCCGAGCCCTGGCCCGGAGCGAGCTCGCCGGCGTGGTCGTGGTCGACGACGCCACCCCCGCGCCCGCCGGCGAGGCCGTCGAGGCGACGGCCCACGCCTTCGGTGCCCGCTACCTGCGCCTCCCCGTCAACCGGGGGCCGGCGGCGGCCCGCAACCTCGGCCTCACCGCGGTGGGCACGCCGATCGTGGCCTTCGTCGACCGCGACGTCGAGCCCGAGCCCCGCTGGCTCGACCGGCTGCTCGATCACTTCGCCGACCCCGCCGTCGTCGCCGTCGCCCCTCGCATCCGGCCTGTCGGCGAGCGGGGCCGGGCCGTCGCCCGCTACGAGCGCACCCGCTCCCCCCTCGACCTCGGTCCCCACGAGGCCCGGGTCCACCCCCGCACGCGGGTCGGCTACGTGCCGAGCACGGTGCTCGTCGCCCGCACCGACGCCGTGGCCGGCACCCACCGCTACGACGAGGCGCTGCGCTTCGGCGAGGACGT
Organism: Actinomycetes bacterium; assembly: GCA_029782025.1. Taxonomy (GTDB): domain Bacteria; phylum Actinomycetota; class Acidimicrobiia; order Acidimicrobiales; family Acidimicrobilacustridaceae; genus JAKOVR01. Next base: position 2,118 of record JAKOVR010000088.1, on the reverse strand, counting down.
CGACCTGGTGTGGCGGTTGGCCGAGGACGGCGGCACCGTCCGCTACGAGCCGGCCAGCCACGCCCACCATCCCGTGCGCTCCGGGCTCGGCGCCCTGCTGCGCCAGCGCTTCGACTACGGGAGCGCCGCCGCCCCCCTGGCTCGCCGCCACCCCGGCGCCGTCCCGCCGGTGGCGGTGTCGCCCTGGAGCATGGCCACCTGGCTCCTCACCGCCGTCGGCCACCCGGCCAGCGGCCTGGCCGTGGCCGCCATCGCCACCGCGCAGCTCCCGCCGAAGCTCCACCAGCTCGAGCACCCGTGGCCCGAGGCGGCGCGCTTGGCCGGGCTCGGCACGTGGCACGCCTGGCGGCCGCTAGCCGACGCCGTGGTGCGGCCGTGGTGGCCGATCGCCGCGGCCGCGGCCGTCGTGTCGAAGCGGGCCCGGCGGGCCGTGGCCGCCGCCGCCCTGGCCACCTCCGTGGCCGACTGGGTGGCCGGCGACCGCTCCCTCGACCTGCCCCGGTTCGTGGCCCTCCACGTCGCCGACGACCTGGCCTACGGCGCCGGCGTGTGGGCCGGGTGCCTGCGGGAGCGCACCGTCGCCCCGCTCGTCCCCGACTTCGGGCCCTGGCCGCCCCGATCTGCCCCGGGCGACGCGCAGCGGTTACCTTCCGGTAACCCGTCGGAGCACCCGGCGGCGCCCTGACCCCGATGCCCGCCCGCCAGAGCCCCCGCCTCCCCGCCGCCGAACGCCGCCGCCAGCTGCTCGACAGCGCCCTGGCCGTGTTCGGCCAGAAGGGTTTCCACCAGACCTCGATGAACGACATCGCGGAGGTGGCCGGCATCACCAAGCCCGTCCTCTACCAGCACTTCCGGTCCAAGCGGGAGCTGTATCTCGAGGTGCTCCGCGAGGTCGGCGACCGCATGCGCAACGCCGTCGCCAAGGCCACGGCCGAGGCCGACAGCCCGCGGGGCCAGGTCGAGAACGGCTTCGCCGCCTACTTCGGGTGGGTCGCCGCCCACCGTGACGGGTTCGACGTGCTCTTCGCCGGCGACACCCGCCGCGACCGCGAGTTCGTCCGCGAGGCGCTCCGGGTCGAGACCGAGATCGCCGACGCCATCGCCACGCTCATCGTGGTGCCCGGCCTCAGCCGCGAACGGCAGCGCCTGCTGGCCTACGGCATCGTCGGCATGGCCGAGACCACCTGCCGCCACTGGCTGGCCAACGACCTCGACCTGACGCCCGACGAGCTGGCGGCCCAGGTCGCCACCCTCGCCTGGGCCGGCCTCCGCGGCCAGCGCCCCCTCTGACGGTCACGGACCGGGAACCGGAGCCCGTCCGGGGTCGTCCCATGGGCACCCACGTCCCCGGAGGACCACCATGCCCAGCCGACACCGCCCCTTGGCCGAAGCGGCCGCCGCCGTCATCGTGATGATCGCCCTCGCCGTCGGCATCGCCGCCTGTAGCGCCGGCTCCGGTTCGTCGCCGGCCGGCGGCGCCGCACCGAGCGGCTCGGTCCCGGGCGGGGGCGGCGGGTCGGCCGGCAAGAGCGACCGGGGCCCCGACAACCTGCCCGATGGCATCACCGTCGAGGGCAAGGGCGACGTCGAGGGCAAGCCCGACACCCTGCACGTCACCTTCGGCGTCTCGGTCAAGCGGGAAACCGTCGACCAGGCCGTGGGCGACGCCGCCAACGAGGCGACGGCCATGATCGCCGCCGTGCAGGCCAACGGCGTCGAGGAGAAGGACATCCAGACCCGCGACTACCGCATCCAGCAGGAGTTCCGGTACCCGCCCAACGCCACGCCGGTGCCCGACGGCTACCGCGTCACCAACACGATGGTGATGAAGGTGCGGGCCCTCGACAAGGCCGGGGCCGTGATCGACGCCGCCACCAAGGCCGGCGGCAACGACGCCACCCTTCAGGGCGTCGCCTTCTCGTTGGAGGAGGACGAGACGGCGCTGCGCACGGCCCGCGAGAAGGCCTTCGCCGACGCCCGCGGCCGGGCCGAGCAGTACGCCAAGCTGAGCGGCCAGTCCCTCGGCCGGGCCGAGGCCATCAGCGACGTGGTGGTGCGGGCCACCCCGCTGGCCTACACCGGCGAGTCGTACCGCGCCGCCGACGCCGCCGGCGGGTC
>JAKOVR010000083.1 GCA_029782025.1 Actinomycetes bacterium | reverse complement strand
GAGACCACGCGGCACGTCCGCGTCTCGCTCGTTGGTCCTGGGCATGCGGCCCCCGTCGTCAGCCCCCGTGCTCTCGATGAGCGCGGAGAGGCGAATGGTACCGGGGACGCCGAGGGTCGGTTTCAGCCGTACATGATCCGGAGCACGCGCATGGCCTCGGCCGTGAGCTGGACGTCGTCGAGGCGTTCGAGCTGGCGGCCGAACTCGCCGCCGTTGAACGCCATCAGCACCGGCTCGCCGGTGAACTTGTGCAGGTTCAGCCAGAAGGCCCACGCCCCTGCCGTGTCTCCGGCGTACCCGATGAAGTCGGTGTCGTCCCAGAAGGCGCGATCGAACCGGAGGCACACCTTGAACAGGAGGCCCATGCGCAGCCGCTCGATGGCCTGCCGGGCCCGTTGGGGCAGCGGCGGGTCGAACTCGACGGACCCCTGCTGGAGCACCCCGATGGGCAGCGTGACGACGGCGTGGGTGCCCCGGTGGATGTCCTTGGAGGTCACGACCTCGACACCGTCGTCGCCGTGCCGGACCCGCGTCACCATCTCCCCGAGCCGCACGTCGAGGGGGGCGGCCACGGCCCGGGGCAGCTGCCCGTAGCCACCGGGGAAGATCACCCTTGCGCCGCCGAACGTTCCCCCTTCCTCGACCGCGGACGGTGCGAGGTGGTCGGGGTCGTCGGCGATGTCGAGTGCCGTGGCGCCGGCGATGGCGAGCTCGACGGCGCGACGCTCAGCGGCGGTGAACCCCGCGCCGTCGATCAATGGCTGCAGGGCCTGGCCCAGCGTGGTGGCGCCGTCGGCGTCGGCCCGCCGTGCCGCCCGGGCCAGCAGCGCCTCGGCCTCGCCCTCGAACCGGGTGACGAAGGCGGGATCGAGCCGCGTGCCGTCGGCGTCGAAGGTCGTGGCGTCGTCGAAGTTCGTCCGCTTGGTGGTCACGTCGAGCTGGGTGGCCAGGTCGGCGATCGGGTTCTTGCTCGTGCCCTCGATCCACGACGCACCGAGATCGAGCGGGCCGCCCTCGGCTGCCGTCGTGAACACCCGCCCGCCGACACGGTCGCGACCCTCGATCACCCGCACCTCGGCTCCCGCCTCGACGAGGGTTCGGGCCGCCGAGAGACCGGCCATGCCCGCCCCGACCACGATCGCCCGCACCGGTCCCGTCGCGGCGTCGAGGATCTGCCGGGCCGCCCGCTGCCCGGACAACCACGCCCCGTGCACGGTGGCGGGGTAGGTCGATTCGGTGGCCTCGCCGGCGAGGGCCAATCGGGCGCTCATCGGCTCGGCCAGCGCTTCTCGGTCGGCGTTGGTCGCGCCAGGCCCGAGGCAGGAGTAGGAACCGTGGCTGAAGGGGTCGGCGGACCACCGCCACGTGGTCATCCCGATCGGCTCCGGCACGGGTGACGCGCCGGTGCCGCCGGGGCTCGGCGGGCGCACCGTTCCGGCCCCGGCCCCGGTGCCGCCGGTGGCCCGTGACGCCGTCGGTTCGGCGGCGCAGCCTGCGACATAGAGCGTGGCCGTGGCGGCGCCGCCGAGCAGCACCGTTCGCCGGGCGATCAGGGCGGGGGGCGCCGTGCCGCGTCGGTGATCGCGCCGATGTGCTGCCATCGGCCCATCATGGGCCGCTGACCATGAACGGCCGATGAACCTCGTCGGCGCCGACGTGCGGCTGGTCGGATCGGAAGGGGGACCGAGGGGTGCCGACTACGGCCGGGCGACGCCGGGGAGCCTCAGCGTGAAGCAGGCCCCTCCGCCCGGGTGGTTGGCGGCGACGAGGTCGCCGCCTTGCGCCCGGGCGTGCTCACGGCTGATGGCGAGCCCGAGGCCCGATCCCCCGCCCGCCCTCGAGGCGTCGCCCTTGTAGAAGCGGCTGAAGACGCGGTCGAGGTCGGGCTCGGGGATGCCGAGGCCGTGATCCCGCACCTCGATGTGGACGTCCTCGCCCACCGAGCGGGCAACGATCTCGACCGGGCCCCCGCCGTGGGTGACGCCGTTGGCGATGAGGTTGCCCAGGATGCGATGGAGCCGGGCCGGCTCGGCCCGGACGTGGAGGTCGTCCGGGCAGGTCACGGTGACCTCGTCCGGGAGGTGCAGTGCCGTCACCACGCTGTCGAGGGCCTTCGCCACGTCGAGCGTCTCCGGCTGGACCGGTTCGGAGCGGGCGTCGAGCCGGGAGAGCTCGAGGAGGTCGAGGACGAGGTCCCGCAACCGGAACACGTCGTGGATGAGCACCCCGAGGGGGCGGCTGGCCGACTCGGGGAGCGAGTCGAGGTCGTCCTGGAGCAACCGGGCGGTCGCCGCCATGCCGGTGAGCGGGGTCCGCAGGTCGTGGGCGAGATCGGCGGTGAAGCGGCGCTCGCGATCGGCCGACTCCTGGAGCTCCTCGAGCTTGCCGGCGAGGGTCTCGGCCATCTCGTTGAACGAGTCGGCCAGGCGGGAGAACTCGTCGGTGCCGGTGGCGTCGAGCCTGGCGTCGAGGTTGCCACCGGCCATCGCCTCGGCCGCTTCCGCCGCTCGCCGGACCGGGCGAAGCGTGCGCCGGGTCACGATCACGCCAACGGCCGCGACGCCGGCCACCGTGGAGAGCCAGCCCAGAACGAGGACGAGCCGGAGCTCGGCCAGACTGCCGATCACCTGGTCCAGCGCGAACAGGAACACGTAGCGCGTCCGCTCCGGGCCGAGCTCGGACACGACGTAGTAGTCCGCTCCGTTGACCGGGAGGTCGTCGACCACGACCCTGGTCGACGAGGGGTCGAGCATCGCCGGTGGGAGGGCCCGCACGTCGAGGGTGTCCGAGGTCGAGAACGACTGCTCGTCGCGGATGGCGACGGCGACCGCCACGGGTCCGGTCCGGTTCTGGTAGACCCGGACGAGCCGCTCGAAGCTCGCATCGTCCAGGTGCTCGGGTGCGAGCGCCAGCGCCACCTCCACCTCGCTGTCGCTCCGCTGGTGGAAGTTCTGCCACCGTTGCCGGCTGGTCATGCCGTAGGTCACGACGGCCAGGGCCGCGCTGCTCACCCCGGCGACCAGGACGAAGGCCAGGGTCAACCGGCGCCGGAACCGTCCCGGCCGCCGTCCGCGGTCGCCGTCAGGCGTGTTCGAACCGGTAGCCAACCGAACGAACCGTCGCGATGTAGGCCGGCGGTGCGGGCGGATCGCCCAGCTTCGTCCGCAGCCGGCCCACGGCCATGTCCACGAGTCGGGAGTCGCCGAGGTAGCCGTAGCCCCACACCGCGGCGAGCAGCTCCTCGCGGGTGAACACCCGACCCGGCACGTTGGCGAGGACGCGCAGCAGGCGGAACTCCGTGGCCGTGAGGGCGATCTCGTCGTCACCCCGCCTGACCTGGAACGCGCCGTCGTCGATCTCGAGGTCGCGGGCCTGCCACACCGGCGGCGACACCCCGACGGAACGCCGGACCGCGGCCCGGGCGCGCGCCACGAGCTCGGCCGGTTCGAAGGGTTTGGTGATGTAGTCGTCGGCGCCGAGCTCGAGTCCCACCACGACGTCGGCGGTGTCGGCCCGTGCCGTCAGCATCACGATGGGGACGGAGGACCGGCTCCGGATGCCCCGGCAGACCTCGAAGCCGCTGAGGGTCGGGAGCATGATGTCCAAGACGACGAGGTCGAAGGACGAGCCCTGCGCCGCCGCCAGCGCGTCGGCGCCGTCCTCCACGACCTCGACGACGAAGCCCGACCGTTCCAACACCAGGGCGGCGGCGATGCGCACCGACTCGTCGTCCTCCACGAGCAGCACGCGAGGGGAAGGCCCGTCGCCCGGGAAGGCGCGGACGCCAGCAGCTCGACCCACGGCATCCCCGCCGTCTCCCGCACCCGCGGTCGTGCTGCCCTGTGCCTGCACCGTCTGAGCGTACCGGTCCTTCCGTCTGGCCCCGCGTGGTCGGCGGATGGCCGTCGCGGGCACGTGCGCCGAAGGCGGCAGGCGCACGTGCCCGCGATGCTCGGAGAGCAGCGGCCGGCGGAGGTCGAAGACCGTTCGCCTGGTCGAACCGTAAGGCGGCCGGAGCCCCCGATCAACGGTTTCCAGGCGGAGTTCGGTCACAATCCGGTAACAGCGGTTCCGGGGCTCGGCCGCCGGCGTCGGCCGGTAACAGTGCGGTAACGATGCGCCCTCAGCTGTTCACCGGAGCGGTGCGGATCGGTACCTTCGCGGTACCCGCCAACGGATGGCCCCGAACTACCTCCCCGGGGCCGCACTCCTCCGCCACGCCCCCTGGTACCAGCAGTCCTGGGGGGCGTGGCGGACCTGTTCCCGGACTGTGGCCGTCGTCGCCCGGACGGCTCACCGGTCGGCGACCAGGCCGGCGACGAGCACGTCGATCGCTTCCTCGACCGTGCGTTCGTGGTGGCGGCGGTCGTCGCTCCCGGGGAGCATCGCGATGCCGAACAGCGTGGACAGCAGCACGAGCGATGTCTGGCCCGGATCCAGCGTCGGGCGGATGCGGCTGAGCGCCTGCTCCCGCTCGATGTAGTCGGCGATGGCGCGCACGGGCTCCATGGTGTCGTCGCCGGCCGACGCCGTCAGCGACGCCCGGAGCGCGGGCTGGGTCAGCAGCGACAGCTCGATCGGCAGCAGCTGGGACCGCAGGCTGGCCAACGTGCGCAGGGCGTTCCCGAGCACGTCGGCGACGGGGGCGGATCCCGCCCGATCCGGGAGCTGGGCGACCACGTCGACGAGGTCGGCGTTGGCCTCGAGCACCGCGGCGAGGCAGAGGTGGTGCTTGTCCGTGAAGTGGCGGTAGATCGTTCCCTCGGCGACGCCGGCGGCCTCGGCGATCGCCTTCGTGGTGGCGTTGGCGAAGCCGACCTCGGCCACCACCTGGTTCGTCGCGGCGATGAGCCGGGCGCGGGTGCGCAGGCCGCGGGCCTGCTTGCCCCGTGCGTCGGCGCCCGCCGCGGTCACCCCGTCGCCCGGGTGGTGATGATGCCCAGGCACATCTCGTCGCCCGTGCCCTCCGCCCACGTGACGTACCGGGGGGTCCCTCCGGGCCGGAGCGAGCGGTCCCAGCTGCATTCGATGGTGATCGTGTCCCCTGGCTTCAGTTCGACCTTCTCGCGGGGCCGGTAGACGAGCTGCCAGTCGAAGGCCCACCGAGGGATGTCGAGCAGGATCCGCTCGTCCGGGCGTCCGGCGTTGACAGTCAGGCGGAACGAGGCGCCGATCTCGTGCTCGTGACCCATCACCCAGAGGATCTCGCCGGTCTGACCGGCGGGCTGCGTGCATGAGGAACGGGCCGTCCCGTCGGTCATCGAGGCGTAGTCGTCGACCGTGTGGCCGCAGGCGGTGAGGATCCCGAAGGGGAGCAGCGGCGCGGAGGGACCGAAGCGCTCCCCGAGCTGGGCGAGGACGGCGTTGCGGTCGCACAGCGGCCCCTGCTGGTCGGCCGCGCAGGGAATCTCGGCCGGTGCGATGTACTGCGCGGTGGTGACGTCGGCCAGGGGAGCCCCGGCGGAGATCTGGAGGGCGAAGGCCGACCGGTCAGGCGGCGGCGGGTGGTCGACGTGGTAGTGGATCTGGATCAGGAAGAAGTCGCCGGGCGCGGCGCGCAGGCCGACACCGTCCGGATAGGACGTCGGTGCCTGGCCCGGCGCCCATGCGGAGACCTGGGTCGTCCTGGCGCCGTTCGACGGCGCGGGGGCGCCGGCCTCCGTGCTGAC
>JAKOVR010000066.1 GCA_029782025.1 Actinomycetes bacterium | reverse complement strand
CGTGGCCGGGGCGGAGGTCCTTGAACCGGATCTCGACGCCCTTGTTGAGGAAGGCCATCATCTGGAACCGCTCGAGCAGGGTCTGGGCCCGGAACTCGGTGGATTCGGTGAAGACGACCGGGTCGGGCCAGAAGCGGATCGTGGTGCCGGTGCGCCCACGCGGCGCGTCCTTCAACACCTTGAGCTTCGTCTTGAGCTTGCCGCCCTTCTCGAACTCGATGAAGTGGCGTTTCCCGTCACGGTCGACCTCGCACTCGAGACGGATCGACAGCGCGTTGACCACCGACACGCCCACGCCGTGGAGGCCGCCGGACATCTTGTAGCCCTTGCCCTCGAACTTGCCGCCGGTGTTGAGCTGGCTGAGCACCGCCTGCACCGCCGGCATGCCCTTGAGCTTGGGGTCCTTCATGGGGTCGACCGGGATGCCGCGCCCGTCGTCGACCACCTCGCACCCCCCGTCGGCCAGCAGGGTGACGTCGATCCGGCTGCAGAACCCGGCCATCGCCTCGTCGATGGCGTTGTCGACCACCTCGTAGACCAGGTGGTGCAGGCCGCCGACCCCGGTGGAGCCGATGTACATGCCAGGGCGTTTCCGGACGTGTTCGAGGCCCTCCAGCGCGGTGATCGCGCTGGCGTCGTAGGTGTCGGTGGGAGCTGCCACGTGTGGACTTCCTCGTGGTGTCGTGAGGGCTTGTGCGGGATCCCGGGAGGATCCGTCGACTGCGGTCTCGCACCCAGCCGCGACCGGGGTCCGAAAGGACAAAAGCGCAGGTCAGCGGGCTGAAACGCAGTAGGTGCAGTCTAGCAGGGCGGGGTGACAGCTCCGATCATCGCGATGGCGGATCGCGGGCCGCCCCGGCACCCCGGATGGCGCCCCCGACCACCCGGGGACGCGGGCGTCGCCCCAGCTCAGCCGGGGTCCGCGCCCTCGTCGACGGGCCCTCCGGGCCGCACCCGGAACACCACGCTCGTGACCGCCGCCGGTCCCAACCGATCGTTCACCTGCCCCCGGAGCTCGCGCTCGAGGAACCGCAGCTGGCTGGCCCACGCGGCGTCGTCGACGCCGACCACCAGCTCACCACCGTCGAGGGCGAGCGGCCACGTGTGCTCGCACAGCGGTCGCCCGACGATGTCGTCCCAGGCCGAGAACAGGGTGCTGATGGCCGAGGCCGAGGGCCCGCCCAGGTGCCGCACCAGCCGGTCGAGACTGGCCCCGAGCGGGCCGGGATCGGGAGGCTCGGCGTCGGGCAGCGGGCGGAGGGGCACCGGTCCAGTGTGGCCGACGGGCGGGCGGCGTCACGACAGGCGACCGTCCTCCCCCACGGTCACGACGAGCTCGGGTGCCGCCCCGGCTGGAAGCGCGCCGGCCGTGGTCAGCAGGGCCTGGCCCGGCGGCAGGGCGGCCAGCAGCGCGGCGGAACGAGCCGGGTCGAGCTCGGAGAACACGTCGTCGAGGAGCAGGACCGGGGCCTCCTCCACGGCCTCGGTGACCACGCCGTGGGCGGCGAGGCGCAGGGCCAGGGCCAGCGAGCGTTGCTCCCCCTGGGAGGCGTGGGTCCGCGACGGGAGCCCGTCGAGGTCGACGGCGAGGTCGTCCCGGTGGGGCCCGACGAGGCTGGTCCCCCGCCGCACGTCGTCGCCTCGGCCCGCGGCCAGGGCCGCGGCCAGACCTTCGTCCTGCCAGGGGGCCAGGTAGCGGACCTCCACGGTGGCCGGTCGACCGGCGACCCGGGCGTAGGCCTCCCGCAGGGCGGGCTCGAGCCGGCCCACGAGGTCGGCCCGGGCCGCGGCGAGGGCGTCGCCAGCGGCGGCGAGCTTGGCGTCGAACACGTCGAGGGTGAACTCGTCGTCGGCCCGCAGGCGGCCGCCGAGCTGGCGCAGCAGGGCGTTGCGCTGCCGCAGGATGCGGTCCACGTCGGCCTGGAGGGCGTCGTGGCGCGGATGCAGCGCCACGAGGGTGTCGTCGAGGTAGGTGCGACGCTCGGCCGGGCCCCCCTTGATGAGGGCGATGTCGTCGGGCGAGAAGACGCTGACCCGGATCGAGCCGAGCAGGTCCCGGGCCCGGGGCACGCGCTGCTTGTTGACCTGGATGCGGCCCCGCCCGCGGGCGACGAGCTCGGCCTCTATCAGCAGGCTGCGCTCGCCCCGCACCGCCTCGGCCCGGACCACCGCCTGTGTCGCTCCGGCCCGGATCATGGCCTCGGTCGGCACGCCCCGGAAGGACTTCAGCGTGGCCAGGTAGCCGATGGCCTCGAGCAGGTTGGTCTTGCCGAACCCGTTGGCGCCGACCACCACGGTCAGCCCGGGCGCGAACCCCACCTCGGCCGCGGCGTAGGAGCGGAAGTCGGCGAGGAAGAGCCGGTGGAGGTGCACGGCG
>JAKOVR010000060.1 GCA_029782025.1 Actinomycetes bacterium | reverse complement strand
AGCGGCCGTTGAGCGTGACCGAGCTGTCGGTGTTGTGCAGGCCGAGGTCGGCCGAGGTGCGCGGCTCGTACCGGTAGACGAGGCTGCAGGTGCCTCCGGGGGCGAGGGCGGCGTGACCGTCGCAGTCGCTGCTCAACGTGAACGACGGGTTGACCGGGGTGCCCCCCGTGAGGCTGATCGGTCCGAACGGGATGGGGGCGATGTTCGTGACCGTGACGGTGAGCGGCGCCGAGTCCTTGCTGACCTCGACCGAGGAGAAGTTGACCAGCGACGTCGAGATCGACAGCGGGGCCAGACCGGTGCCCGACAGCGTGATGGGGATGTCCTGCGCGTTGAGCCGCAGGGTGGGCGTGGCGGTGTGCGGTCCCAGGTCGTCGAGCGTGGTGGGGTGGAAGGCCCAGCCCATCGTGCACGACGAGCCGGGGCCGAGGACCTTGGCCGTGAGGTCGGCGTTGAGGCATCGGCCCGTGCCGCCGAGGGTCGCTTCGAACGGTGCCGCCAGCGGGGCCACGAGCCCGCCGTACACGACGAGGCTGGTGCCGCTGGTGTTGGTGATGACGGTGTTCTGCACCGCGGTGGTGGACCCGACGTTGATCGGACCCAGCTCGAAGTTCGTGACCACGGCCGACAGACCGCTCACGCCGCTGCCGGTGAACACGGTGGAGCCGAACTGCACCCCGTTGGTGACGTAGGTGAACGTGGTGGTCTCGAGCCCGATGGCCAGGGGCGTGAACTGGACGGTGAACGAGCAACTCGCGCCGGCTCCGAGGGTGAGTGACGCCGACGAGCACGTGGACCCCGTCACCACGAACCCCCCGGTGGTGACCGGCGGGGTGAACCCGATGAACGTGTAGGAGTTGGCCGACGTGTTGGTGATGGTGATGGTCGCCTGGGACGAGGTGGCCCCCACCGGCACGTTGCCGAAGTTCTGGCTGGACGAGGAGACCGTGAGCAGCGGCGAACCGGTGCCGGCGAACGCCGTCTGGCCGAACTGGTACCCGTGGGTGGAGTACGTGAACGTGGCGTTCTTGGTCCCGGCAGAGGACGCGCTGAACCGAACGACGAACGAGCAGGAGCCGCCGTTGGCGGGAATGGTGAGCGAGGCGCTGCTGCACGAGTTCGACGACACCTGGAACTGGCCCGTGGTGGCCGGCGGCGTGAAGTTGCTGAGGGTGAAGGCGTTGGCCGACGGGTTGGAGATCGTGACGGTCAACGGCGACGACAGGTTGCCGAGCGAGACGGTGCCGAAGTCGAACGAACCGGTGGACACCGTGAGCGGCGGGATGCCCGTGCCCGACAGGTTGCGGGTGAAGGTGACGCCGTTGAACGTGAAGGTGGCCGTGCCGGCCTGCGCGCCGAACTGCGAGGTGAGGGTGGGAGCGAAGGTGGTCGACGCGGTGCACGAGCCTTGCGGTGGCAGCACCAGGCTGGTGGTGCACGTGCCGACCGACGCGGAGAACGGCGCGGCGGCGATCGCCGACGGTCCGCTGACCGTGACGAAGCTGCCGCCGATGGTGGGGGTGACGTTGGTGAGCGTGAGGACGCGCTGGGACGACGAGCCGAGCGCCACCGAGCCGAAGCCGGTGGCCTCCGACAGCGCCAGTGGGACGCCGTTGCCCGACAGTGTCAGCGAGGCCGACCCGTTGGTGGACTGGATGCTGAGCGGTTCGAACGCGAAGCCCACGACGGTGGGGGCGAACCGGTAGGTCACCTGACAGCTCTGGCCGGGCCCCAGCACCACGTTCTGACACCCGGCCCCGTTGACCAACGAGAACCCCCAGGTGGCCGACGGGGTGGGGACCAGCGTGATGGTGGTGGGCGTCCCGAAGTCGTTGGTGACCGTGATGACCTTGTCGACGGGATTGCCGAACGCCACCGACCCGAAGGCCCCCGCGCTCGCCGAGAGGGCGTCGGCCCGCGCCACCGGAAGCCCAACCGCCAGACCCGCCGCCAACAGGATCACCGCCAGCAGGGGCCGTCGGACCGCCCGCGCGGCTCCCCAACGTTCCACCATCTACCTAACGCTACGCCGGTATCCCGATGACGTCACGTCGGCGGCAGTATGATCCGCCGCTTCCTCGGGTGGAGCCTCTTGACCGGATCGGTATCGTGAGTCCACCGTACCGGCGGTCGCGAGGCGGCCGGGCGGACGTGACATCGGCGTCCCAGGGCGCCCGACCACCGAGGGAGCACCGTGGCCAAGGACCGCGTCGAGCGTGACGAGGAAGATCTGGTCCGTCTGTATCTGACGGACATCGGCCAGTACACCCTCCTCACGAAGGACGACGAGGTTCGTCTGGCCAAGCTCATCGAGCAGGGCAAGGCCGCCACCGATGATCTCGACAAGGGCGGCAAGGAGCTCACCCCGGCCAAGAAGCGCGAGCTGCGCCGGGCCGCCCGGGAGGGCGAGGACGCCCAGCAGGCGTTCGTGCAGTCCAACCTGCGCCTCGTGGTCTCGATCGCCAAGAAGTACCAGGCCTCGGGCCTCCCCCTGCTCGACCTCATCCAGGAGGGCAACCTCGGCCTCATGCACGCCGTCGAGAAGTTCGACTGGCGCACGGGCTTCAAGTTCTCCACCTACGCCACGTGGTGGATCCGCCAGGCCATCACCCGCGGCATCGCCAACACCGGGCGCACCATCCGTCTGCCCGTCCACGCCGGCGACACGCTCGCCCGCCTCCAGAAGGCCCGCGCCCGCCTCGAGCTCAAGTTCGGGCGCCCCGCCACCCTGGCCGAGCTGTCGGCCGAGGTGGAGATGCCCGAGGACAAGGTCACCGAGGCCCTGCGCTTCGCCGCCGAACCGCTGTCGCTCTCCGAGCCGTTGCGGGAAGACGGCGATGCGGAGCTCGGCGACGTGGTCGAGGACCGCTCGGCTGAGTCCCCCTTCGAGGTGGCGGCCACGGCCCTGCTGCCCGAGGAGATCTCCCGGCTGCTCTCCCCGCTCGACGAGCGCGAGCGCGAGATCCTCAAGCTCCGCTTCGGCCTCGACCGGGGGGAGCCCCGCACGCTCGAGGAGGTGGGGGAGCACTTCAACCTCACCCGGGAGCGCATCCGTCAGATCGAGGCCCGGGCCATGTCGAAGCTCCGGCATCCCTCGAGCGACACCGGCGCCCGCGACCTCCTCGCCGTCTGATCTCGGTGTGACCTTGCGCCCGGCCGTGCGTCGGGACCTCGGGCGCGACCTTCCGCTCCGGCGGTCGCACGGCCACTAGGCTGCGTCGCGTCGTCCGACGACCCTTCTGCACGGGAGCATGACGTGAGCGATTCGCCCCAAGGCCCAGGCTGGTGGCTGGCCTCCGACGGCAAGTACTACCCGCCCCAACCCGCCCCCGCTCCGGCGCCCCCGCCTCAGCCTCAGCCGGCCCCGCAGGCCCCGGCCGCGCCGCCGCCGACCGCGCCCCAACCCCAGCCCCAGTTCGCCCCCACGGCGCCCCAGCCCCAGTACGCCCCGCCGCCCCAGCCCGGCTACGCCCCGCCCGGGGCACCGCCGATGGGGGCGCCGCCGATGGGGGCGCCCGGTGTCCCGATGGGCGCGCCCATGGGCGCCCCGCCGGCCCAGAAGTCGGGGGGCGGGGGCAAGGTCGTGCTGCTGATCCTGCTCGCCCTCCTGGTCATCGGCGGCATCGTCGCCGCCGTGCTGATCGTCGGCAACCAGAGCAGTTCGGTGTCGCTCGACAAGCCGGTCCTGTCCAAGTGCTCGGTGGTCGACGGCAAGGCCACGGTCGAGGGTTCGATCGTGAACAAGGCCGACAAGGCCGTCACGATCGCCATCAAGGTCGACTTCGTCAAGGACGGCACGACGGCCGCGACCGGGAGCACCACCCTGAGCGACGTGAAGGCCGGGGAGAGCCGCACCTTCACCGTGGCGGGGGCGGGCAGCGTGGCCGATCCGTTCAAGTGCTCGGTCACGGCGACGGGCAGCTGACCGACGCCGTCAGCACGAGGCGCGAACGCGAGATACAGTCCCGCCCATGAAGAAGCTCCTCGTTCTCATCGTCGTCCTCGCCCTCGCCGCTGTGGCGGTGAAGAAGCTGCAGGACGCCGCCTGATCCGATCCACGCCCACCTGCGCCCGGGCCCGTGCCCGGGCCAGGGTGGACGGTGGGGGAGGTGGGGGCGGTTCCGGTCGCCGCCACCACCAGTAGGCCGCGCCTGCGCCGGCCGCGAATGCGACAACCGTGCCGGCCGCGGCGAGCTTGGTGGGTGGTGGCATCGAGACCCGTGCCCGCAACGGGACGCCCCGCACGAAGTTGCGGATCTCCCAGCCGCGCTCTCGCGCGATGCGGGCCAGCTCACGGTCCGGGTTGACGGCCACGGGATGCCCGACCGCCTCCAGCATGGGGAGATCGGTGCCCGAGTCCGAGTAGGCGTACGACGCCCCGAGATCGATGCCGAGCCGCTCGGCCGCCTCGGCGATGGCGTCGGCCTTGAAGGGCCCGTAGGCGTAGAACTCGACGTCGCCCGTGTAGCGCCCGGCGGCGTCGACCTTGGCACGGCTGGCGATGGCTTCGTCGACCCCGAGGTACCGGGCCAGCGGCACCACGATCTCGGCCGGTGACGCCGAGATGATGAACACCCGCCGGCCGGCCTCGCGGTGCTGGCGGATCAGGTCGAGCGCCTCCTCGTAGACGATCGGCTCGATCACCTCGGTGAGGTTGTCGGCGACGATCGTCCGGATGCGGGCCTGATCCCATCCCGCGGTCATGCGGAGCGCCGACTCCCGGAACTTGCGCATCCGCTCCTCGTCGGCGCCGAAGAGCTCGAAGATCAGGTGGCTCCACAGGGCCCGCACCAGCAGGCGGCGCGAGATCATGCCGGCGTCGAGGAGCGGCCGGCCGAACGCGACCATCGACGCCTTGGCGATCACCGTCTTGTCGAGGTCGAAGAACGCCGCCTCCATCGCGCCCGACGTTAGAGCCCGGCATCGATCGGCCGGGCCATGGGCTCCGCGCACGGCGCACAGAGCACGGCGCACCGGTCGCGACGCACAGGTCTCGACGCACGGGTCGAGGCGGTGGCACCGGGTCCGGTCGAACAGGGTCTTGTGGCGGCGCGGTGCCCCGCGTAGGGTGCGGTCGCCGACCTGGCTCCCGCGGCAGCGCCGTCGTTCCGTTCACGGTGCGCCGCCCGCGCACCCCCACCACGGGGGTTCCCATGGTCATCAGCTGCTGGTCCGCCAAGGGCGGATCGGGCACCACCGTCGTCGCCGCCGCCATCGCCTCGGTGCTCGCCGGGGCGCCGGGGGC
>JAKOVR010000050.1 GCA_029782025.1 Actinomycetes bacterium | reverse complement strand
CACCGTGACGGGTTCGACGTGCTCTTCGCCGGCGACACCCGCCGCGACCGCGAGTTCGTCCGCGAGGCGCTCCGGGTCGAGACCGAGATCGCCGACGCCATCGCCACGCTCATCGTGGTGCCCGGCCTCAGCCGCGAACGCCAGCGCCTGCTGGCCTACGGCATCGTCGGCATGGCCGAGACCACCTGCCGCCACTGGCTGGCCAACGACCTCGACCTCACGCCCGACGAGCTGGCGGCCCAGGTCGCCACCCTCGCCTGGGCCGGTCTCCGCGGCCAGCGCCCCCTCTGACGGTCACGGACCGGGAACCGGAGCCCGTCCGGGGTCGTCCCATGGGCACCCACGTCCCCGGAGGACCACCATGCCCAGTCGACACCGCCCCCTGGCCGAAGCGGCCGCGGCCGTCATCGTGATGATGGCCCTCGCCGTCGGCGTCGCCGCGTGCAGCGCCGGCACCGGCTCGTCGCCGGCCGGCGGCGCCGCACCGAGCGGCTCGGTCCCGGGCGGGGGCGGCGGGGCGGCCGGCAAGAGCGACCGGGGCCCCGACAACCTGCCCGACGGCATCACCGTCGAGGGCAAGGGCGACGTCGAGGGCAAGCCCGACACCTTGCACGTCACCTTCGGCGTCTCGGTCCGGCGGGACACGGTCGACCAGGCCGTGGGCGACGCCGCCAACGAGGCCACGGCCATGATCGCCGCCGTGCAGGCCAGCGGGGTCGAGGAGAAGGACATCCAGACCCGCGACTACCGCATCCAGCAGGAGTTCAAGTACCTGCCCAACGCCAGCCCGGTGCCCGACGGCTACCGGGTGACCAACACGCTGGTGATGAAGGTGCGGGCCCTCGACAAGGCCGGCTCGGTCATCGACGCCGCCACCAAGGCCGGCGGCAACGACGCCACGCTGCAGGGCGTGGCCTTCTCGCTGGAAGAGGACGAGACGGCGCTGCGCACGGCCAGGGAGAAGGCCTTCGCCGACGCCCGCAGCCGGGCCGAGCAGTACGCCAAGCTGAGCGGCCAGTCCCTCGGCCGGGCCGAGGCCGTCAGCGACGTGGTCGTGCGGGCCACGCCGCTGGCCTACACCGGCCAGGCCTATCGGGCCGAGGACGCCGCCGGCGGCGCGGCGAGCACGCCGGTGCAGGCCGGGCAGGTCACCACCACCGTCACGGTGTCGGTGCGCTTCACCTTCGCCTGACCTCCACCGTGGCCGCGGCCGTGGCCGTCGCGGTCGCACCTGCAGCGGTGCGAGACTCGGGCCATGGACCCGAGCACCCGCGCCGCCCGCGCCCCCGGCCAGCCCGACCCGACCATGCGGGGCCTCGTCGCCCCCATCTACCCGTCGACCACCTACGAGCGCGGCCGCGAGGGCGACTACCCGGGCGGGCACTCGTACTCGCGTGACCAGAACCCCACGGTGGAACCGGCAGAGGAGCTCCTGGCCGCGCTCGAAGAGGGGACGGAGGCGCTGCTCTTCTCGAGCGGGATGGCGGCGGCCACCGCACTCCTCGACGCCCTCGACCCCGGCACCCACGTCATCGCCCCGGCCCGCATGTACTGGACGCTGCGGCGCTGGTTCGAGCGGGAGGTCGAGCGGGGACGCCTGGCCGGGCTCACCCTCGTGGACGGACCGGAGGAGGAGCGGTGGGCCGCGGCGTTCGCCGAGCACGACCACACCGGGCCGACCCTGGCCTGGCTCGAGACCCCGAGCAACCCGATGGGCGACGTGATCGACCTGATCGAGGTGGCCGAGCTGGCCCACGAGGCCGGGGCCCTCGTCGCCGCCGACAACACCACGGCCACCCCGGTGCACACCCGGCCGCTCGAGTTCGGCGCCGATGTCGTGTTCCACTCGGCCACCAAGCAGCTCAACGGCCACGGCGACGTGCTCGCGGGCGCCCTCGTCTGCTCCGACGAGCTCGCCGGCACCGAGCTGTGGGCCCGGGTCCGCCACGAGCGGGCCTACCGCGGCGCCGTGCTCGGCCCCTTCGAAGCCTGGCTCCTGCTCCGGGGCATGCGCACCCTCTTCGTGCGCGTGGCCCGCAGCTCGGCCACCGCCTTCGAGGTGGCCGCGGCGCTGGCCGAGCACCCATCGGTGGCCGAGGTCCGCTATCCCGGCCTGCCGTCGCACCCCGGGCACGACATCGCCGCCCGCCAGATGCACGACGGCTTCGGGATGCTGGTGTCGTTCCGGCCCACGGGGGGCGAGGAGGCGGCCCGCCGGGCCCTCGGCCGGCTGACCCTGTTCACCGACGCCACGTCCCTCGGGAGCACCGAGAGCCTGGTCGAGCACCGCGCCCGCATCGAGGGCGAGGGCACCCCGGTGCCTGCCGACCTCCTGCGGTTGTCGATCGGCCTCGAGCACGCCGACGACCTGATCGGCGACCTCCGCCAGGCCCTCGACTGACGGTCCCTCGACCGGCGGGTCCTCAGCCGACCGGGCGGTCAGCCGACCGGGCCCTCGACCGTCGTGGGCCGGCGGGCCCGCAAGGAGCCGTAGCGCGGGCGGGGCCGGATCCCCGCCACCCGGGCTGGGGCCGCGCTCCGCGCCAGCTCGCCGAGCGCGGCCAGCCGGGGTCGGTCGAGGAAGCCGGCCAAGGCGAGGAGGACGGCCTGGCCTCGGCGGCCCGATCGGCGCGCCGCCTCGGCGGCACGACCCCGGTGGAAGGCCCGGGCGTCGTGGTCGGCGGCCAGCAGGTCGGCGTGGCGGTCGAGGAGCCGGCGACGGGCGGCGAAGGCCTGCTCGGCCGCCACCTCCGGCGCCACCGCCGGCGGGCCCAGGCGGCACAGCACCTCGTCGGTGGCCACCAGCACCGCCCGGTCGCGCATGGCGAACCACCAGGCCACGTCCTCGTCGGTCCGCATCTCGACGTCGATCGGGGCCATGCCGTCGCGTCGGAGCAGCAGCTGCCCGAACCGGGGCGGCAGCGACCGCAGGACGTCGGCTCGACGGTCGCCGCCCCGAGGGGCCGGGGCCTCGTCGCCCTCAGCGCCGACGGCGTGGCCGATCGCCGTGGTGGCCACGGGGTCGGCCAGGGCGGCGATCCCCACGGCGAGGCGGTCCGGGAACAGCTCGTCCACCTCGTCGAGCAGGACCACCAGCGGCGTGGTGGTCCTGGCCAGCCCCGTGGCGAAGGCGGCGGCGCGGGTGGGCGGGCCCTCGTGGGGCACCAGGCGGAACCGGGTGTCGCCGGCAGGGATGCGGGCCGAGACCACCCCGGTGGGTCCGTGGTCCACGACGAGGCACTCCCACCGCTCGTCGGTCTGCGCCGTGATCGACGCCAGCGCCCGTTCGAGCTGCGGGCCGCCCGTCGTGGCCACGACGATGCTCACGACCGCTTCGATGCCGGCAGCCTACGGCCCGGGGCGCCCGGGCCACTCGTTCGGCCCGGCGCCGGGCCGACGGTCGATCGGCGGGGCGAGGTCTCAGTTGCCGGTGTCGTCGACCGAGTTGCCGACGTCGTCCAGCTCCTTCTCGAGGTCCTGCATCTCCTTGTCGATGCTCTCGCTCGTGGCCGCGTCGACCGTGCCCGGGGTGGACGCGGCGGTGGTCGAGGTCGGCTTCGACGCGCTCGTCCCCGGCGCCACCGACGACGGCGACTTGGCCGCCGTCGTCGACGAGGCGCCGCTGGATGAGGGGGCGGACGACGTGGTGGCCGGCGCGTCCTGGCTCTTGGCGCAGGCCGCCGGGGCCAGCACCAGGGCCAGGAGCAGGCCGGCGGGGAGCAGCCGGCGCGTCACTTGCAGCGCTCGGCGACTCGGGTCTCGACGTTGTGGAGACGGGTCCGCACGTCGGCGATCCGCTCCTTGGCTGCGTCGATGCGCTTCTGGAGGCGGTCGGCGGCGTCGTTGCGGCCCTGGGAGCGCATCTTCTCCACCGCCTTGCCGGCGTTGGCGATCCGCTCCTCGACCTTCGTGAGGTGGGCCTCGATCTTGTCGAGGCGCTCCTTGGCGTGCTCGCAGGTGATGATCAGGTGCCCCGAGCCGGGGACGGAGGACGTGGGGGCGTTGCCCTGGGCCGACGCGGTACCGGCCACCCCGAGGGTGAGGGCACCGGCGACAGCGACGGAGGCGACGGCGTTGCGCAGCTTCATGATGGGTGGCTCCTGTGACGGCTCCCGGTCCCGCCCGGGATCTGGGGGGAGCGTGGCAGGCAGATGTGAGGAGTGTGTGAGCAGGGCGTGAGCCCTCCGGCACGACGAGCGGCACGGTACTACCGTCCGGCCGTGCCCGACCGCCTTCCCACCCCCGCCCGCCGGCGCCGCCTGGCCGCCGCGCTCACCGCCACCGCGCTGGGGCCGGCCCTGCTGGCCTCGGCCTGCAGCTCGTCGGGCGGCACGGCCGGCAGCAGCGCCGGCGGGGGCTCGTCGGCCACGGCCGCCACCGGCGGCTCCGTGCCCCGGGGGACCACCGCGGGGACGACGCCCGGCGGTGGCATCTACGTGTACTGGGACCAGAACGAGGAGGAGGAGTACCTCCGCCTCACGGACGCCAACGACGCAAAGCCGAACGTGAAGGTGCTCGTCCCCCCGTGGGACCCCAACGGGCAGCTCTGCATCCTCCCCGACAACTCGGGGCGCTTCGTCACGGGCTACAACCCCACCAACCCCGACAGCCAGGGTGACAACCCGGGCAGCAAGCTCCCGTTCAAGGACCCGCCGACCGGCATGGCCCTGTGGAACGCCGACGGCAGCTTCAGCGGCACCACCTTCTTCGTTCCCGGCCCCTACAAGAACGTGGTCCAGGGCGGCGGCAGCACGAACAACCCCGACGCCGGTGGGGACGTGCCCCCCGACAAGGGCGGCCAGAACCACTTCAACGACAACGGCACGTTCACCGGCTGCGCCTTCGGGAAGGGCGGGAACCTCTTCGCCAGCGACCTCGGCACCGCGCAAGGGGACATGCCGCCGCCCGACACGGGCCGGGTCGTGATGTGGTTCGCTCCCGACTACGCCCGAGCCTGCATCGTGCTCGGTCCCACCGAGGGCGGCGACGGGCCCCACCACGTCGACGGCCGCGGCGGGTTGCGCAACCCCGGCATCATGACCGCCGATGCCGACGGCAACGTGTACGTGCCCGAGGCCGGCACGGTCGACGCCAGCGGCCAGGCCGGCCACGGACGCGTGCTCAAGATCGACGCCCGGTCGGTCCCGGCCACCCCGGCCGACTGTCCCGGCGAGCTCCCGAAGGCGCCGGTCAAGGCCGACACCTTCATCACCGACGCCGAGGTCCCCTTCCCCCTCGGCGTGGCTCACGACCCGAGTTGCGACTGCTTCGCCGTGAGCAACGCCTTCGGCACCACGGCCATCCGGTGGTACGGGAAGGACGGGCGTCCGGCCGATCGGCCCTCGGTGCCGGGCCAGTCCGGCGCCGACGGCTACAACCCCTTCGGCCTGGCCTTCGCTCCGGACGGCACGCTGTTCTTCGTCGACATCCACGTGCAGTGCAACGCCAAGGGCTGCGGCCCGACCGACCACGGCGGCAACCTCTACCGCGTCACGTTCGGGCCCGGCCGGGCGCCCTCGGCCCCGGAGAAGCTGGCGACGGGCATGGAGTTCCCCGTGGGCGTCACCACCTGCGACGGGCGCACCCGCGTGTGCCCGGTCCCGACGAAGGACCACGGCCCACCGCTCCGGGTCAGCGGCGGGGCCGGCGAGTAGCCGCCCGCCACCACACCTTGGCCGCCAGCACCGACGGCAGCGCCACCAGGCTGCCGGCAGCCAGGGACCGGGCCTCGGCGTACCGGTCGGCGAGCAGCGCGGCCGACGCGGCCCGGGCCCGATGGAAGGCCAGCGCCCGCCGGTCGCCGCGCAGCGCAGCATCGTGGAGCTCGAGGATTCGCCGCCGGTCCTCGAACCGGCGGGCCGCCGCCGACGGCCGCTCCTCGGGCACCCGCTCGTGCTTGTGGTAGCCGGGGCGGTCGGTCACGGCGAGCGACGCGCCGGGCGCCACCCGGAACCACCACTCCACGTCCTCGGCGTAGCGCAGCGCCGGTTCGAACGGCACGAAGTCGCGGCGCCAGATCGCCACCTGGGTGACGAAGGGGGGACGGCCCCGCAGCACGGGCCCGAGCCGGCCCGGCAGCGGCAAGGGGCTCGACCGCTCGGTGCCGTCGGGATAGGTCCGGCGCATGGCGCACACGTGCAGGCCGTCGGCGGGCAGGGCCCGGGCCACGTCCTGCAACCGGTTCGGGAGCAGCTCGTCGTCGTCGTCGAGGAACACGAGCACGTCGCCGGTGGCCGCCTCCGCCCCCGTGTTGCGCGACGCCCCGGGCGAGCGCCGGCCGTGGTGGCCCACCGTTCGCAGGCGGGGATCCGCCGGGAGGGCCAGCCCCTCACCGTGCGGTCGGTCGTCGACCACGATGCACTCCCAGTGCGGGTAGGTCTGACCCAGGACCGACTCGACCGCGCGGGCCAACTCGGGCCGGCCACTGGACGGGACGACGACCGAGATGCGGAGGGCGCCGCCGGCGGCGGCCGGGGAACGGACGGGCCGGGCGAACTCGGCCCGCCACGCCACCTCGAGCAGCGCTTCGAGCACGGCCACCGGCCAGGAGGGCCGAGCCGGCGCCCGCCGGGCCCGAGCGACGAACGTCGGGACCTTGCGCAGGAACGGCCCGCCGTAGAGCACGAGCTCCACCCCCGCGACCACGCCAGCGACCCGCCCCCGCCCGGCCCGCTGGCGCGCCGCTTCGATGCCGCGGCGGCGCCGACCCTTGGCCCACCCGACGAACCGCCGGGACGGGGTGAGCGCCTCCGGCGGGTGCGCCTCCACCGGCGCCACCGACCGGCTCCCCCGGGCCTCGAGCAGCGGGACCGAGGCGTGGTAGCGCCGGGCGGTGGCCATCATCGCCCGGACCGTGGTGGGGTGCTCGTGCCGGACCTCGGCCCCGGCGATGGCGTCGAGGCGGAACCCGGCCCGCTGCAGCCGCACCGAGAGGTCCCAGTCCTCGCCCGACGCCTGAGCGAAGGTCTCGTCGAACCCGCCGACCGCCTCGAGGGCGTCGCGCCGGAAGGCGGCGTTGGCCGTGACCAGGCGCCACCCGTCGCTGGCCCGGTGATGGGCGATGTGACCGAGGTCGGTGACGGCGCGGCTCACCAGGTTCCGCGGCCGCAGCGGGAGCACGGCGCCCCCCACGCCGGCGAGATCGGGCGCGGCGGCGAAGGCGGCGGCGAGGTCGGCGAGCCAGCGGCGGCCCACCACGGTGTCGTCGTCGACGAACGCGACCACCGGCGCGTCGGTGGCCCGCCATCCGCGGTTCCGGGCCGCGGCCGGCCCCGACCGGGGTTGGGCCAGGAAGCGGCACCGGAGGTCCGGCGGGGCGAGGCCGGCGCCATCGCCCTCGTCCCCGCCGTCGACGACCACGATCACCTCGAGGACGTCAGCACCGTCGGTGGCGGCCAGCGCGGCGAGGCACCGGGCGAGCAGATCACGACGGTGACGCCCGTGGGTCGGGATGACCACGGCAACGGGGACGGCAGGGTCGATCCGGCACCCTACCCGGCCCTGGCATGATGCTCGCCGGATGACGGACCCCAACTTCCTCATCGTCGGCGCGCAGAAGTCGGGCACGACCTCGCTGGCCCGATGGCTGCGCTGCCACCCCGATCTGGCGATGCCGGAGATGAAGGAACTGCACTACTTCTCCCATCCCGTGCGACACCAGGGCGGGCTCGAGGGGTACCGGCGGTACTTCGCCGGCCTCCCCGAGGTCGCCGCCCTCGGGGAGGCCACCCCCGAGTACCTCTACCGCACGGAGGTGCCGCGGCGGATCGTCGACGTGCTCGGCCCCGTCCGCTGCATCGCCGTCCTGCGGAACCCGGTCGACCGGGCCTACTCGAGCTGGCTGCACGGCCTCCGGCTCGGGCAGGTGCCCCCGACCTTCGAGGAGGCCCTCGACGACGAGGATCGGCGCCTCGCCCTCGAGCAGTGGGGGTGGGGGGCGCTGGCCGACCGGGGCTACTACGCCCGCCAGCTGCGGCGGTACGAGAAGCACATGGGTCGCGACCGGATCCACGTGGAGCTCTTCGACGACCTGCGGTCCGAGCCCGAGGCCGTGCTCGCCCGGGTGTTCACCTTCCTGGGGCTCGACCCCTCGCCGCAGCCGAGGAGCTTCAAGGCGTACAATGTGGCCAGCCGTTCCGTCCTCCCCGGTGTGATGCAGCGTCGCATCCAGCGGATCAAGGACCGCCGCGTGCGCCAATGGCTGCGCAAGCGGACGATGCGCCCCTACACGCCACCCCCGATGCACCCGGATACCCGGACGCGGCTGCTCGAGCAGTTCCGGGAGCCGAACCGGCAGCTGGCCGAGTGGCTGGGGCGCGACCTGTCGGCCTGGGACCGATGATCGCCGGCCTCCCGTCCTACGCCGTGGTGGTCCCCACCCGGAACCGCCCGCACGACCTGCGCCGCTGCCTGATCGGCGTCGACCGCTGCGCCGAGATCGTCCCGCCCGTCGCGGTGGTCGTGGTGGACGACGGTTCCACCGTCGACTACGGCGAGGAGCTGGCGGTCGTGACCGACCTCGAGCTCCCGCTCCAGGTGCTGCAGGGCCCCCAACGCGGTCCGGGCCAGGCCCGCAACGCCGGAGCGGCCGCCGTCGCCGACGACGACGCCGAGGTCCTGGTGTTCATCGACGACGACGCCGTGCCCGCACGGCACTGCATCGAGCTCCTGCTCCGCCAGCTCGCGGCCCGCCCGGACCTGGGCGCCGTCGGGGCCCGGATCCGGGCCGTGCAGCCGGAGCGTCTCGTGGCCCGCTACGCCGAAGCCGCCCCGCGCATCGGCCAACGCCGCCGGGCCGACGGAGGCTGGAACCTCGTGAGCGTGACCATCGCCGTGCGGCGGAGCGCCTTCGACGCCGTGGGGGGCTACGACCCCGCCTTCGCCCGCACCGGCGAGGACGTCGACCTCTGTCGCCGCCTCGAGGCCGCCGGGTACGCGCTCGACGCCGTGCCCGACGCCGTCGCCTTCCACCGCCACCCCACCCGGCTCGCCGCGCTGTTCCGGCGGGCGGCGGCCTACCGGGCCGACATGCCGCTGCTGGTCGAGCGCTACGGCGCCCCCGGAGACGGCGCGCCCGCCCCCGGCGCCGAACCGGCGACCGTGGCCGGCCGGGCCGGTCGGTCGCTGGCCTTCCGCAGCCGCACGGTCCGCAACCGGGTCCTCCGCACCGCCAGCCGCCGGGCCGGGCCGGCCGCCCCCCGCCGGAGCACACGGCTGCTGCAGTTGGTCGGCCTCGTGCTCTACCTGCCCGAGCGCGTCGGCACCGTCCCGGCCAGCTACCGGCGCTTCCGGGCCGACGGGGCCCCGGTGGGCGACGCCGTCGCGTTCGCGTTCATCGACTGGGTGTGGGACACGGCGTTCATCACGCCCACGCACGGCCACTGGCTCGAGCGATGACCGACGGAACGGCCGACCCCACCGATCCCACCGACCCCACGGGTCACGTCGCCGTCGCCGCCCCGGCGGCCAACACGCGCTTCCGGCTCCCGCTGGGCCCGGCGGCGACCGTGCGCTCGCTGTGGAGCTCCCGCCGCCTCCTCGGCGCCCTGGCCGGCCGCCAGCTGCGGGTCCGCTACACCCACACCCTCCTCGGCCCGCTGTGGGCGCTGCTGTCGATCGCCGTCCCCCTCGTCGTGCTCCTCGTGCTGCGCAGCCGCCTGGCCGCTGCGGGCGGCGCGGCCCGGTCGCTCGCCTTCCTCGCCGTGGCCCTGGTCCCCTGGTCGTTCTTCGCCGCCGCCGCCAGCGCCGGCGCCACGAGCCTCCTGACCGACTCGTCGGTGGTCACCCGGGTACGAGAGGACCGCGCCGTGTTCCCTCTCTCCCGCGTCGTCGTGGCCGCCGTCGACGCCGCCATCGGCGCGGTCGCGGTGCTCGTGGTGGCCGGGGTACGGCGAGAGCTCCACGTGTCGGCCTGGGCGCTGGTGGCCGTGCCCGTGCTGCTCGCGGCCGCGGCCGCGGCCGCCGCCGGCGCCGCCCTCCTGCTGTCCATCCTCGTGGCGTTGGTGCGCGACGCCAGACACGTCACCACCCTCGTCCTCCAGTTCGGCTTGTTCTTCAACCCGATCCTGTTCTCCCTTCGCGAGGTGCCGGCCCGCCTCCGCCTGCCCTACGTCGCCGTCGACCCCATCGCCGGCGTCATCGACGGGCTGCGGGCGGTGCTGGTGTCCGGCACCGCGCCCTCGGTGAAGGTCACGGCCGTCACCCTCGCCTCCTCCGCCGGTCTCCTGGTGGTGGGCCTGGTGGCCTTCCGCCGAGCCGTCCCGAGGGCGATCGATGTCGCCTGACGGGGCGATCGCCTTCGAGGGCGTGTGGAAGCGGTTCCGCCGCTTCCAGCACGACGGTCCCCGCACCGCGGCCCACCGACTCCTCGGGCGGTCCCACCGGGGTGACTGGTGGTGGGTGCTGCGCGACATCGCGTTCGAGGTGGCCCCCGGCGACAGCCTGGCCATCATCGGCCGCAACGGGTCCGGGAAGTCGACGCTGGTGAAGCTGGCCGCCGGCCACCTCTTCCCCTACGCCGGATCGATCCGGGTCGGCGGGTCGATCGCCGCCATCGTGGAGATGACCGCCGGCACCATCGGGGACCTGAGCGGCCGGGAGAACGTCCGCCTCATCGGCAACCTGATCGGCCGCACCGGCCGGGAGGTCGACGCCGCCCTCACCGACATCGTCGACTTCGCCGGCCTCGGCCACGCCATCGACCGGCCCTACAAGTTCTACTCGTCGGGCATGAAGGCCCGGCTGGCCTTCGCCGCCACCACCGCCTGGCAACCCGACGTCCTCATCATCGACGAGGTGCTGGCGGTGGGCGACGCCGAGTTCGGCGAGGCGGCGGAGCGCCGCATCCGCGACATGCGCCTGGCCGGTTCCACCCTGCTGTTCGTCAGCCACGATCTCACCGCGGTGCGATCGCTCTGCCCCGAGGCGATCCTGCTCCAGGGCGGATCGATCACCGCCCGGGGCGACACCGAGTCGGTGATCACGGCCTACGAGGGCGACCTCTCCGTGCGCCTCCGCTACCACACCGACACCGGGCTCGACATCGGCGGGATGGAGGTCACGCCCATCGCCGTCCCGCCGACGTCCCAGCAGGTGAGCGTCGAGGTGCACCTGCAGTCGGACCGCCGCCGAGCCGTGCGCATGAG
This sequence comes from Actinomycetes bacterium, assembly GCA_029782025.1. Classification (GTDB taxonomy): domain Bacteria; phylum Actinomycetota; class Acidimicrobiia; order Acidimicrobiales; family Acidimicrobilacustridaceae; genus JAKOVR01. The sequence goes on along the minus strand of JAKOVR010000050.1, from coordinate 12,880 downwards.
CCTCGGCCTCGCCCGCTCCGGCCAGCTCCTCCTGCGCTCCCGCCACGGCATCGACCTCCCGCCGGGTGCGTCCACCACGCGCTGCGTCTTCGATCCGCTCGCCCTCTTCGCCGGCAGCTACTGGCTGTGGCTCGGCATCGACGACGCCGACGGGCAGGTGGTCGTCCCCTGGCAACGGGCCCGCCCCATCACCCTCCCCGGCGTGACGGCCAGCGACGAGCCCGGCCCGCCGCCCCGCCCCGTCCCGGTGCTCACCGAAGCGGCGTGGAGCACCGTCACCGGCGATACTTGAGGCGTGCGGACCCGACCCATCTCCCGGGCGGTGGTGCTGGCGTTGGCGGTGTGCGCCGCCACGGTCACCGCCCCCGCCCCGCCTGCCTCGGCCGCACCGGTCCCGCTCGACGCCTACGGCGGCGACAGCGCCACCACCCTGACGGCCACCGGCTTCTTCCACACCCAGCTGGTGAACGGCCGCTGGTGGCTCGTCACCCCGGATGGCCACCCGTTCTTCTCGGCCGGCATCAACCACGTCACCCAGTACGGCACCACCGACAAGAACGGCAACCAGGCCTACTACACCTCGATCGTCAACAAGTACGGCAGCGTCGGGGCGTGGAGCGACGCCATGGTGGCCCGGTTCTCCACCTGGGGGTTCAACACCCTCGGCGGCTGGAGCTCCAACGACCTGTTCACCGGCCGCCTGCCCTACACCCAGCTGTTCTCCTTCGGCGGCCAGGACTTCGTCACCGGCGGGCTCAGCGACTTCTTCGACCCGGCCTGGGTGGCCAGCGTGCAGAGTCAGGCCAACGCCACCGCCGGCGCCCTGAAGGACGACCCGTGGCTCGTCGGCTACTTCCTCGACAACGAGCTCCACTGGGACAAGGACTGGCGCTTCCTCGACCAGCTCGACCTGTTCCTGCAACGTCCCGCCACCGCCCCGGGCAAGCAGCACCTGGTGGCGTGGCTGCAGACGCGGTACGGCGGCGACTACGCCGCCTTCGCCGCCGACTTCAGCCCGTCGGCCGCCGACTGGGCCACCCTGGCCGCACCCTCGACGGTCACCGACACCGGCCCCGGCGCGGCCGCCACCCGGGCGGCGTGGGCCGGTGAGCTGGCCGACCGCTTCTTCTCGGTCACCAACGCGGCGTTGAAGGCGGCCGACCCGAACCACCTCAACCTCGGTGCCCGGTTCCTCACCCAGGTCACGGTGCCGGAGGTGGTCACGGCCGCCGGCAAACACGTCGACGTGATGTCGGCCAACTGGTACGACCTCAAACCCGACTTCGAGCAGACCATCACCAACCTCGGCCCGGCCTACGTCCCCACCGCCGACACCCTCCGGGCCTGGCACGACCTCACCGGCAAGCCGCTCCTGATCTCCGAGTTCGGCTACCGGGCCATGGACTCGGGGCTGCCCAACACCTGGCCGCCGTTCCAGGTGGTGCTCGACACCCAACAGCAGCGGGCCGACCGCTACCGCAACTACGTCGACTGCCTCGTCAACACCGGCTACGTCGTCGGGGCCCACTGGTTCGAGCTCACCGACGAGCCGGCCATCGGCCGCTTCGACGGTGAGGACGACAACTGGGGGCTGGTCACCGAAGCCGACGACGAGTACCCGCTGGTGATCGCCGCCGCCCAGACGCTGCACGACCACATGTACGCGCCCCTGTCCGATCCGGGGTCGCTCCCCTTCCCGTGCCAGCCCGTCGGCGCCCAGCCGGCCGCCGCCCCCGGCTCCACCACCACCACCGCACCGGCCACCGTCCCCGTCGTCACCCCCGCCTTCACCGGCTGACGGCGCGCCCGTCGGCCGGGACCAGGGCCGGCGGGTGCCACCGCCGCCACACGAGGTAGGTGGCGCCACCGGCCACGGCGGTGCCGAGCAGCGCCAGCCACGCCCACGCCGGCTGCCGGACCCGCGGCCGGCCCGGGGTGGTGCCACCAGCGGTCCATACATCGGACGGGTCCTCCGGGTCGTAGGCCAGCGGGATCGGTACGCCAGGACCGTCGTCGGGCCCGAGGGACCAGGCCGTCTCGCGGGGACCGTCGGCGGTGTCGTACCGGACGATGCCCCGGGGGTGCGAGCGCGGGGCGTGCAGATCCACGGCCACCAGCGAGCCGGTCGTCCGCACGCCCCGGGCCGCCACGGCGTCGGCCGTACGGTCGGCGACGACGAAGCCTGCCACCGCCCCCGCGGCAGCCGCGACGGCGACCACGGCCAGCGCCACCGGCACCAGCCGTCGGCCCGTCGGGGACGACACGGGCAGGTGGAAGCGGTCGTCGACCAGCCCCCCGGGACGGGCCAGCTCCTCCGCCCGCGGCAGCTCGGCCCGGTGGGTGAACGCCCAGGTCCGCATGGTGACGAGACGCGCCGCCAGGGCGCGTTGTGCCTCGGAGTCGAGCCCCCGGGGCAGCCAGGCCCGATCCACCCCACCCGCCCGCTCGACGGCCACCCACGCCGGCTGCGACCCGGCCGAGGCCCCGACCACCACGATGCGACGGACATCGACCATCGGGACCTCGAGCCGACGGCGCCGGGCCAGGACCACCAGCGTGCGAGGATCGGCGTGGAGGTAGCCGGGCCCCCACCGCACCACCAGCGCGACGGGGAGCATGCAGAGGACCACCACCAGGCTGATCCCTCCGGCCCACGGGTTGGCGGCGAACAGGGCGACGGCCAGCGCGCCGAAGGCCGAGACCTGGGCCGCCTGCAGGGCACCCTCGACGTGCCACGGCCAGACGTCGATCGTGCCGGGCTGATCGATCCCGATCGTGGCCAGCGCCGGGGCCGGCGCCTCGGCCTGGTACCCGGCGGGGGGCCGGCGCCAGCGCACGTCCCGCACCACGGCCGCCGGGTCCTTCGTCGAGCCGAGGTCGACGCCGGTGCTGTCGGGGGCGACGGCCACCAACCGCGGCTTCGACCACCGGGTGGGGCCGGGAGCGACGATCACGTCCTCGACCCGGTCCCACGGAACCGTGCGGACCTTGACGCCCGCCGCCCGGACGGCCACACCGTCCGGCCCCACCCCGATGCTTCGCAACCCGAACGCCACGAAGGGATCGTCGCACGACGATCCCTTCGTGGTACCGGCCTTTCGCCGGACTTGACGTCTGGGAACGGGCTCCCCGCTCCGGGCCTCAGCACCACGGGCCCGGGGCGGGGAGGCCTCGTCTCAGGACTTGGGCATCAGCACACCGTCGATGACGTGGATCACGCCGTTGGAGGCGGTGACGTCGGTCTTGACGACCGCCACCGTGGCTCCGGTGGCATCCGTCAGCGACACCTTGCCGCCCGCCACCTTGATGGTGAGCGTCTGCCCGGCGACGGTCTCGACCGTCTTGCCGTCCATCTTCACCACTTCCGAGGCGGGCACGTTGCCCTTCACCACGTGGTAGGTGAGGATGGTCGCCAGCTTGGCCTTGTTCTCCGGCTTGAGCAGCGTCTCGACCGTCCCGGCCGGGAGCTTGGCGAACGCGTCATCGGTCGGTGCGAACACCGTGAACGGTCCGGGACCCTGCAGGGTCTCCACCAGCCCCGCCGCCTGCAGCGCCGCGGCGAGCGTCTTGAACGAGCCGGCCGCCGTGGCGGTGGCCACGATGTCCTTCTTGTCGCCGTCCTTTATGTCGCCGGACTTCATGTCGTCCGTCTTGGGCATCAGCACGCCGTCGATGACGTGGATCACGCCGTTGGAGGCGGTGACGTCGGTCTTGACGACCGCCACCGTGGCTCCGGTGGCATCCGTCAGCGACACCTTGCCGCCGGCCACCTTGATGGTGAGCGTCTGCCCGGCGACGGTCTCGACCGTCTTGCCGTCCATCTTCACCACTTCCGAGGCGGGCACGTTGCCCTTCACCACGTGGTAGGTGAGGATGGTCGCCAGCTTGGCCTTGTTCTCCGGCTTGAGCAGCGTCTCGACCGTCCCGGCCGGGAGCTTGGCGAACGCGTCATCGGTGGGGGCGAACACCGTGAACGGCCCCGCTCCCTTCAGCGTGTCGACCAGCCCGGCCGCATCGAGGGCGGCCGCCAGCGTCTTGAACGAACCGGCGCCGACGGCCGTGGCCACGATGTCCTTCTTGTCGGCCATCGTCGTTCCGGGTTTGGCGGCCATGGTCGTCGACGTCCCCGCCGCCGCAGCCGTGGTACCGGACGACGATGCGGTCGTCGAGGAACTGCAGGCCACGGCGCCGAGCGCCACCACCGGGGCCAGGGCCCCCACCAGCAACTTGGTCTTCTTCTTTGTCTCCATCGGTTTCTCCTTTTTAGCGCTAAAGCGACTCGGGCACGGTAACCGACGACCGCCCCAGGGCATTCCCGGGGCGCGGAAAATCTTCGGAGTGCGGGCGCGACCCCGCGGCGTCGGCGCTCAGCGCCAGCGGGCGTACACGACGAGCAGCGCGCCGACCAGGGTCACGGCGATCCCGGTGTTGAGCAGGTCCCCGCTGGGCGGGCCCTCCACCAGCACCTCGAGGAACCGGACCACCAGCACGAGCAGCAGCGTCGTGGCGACCTTCTTCTTGAGATCGTCGAACGACGAGATGGTCAGCGCCGACGGGAGCCTGAGGTCACCGATGAACAGCTCCCACAAGCCGACGGCGATGATGAGCAGGACGGTGCCGATCAGCAACGTGTCGACGCTCTCGAACAGCTTGACCAGCGCTGCGTCCTCGCCGTCGCCACCGGGGGCGAGGGCGATGGCGAACCGGACGGCCTTGACCAGGGCCCACCCGAAGGACACGGCGGCCAGCACCAGCGCGCCGGCGACCCCCACGGCCACGAGGAAGCGGCTGCCCTCGAGCGCACGGCCGATCGGACCCCCCGTGGGGCCGTGCGCGGCGGTCACGTCGTGGGGATCGGGCGTGCCCATGGGGACGAGCTCCTTCCGGCAGGGAGACGTTATAGGGGAAGAGTCTTTCCTAATTCGGTATTGACATCTTCGCCGTCCGGTCGTATCGTGCCCTCACCATACGTGGAGGGGAGTACCCCGTCACACGCGTCATCGTCATCACGGCAGCTCTGCCCGGTGCGCGTGGCCCGCCTCAGGGTGGGGGAGACCTCCGATCGATCCGATCGGAGCATTCCCATGACCCTGACCCCGTTGGCCCCCTCCCCCGCCCGTCTCGACGAGGCCGCCGGTCGCGACGAGAACGCCGCTCCGCTTGCGGTGACCGGCGAGATCCGGTTCCTCGGGGGCCCCGTGGCTTCGAGCTCGGCCGACGAGCTGTGCCACTGGTACGGCACCGACGCCGACGCCGGCCTCGACCGGTCCGACGCCGTGGCCCGGCTCGAGCGCTACGGCCCGAACCGCCTGGCCGACCCGCCCACGCGGTCCCGCTGGGCTCGCTTCGCCGACCAGTTCCGCAACATCCTGGTCCTGGTCCTCGTGGGCGCGGCGCTGCTGGCGCTGGCCCTCGGCGACGTCACCGACGCCATCGTCGTCACAGCCGTGCTGATGCTCAACGCCGCCCTGGGCTACGTCCAGGAGGGGCGGGCCGCCGCCGCCATGGCCTCGCTGCGCCAGATGCTGGCGACGCGGGCCCGGGTCCGGCGGCACGGGTCCACCGTCGAGGTGGCGGCCGAGGAGCTCGTCCCCGGCGACGTGGTGCTGCTCGAGGCTGGCGACCGCGTGCCCGCCGACGGCCGCATCATCGAGGCCGTCGGTCTCGGCGTCGACGAGTCGTCGCTGACCGGTGAATCGGTCCCGGCGCTGAAGAGCGCCGACGCCGTGCGGGACGACCTGGACGCGGCCCGGGCCGATCGGGCCAACGAGGCGTTCATGAACACCACCGTGGCCCACGGCCGCGGCGTCCTGCTCGTCACCCGCACCGGCATGGCCACCGAGATCGGCCGCATGGCCGCGATGATGGAGTCGGCGCCCGTCGAGCCCACCCCGCTCCAGGGCCAGCTCGACCGGCTCGGGCGCCGCCTGGCTCTGGTCGCCGGCGTCGCCATGGCCGCGGTGCTCTCCCTCCGGCTGCTGCAGGGCGAGCCGCTGGCCCAGGCTGCCCTCGAGGCCATCGCCCTGGCCATCGCCGCCATCCCCGAAGGGCTCCCCGCCGTGGTCACCGTGACCCTGGCCGTCGGCGTCCACCAGATGGCCCTGCGCAACGCCATCGTCCGTCGGCTCGCCGCCGTCGAGACGCTGGGGTCGACGACGGTCATCTGCACCGACAAGACCGGCACCCTCACCCAGAACCGGATGACCGTCCGCGCCATCGCCCTCGACCCGACCGCCGGCGGCGCCGGCCCGGTGCGGGAGGAGGCCCGCCCGCTGCTCACGGCCGCCGTGCTCTGCAGCGACGCCACCCTCGACCGCGACGGCGCGACGGTGGGCGACCCCACCGAGGGGGCGCTCCTCCACGCCGCCGCGGAGCTGGGGATCGACCCCGGCGCCGTGCGGCGTGACCAGCCCCGCGTGGGCGAGGTGCCCTTCGATTCCGCCACCAAGATGATGGCCACCTTCCACCTCGACGGGGACAGCCTGTGGTGCGTCGCCAAGGGCGCGCCCGAGGTGCTCCTGGCGAGGTGCTCCTCGACCCCGGTCGGCCCGCTCGACGCCGCCGGACGGGTGGCCTGGGAGCAGGCCAACGCCGAGCTCGCCGCCGGCGGGATGCGGGTGCTGGCCGTGGCCTCCCGTCGCCTCCCTGCCGCCGGCCGGCTCGATGCGGCCGGACGGGTCGTGGACCCGGCCTCGCTCCTCGACGGGCTCGGCCTCGACGGCCTCATCGGCCTCCTCGACCCGCCCCGGCCCGAGGCCCGGGACGCCATCGCCCTCTGCCGCACGGCCGGGATCGACGTGAAGATGATCACCGGCGATCACCCCGCCACCGCGGCGGCCATCGCGGCCGACCTCGGCATCGTCGGGCGGGCCGTCACCGGCGCCGACCTCGATCGCATGACCGACGCCGACCTGGCGGAGCAGGTCGAAGGCATCGGCGTGTTCGCCCGGGTGGCCCCGGTCCACAAGGTCCGGGTCGTCCAGGCCCTCAAGCACCGGGGCCACATCGTGGCCATGACCGGCGACGGGGTGAACGACGCCGCTGCCCTCCAGCACGCCCACGTCGGTGTCGCCATGGGCATCACCGGCACGGAGGTCACCAAGGAGGCGGCCGACATCGTCCTCGCCGACGACAACTTCGCCACCATCGTCAGCGCCGTGGAGCGGGGACGGTCGATCCACGACAACATCGTGAAGTTCGTCCGGTTCCAGACCACGACGAACCTCGGGGCCATCGGCACCCTCGTCGGGGCCAGCGTGCTCGGGATCCCGGCGCCGCTGTCGGCCGCCCAGGTGCTCTTCGTGAACCTCATCGCCGACGGCCCGCCGGCCATGACCCTCGGGGTCGATCCGGCCACGCCCGACACGATGCGACGGCCCCCGGCGACCCCGGGCGCGCCCATCCTGCACTGGCGCCGGTTCCGCTCGATGCTCGCCGCCGCCGTGGTGATGGCGATCGGCACGCTCGGCGTGTTCGCCTTCGCCGATGCCCGCTGGGGGACGGCCGTGGCCACCACCATGGCCTTCACCACCTTCGTCGCCTTCCAGTTGGCCAACGTGGTCAGCGTGCGCTCGGAGCGGGCCTCGGTCTTCACCCGGCACTCGCTGGCCAACCCGAAGCTGTGGGCGGCCGTCGGGATCGTCGCCGCCGTGCAGGTGCTCGTCGTCACCGTCGGACCCCTGCGCAGCCTGTTCGACACCACGCCCCTCTCGGCCCTCCAGTGGCTCGTCTGCCTCGGCGCCGCCCTCACGCTGATCGCCACCGAGGAGCTGCGCAAGGCGCTCGAGCGCCGGGCCCACCGGTCGATCGCCTGACGCGGCCCCTGCTGCACGGTCCTCTCCCCTCCCCTTCACTCCCTTCCCCCTCTCTTCCCTCCCGATCATCCCTACGAAAGGAACCCGATGCTGACCACCTCGCCCTCCACCCGTCCGATCCGATCCGTCGCCGGCACCGACCCGTTGCAGCGCATCCGCGGGTACCCGGCCGTGTCGCTGATCGGCGACGGGTCCGGCCCGCTCGCCGCGGTGCAGGCCCGGTTCCGGGCCCTCGGTCGTGACGCCGTGCGCCGCCTCGAAGCGGAGTTCGGCCCCGATCATCCGACCGTGGTGGCCGTAGCCGCCGAGGTCGAGGAGCAGATCCGTGCCGTCCCGGGCGGCCATCCCACGCTGACGATCTTCGTGTCGCCGTCGATGTCGACCTGGCGACCGCTGCCGACCGCCGCCGTCGAGCGCGTGGTCATCGACGACACCTTCGCCACGCGGGATCTCGTCCACGCCCGCCTCCGGTCGGTCCCGACGTGGGTCGTCCATCTCGGCGCCGAGCTCACGCTGCACGCCGGCCTGGGCCGCACCTTCCGCACGGTTCTCCGGACCGAGGTGCCCGAATACGGGGTCGGGGACGGCGGCGGCGACGGCAAGGCCCGCGCCCGCCACCGGCGCGACCTGGTGGAGCCGTCCCGGCGGCGCGACCAGCACCTCACCCACTACGTCCGAGCCGTGGACGACGCCCTCGAGCACTTCCTGGCCGGGGACTCCACGCCGCTCGTGGTCATCGGATCGTCCCGCCGCACCGACGCCTTCACCCGCACCAGCCGGCACCGCCAGCGCCCGGTCGACGGCGTCACCTGGACCGGCCGCACGATCACCGTCGACCAGGTGCGCGGCTTGGCGGAGCCGATCCTCTCCCGCATCGGCGACGCCCAGACCCGCCTGGCCTTGCGCGAGGTCGAGCGGGCCATCGGCGCCGGCCGTCTCACCACCGGCCTCCACAACTGCTGGCACGACGCCACCGCCGGGCGGGGCGACCTGCTGGTGGTGGAGGAGTCCTATGCCGAGCCCGCCCGCCTCGACCCCGTCACCGGCGTTCTCGACACCACCGCCGACCGGGAAGCGCCGGGCGTGGTCGACGACATCGTCGACGAGCTCATCGAGCTGGTGCTGGCCAAGGGCGGCCGGGTCAGCGTGGTCCCCGACGGCACGCTGGAGGTGGGATCGCGGGTGGCCCTGTGCACCCGGGCGTAGGCGGCCCGGGGCCGGTCATCCCGGCGCGACGGCGCAGCCGAGCACCGGGTACTGGCGGGCGGGGTCGTCGGCCCGGACCCGGGTGACGGCCCCGTCCTTGCCCTCGCGCAGGATCTCGGCACCGTCGGGCGCGTACTGCACGATGTAGGCCTTGCGGGTGCGCTCCGACCGGTTGGGGCCCGTGCAGTGCGGGGTCAGTGAGGAGAACACCACGACGTCGCCCACCGCCGCCTCGACCGGCACAGCCGACGGCGCGTCGTCGAGGCACACGAAGCCGAGGTCGGTCAGCTCGTGGGCCAGGGTCCCGAGCCGGTGCAGGCCCGGCACCACCCACGGGCAGCCGGTCTCGAGGGTGGCCGGGGTGAGCGGCACCCAGCAGGTGAGGTACTGCTGCGGTTCGACGAACGTGTAGCCGTTGTCCTGGTGCCACGGGAACGGCGCCTCGGTCCGGGGCTTCTTGTAGACGGCCTGGTCCCAGTAGAGGCGCACGTCGGGGCCGATGACGTCGTGCACCAGGCTCGTGAAGACCGGGTGCCGGGTGAACGCGGCGAGCTCGGGCGACCGGGCCACGAGGTGGGTGGTGAAGGTGATCTCGTCGGCCCGAGCGATGAAGATGCGACCGTCCTCGCCGTGCTCGCGCAGGAACGCCTCGAGCTCGGCCTCGGCCGGATCGATCGCCGCCTCCACCGCCGCGATCTCGTCAGCCCCGAACACGCCCTCGAGGAGCACGAACCCGTCGTCGTCCCACTGGCGGGCCTGCTCGGCCGTGAGGATCGCCAGCTCGGCCCCGGGACGGGAGGCGGGACGCCACGCGAACGACGTGTTCCGGGGGTGGGTGCGCACCGTCACGCCGCATGCTTCAGGAAGGCATCGGCCACCTGGACGACCTCGTCGATGGACCCGCCGAGGCACACGCACATCCGGACGTACACGAGGGAGTTGCCGGTCCAGGTTCGGACGACCCACTTCGGCGGCGCCGTGTTGGTCTGGAACTCGATCGCCTTGTCCGGCCGCTCCAGGTCCTTCACCATCGTGAAGCACAGGGTCGACCGCGGCGCGGCCGACGACTGGTACCGGCCGGGACCGTCGGCCGAATCGAACGTGTAGACGGTGATCTCGAACGGGTCGCCGCCGAGCGACCACAGCGCCGCACCGCCAGCCGTGAACCCCGCGGCCTCGAGAGAGGCGACATCCTCCGGCGACGGCGAGCCATTCGAAAGGCGGGCGGACATGGCCTGCGCGTTGCGGGTGCTGAAGCGCTCGGCCAGCTCCGGGTGCCAGTCGGCGATGGCCGACAGGTCGATGTCGCCCTTGCCGACGAAGTCGGCGAGGCGACTGTCGGACGGACCGGGCGCCTGCTTCGAAAGCGGGTAGGGAACGCACCCCGGCCCTGGAGCGGCGGTGAGCACGGGAGCCGCTGACGCTCCCGAACGGGCAGACGTGACGGGCGCGGTCGCCGGCGCGCTCCCACCCGTGCTCGTCACCGTCGTCGCCAGGGCTCGAGAACCGGCCGAGGACTGGACCCCCGCACCGGTGCTCCCGCCCACGGACTGGCCGCAGGCGGCGGCCAACAGGACGACGCCAACGATCCCACCGCGAGACGCGACCAAGGACCGCCGAGCGACTGCCCGTACCTCCACCATCTCCTACCTCCCCTGCCCGATGTCCACCACGACCGGCGCCGAAGATGGTAGCGGCACGTCGGCACCGTGGCGCGGCCGGCTACCGTCGCACCATGCGTCCCGCCCCCGCCGCCCGTCCCGCGGGGCTCGGCCCGTCGCCGCGGCTGATCCTCGCCGCCGCCGCGGCCGCCGCCGTCCTGGCCGGCGCCGGGTGCAGCAAGGACAGCGGGCCGGCCACCACCACCGGCTCGATCGGCAGCACGGGCTCGGTCCCGGCCACGGGAACGGCCGGGACCCCCACGACCGCCGGAGGCGCGACCGGCACGGTCGGCACCACCGCCACGACGGCGGCGACGTCGAGCACCACCGCGGCCCCGAGCACCACGACCACGCCGAGCACGAGCACGAGCACCACGGCCAAGCCCACCACCACGTCGGCGGCCAAGCTCACGCCGGGGCAGCCCTGCCCGCTCGGCTCGAACCCCGACTGCATCGATCCCGACGGCGACGGCAAGGGCACCTACCTCCTCGGCGGCGCCCAGTGCATGGCCACCTTCAAGCAGTCGCCCGGGCTGTGCTCGGACCTCGACGGCGACGGCCGCGCCGGCTATCCCGACTCGGGCTGAGCCTCGGCCAGCAGGGCCCGTCCGTCGGCGTCGTCGAACCCGAGCTGGCGCAGCCCGGCGAGCGCCTCGGTCGCGGCGGCACCACCTCGCCCCCGGGCATGGTCGATCCAGCGCTGGGCCTCCGGGCCGGGCTGGAGCACGAGGTCGAACACGACCGCGGCCGACGAGCCGAACCAGGCGTAGGCCGCGTCGGCGGCGCGGCGGCGGACGTCGTCGAGGGTGTCCCCGAAGGTGAGGATGCGGGGCACCTCCAACACGAAGGCGTTCCACACGCCCTCGGCGGGATCCCGGCGCACGACCAGCTGCAGGACGACGCGGGGCTCCGGCCCGGACGGCGCCGCCGCCCCGTCCGCCGGCCCGCCGTCCGCGGCGCCGTCGACGGCCGGGTCGTCCAGCCACCGGGGCCCGAGGCGCGGCGCCAGCTCCCACTCGATCGTGCGGACCGTCCACGGTGGCAGCGGCCGGGCGTGGTGCGGCACGACGAGGCGGTCGGTCCCGTTCTCGTAGAGCGAATGGCACTCGCCGCGGCGCACCAGGGAGTACCCCCGATCCCCCAGGTGCTGCTCGATGATCTCGCTGGTCATGGCCATGGCGGCCTCCTTCCGGGTTGGGGCCCCGAGCGGGGCCCCCGCGTTCACGCTGCTTCGATCACTCCACCGGTTCCCACGCCGAGCCACCGACGTAGCGGTGGGAGACGGCGCCCTGGTCGTCCATGGCCAGGAGCTGCACCCACCCGTTGTCGCAGAGCTGGGCCACCTCGGGATGGGCGGCCAGCACCCCGTTCATCGCCTCGATGGGCGCCGCGATCACGACGTTCAGCCGCACCGGCTCGTGCTGCCACGACCGGCCGTCGTGGACCGACTGCCACGGCAGGCCCGTGCGCAGGTCCCCGGCGTTGCCCTCGATGACACCGAGCCGGCCGACGACGTTGTGGAGCACCTTGTTCCCCGACCCGAGCCGCTCGTTGTCGACGGTCGAGCCGAAGTACTGCAGGCTGATCCAGCTGGCCACCACCATCGGCGCGCTCATGATGAGCTCCAGCACGGCGAACCCGTCGTCCTGGTGCCAGTCGTAGGAGTGCAGGAAGGCCCGACCGCCGAGGTCGATCCCCCGGGTGCGCTCCCGCGGGGCGGCGATGAAGGCCTGGCACCCGGCCAGGCCCCACTCGGGCCGCACCTGGGCCCAGTCCCGGCTGCGCCGGCTCACCGCGGCGCCGACCGCCTCGTGGTCATCGGCGTCGAGGCCCAGGCGGGGCGCCCGCTCGGCCCGGGCCCGTCGCCCGGCCTCGGCCAGATCGGCCTGGAGGTCGAGGACCTGCTGGTGATGGCTGGACGGCACGGCGTCGAGGTCGAAGAAGGTGACCTCGTCGGTCGTGGTGTTGTGCAGGCCGCCGAGGAACCAGGTGTCGGCCGGCACGTGGATCCCCCGCTCGGCCAGCCCGGCCCGGACGGCCGGGTCGTTCAGGATGGCGGCGGCGATGCGGGCGTTGACGTCGCCGGCGTGCCCGCCGCAGGCGCCGCAGTCGAGGCCGGTGGCGTAAGGGTTGTTGGCCGTCTCGGACCCGTGGCCCACGAAGGCCACGAGCGGGGCCAGCCCGTCGCGGGCCGACATG
>JAKOVR010000032.1 GCA_029782025.1 Actinomycetes bacterium | reverse complement strand
TCGCGGCTAGTGTCGCCCGGTAATCCCACCGTTTGTCTTGGGAGGTTCGCGTGCCAGCGACCGTCGTCGTAGGTACCCAATGGGGCGATGAGGGCAAGGGGAAGTTCACCGACCTCCTGGCCAAGGAGATGCACCTCGTCGTCCGCTACCAGGGTGGGCACAACGCCGGCCACACCATCGTGGTCAACGGCGAGTCCTTCGCCCTGCAGCTGGTCCCGAGCGGGATCCTCTACGACCACATCGTGCCGGTGATCGGCAACGGGGTGGTCGTCGATCCCCGGGTGCTGCTGGCCGAGCTCGACATGCTGGCTCGCAAGGGCGTCGACACCTCCCGGCTCAAGGTGAGCGGCAACGCCCACCTGATCCTCCCGTACCACCAGGAGCTCGACAAGGTCGCCGAGCGCCGGCTCGGGAAGAACAAGATCGGCACCACCAAGCGGGGGATCGGTCCGGCCTACGCCGACAAGGCCTCGCGGGTCGGCCTCCGGGTCCAGGACCTGCTCGATCCGAAGATCTTCCGCGAGAAGCTCGACGTGGTCCTCAAGGAGAAGAACGCCCTCCTGGCCAAGGTCTACAACCAGCTCCCCCTCGACGCCGACGCCATCGCCGACCAGTACCTCGGCGAGTGCGCGCCCCGCCTCGAGGCCATGATCACCGACACCGTGTCGCTGGTGCACGACGCCCTCGAGGCCGACCAGCACGTCCTCCTCGAGGGCGCCCAGGCCACCTTCCTCGACCTCGACCACGGCACTTACCCCTACGTCACCTCCTCCAACCCGGTGGCCGGCGGGGCCTGCGTGGGGGCCGGGATCGGCCCCCGCTACATCGATCGGGTCATGGGGGTGGCCAAGGCCTACGTCACCCGCGTCGGGGCCGGGCCCTTCCCGACCGAGCTGCTCGACGAGGTCGGCGACCTCATCGTGGACCGGGGCGGGGAGTACGGCACCAACACCGGCCGCCGCCGCCGGCCGGGCTGGTTCGACGCCGTGATGCTCCGCCACGCCGTCCGCCTCAACTCGCTGTCGGAGGTGGGCCTCACCAAGCTCGACGTGCTCGACACCCTCGACACGGTGAAGGTCTGCGTGGCCTACGAGCTCGACGGCGAACGGTTCGACCACCTGCCCTACCACCAGTCGGTGCTCCACAAGGTCCGCCCGATCTACGAGGAGCTCCCGGGCTGGAAGACCGACCTGTCCGCCGCCACCGAGCCCGGGCACCTGCCCCGGGAGGCCAGCGACTACCTCGCCTTCCTCGAGGAGCAGGTCGGGGTCCCGATCCGCATGGTGGGGGTCGGGCCGGGCCGCGAGCAGTACGTCCACTACGCCGCATGAGGGTCGTCGTCGTCGGTTCCGGCGGGCGGGAGCACGCCCTCGCCCACACCTTCCGGCGCCAGGGGCACGAGGTGGTCGTCACGCCCGGCAACGCCGGGATCGAGGGCTCCACGACAGCCGGGCCGGAGGACCTCGTCGGTGCGGCCGACCTCTTCGTCATCGGCCCCGAAGCCCCGTTGGTCGACGGCCTGGCCGACCGCCTGCGGGCCGCCGGTGCGCTCGTGTTCGGCCCTGGCGCCGACGGCGCCCGGCTCGAGGGATCCAAGGCCTGGATGAAGGAGCTGCTGGCCGAGGCCGGCGTGCCGACCGCCCGCCACGCCACCTTCCGGGCCGGGGAGGAGGCCGCCGCCCTCGCCTACCTGGCCACGATGGCGCCGCCGTTCGTGATCAAGACCGACGGTCTCGCCGCCGGCAAGGGCGTGGTGGTCACCGACGACCGGGCCGAAGCCGAGCAGGCCGTGGCCGACTACCTGAGCGGCGCCGCCTTCGGGGCCGCCGGCACCACCTGCGTGATCGAGGAGGGGCTCACCGGGCCGGAGCTGTCGGTCTTCGCCATCTGCGACGGCACCCGCGCCGTGCTCTGCGGCTCCGCCCAGGACCACAAGCGCGTCGGTGACGGCGACACCGGCCCCAACACCGGGGGCATGGGCACCTACTCCCCCGTCCCCACGCTCCCCCCCGGCCTCGAGGACGACATCCTCCGGACGGCCATCCAGCCCACCGTCGACGCGCTGGCGGCCCGCGGCATCGACTACCGGGGCTTCCTCTTCTGCGGCCTGATGCTCACCCCCGCCGGCCCCAAGGTCCTCGAGTACAACGTCCGGTTCGGCGATCCCGAGGCCGAGGTCGTCCTGCCGCGGATCGAGTCCGACCTCGCGGCCGTGCTGGCCCAGGCTGCCGGCGGGCACCTCGACACCGGGGTGGTGCTGACCGATCGCGCCGCGGTGTGCGTCGTGCTGGCCAGCGAGCACTACCCGGCCTCGCCCCGCACCGGCGACCCCATCGCCGGGCTCGACGACGCCCACCGGCTCGACGACGTCGTGGTCTTCGCCGCCGGCGTGGCCCCCGGCCCGGACGGCACGCTGCTCACCGCCGGCGGTCGGGTGCTGGCGGTCGTCGGCCTGGGGGACACGGTCCCGGCCGCCCGCGCCACCGCCTACGACGCGGTCGGCCGCATCACCTGGCCCGGCATGCACCACCGCACCGACATCGCCGCGGCCGTCGGGGCCCCGTGATGCGGCGCCGCCCACCCCACCGCACCACCCCACCACGCCCGAGGAGCGAACGATGAAAGTGGCCGTCCTGATGGGCTCGCCCAACGACATGGACAAGATGAAGCCGGCGGCCGACACCCTCGCCCGCTTCGGCATCGAGGCCGACGTGCGCGTGCTGTCGGCCCACCGCAACCCGGCGCAGGTCACCGCCCTCGCCTCGTCCGCCCGCGACGAGGGCTACGTCGCCTTCATCTGCGGGGCCGGGATGGCCGCGCACCTGGCCGGTGTCGTCGCCGCCCACACCACCCTGCCCGTCGTCGGCGTCCCGTTGAGCGGCGGGGCCCTCAACGGGGTCGACGCCCTCTACTCCACCGTGCAGATGCCCAAGGGCATCCCCGTGGCTACCGTGGCCGTCGACGGCTCGATGAACGCGGCGCTGCTCGTGGTCGAGATGCTGGCCATCTCCGACGAGCGCCTGCGCGACGCCCTGGCCGAGCACCGGCGGGAGATCGCCGGCTGATCCGCACCCTGGCGGATCGGCACCGTCAGAAGTAGGCGACCTTCTGCTCGCCCCCGCCGTCGTTGGTCTCGTCGGCCCAGCTGAACGCCTCCGAGCTGCCCTCCGGCACCGACCAGTCGATGGTGGTGGAGGCGGCCGCCACCTTCGCCTGCTCGGACTTCATCTTGGCGAACTCCTTCTGGCGCCGCTTCATCTCCCGCTTGGGTACGGCCGGGGGACGAGCGGCGTTGGCCCGCACGCCCGCGGCCGCCAGCGCACACGAGAGGCAGAACGGCGGCTTGTCGCTACCGAAGGCATAGACGAGGCACTCGGCGCAGAAGCCGTGCCCGCACATGCGGCAGAGGTTCTCAGCGGCCTCGAAACCATGGTTGAAGCACCGCACGTCCATCTGCGTCGCGTCCCTCGTAGCTACCGTGCCGGCACCGAGCCGGCAGTCGTCGTCCTTGCTCCGTGGATCGAGTCCGTCCACCGTCGGGGCGATGTGCCCCGAATGGCGGGTCGAACGCGACTCCCTCGTGTGAGCATTCGACCGGACCCTGACCATGCTTTACGGTTCCAAGCGTAGCCGTTGGAATTTGGGCCGTTCGGCCTAGAACCGGCGGCGCCGCACACCGGAGGGCGATCCGAGGAGCTCGCGTGACCAAGCCCGTCATCCCCAACGTCCTGGCCGGCCGCTACGCCAGCGAGGCGATGGTGGTCCTGTGGTCGGCCGAGCAGAAGGTCGTCTTCGAGCGCCAGCTGTGGTTGGCGGTGCTCCGGGCCCAGGCCGAGCTCGGCGTCGAGGTGCCGGCCGGGGTGATCGAGGCCTACGAGGCGGTGGTCGACCAGGTCGACCTGGCGTCGATCGAAGCGAGGGAGCGGGTTACCCGGCACGACGTGAAGGCCCGCATCGAGGAGTTCTGCGCGCTGGCCGGCCAGGAGCACATCCACAAGGGCATGACGTCGCGCGACCTCACCGAGAACGTCGAGCAGCTCCAGGTGCGGTCGAGCCTGCTGGCCGTCCGGTCCAAGGTCCTGGCCGTGCTGGCCCGGCTGGCCGACCGGGCGGTGACCCACGGGTCGCTGGTGCTCACCGGCCGGAGCCACAACGTGGCCGCGCAGGCCACCACCCTCGGCAAGCGGTTCGCCAACGCCGGCGAGGAGCTCCTCGTCGCCCTCGACCGGCTCGACGACCTGATCGCCCGCTATCCCTTGCGCGGCATCAAGGGCCCGGTCGGCACGCAGCAGGATCAGCTCGACCTGCTCGGCACCACCGAGCGGGTCGACGAGCTCGAGCGCCGCGTGGCCGCCCACCTCGGGTTCGAGGTCACCCTCGGTCGTGTCGGCCAGGTGTACCCGCGCTCGATCGACTTCGACGTGGTCGCCGCGTTGTTCCAGCTGGCGGCGGGTCCGGCCAGCCTGGCCACCACCATCCGCCTCATGGCCGGCCACGAGCTGGTGACCGAGGGCTTCAAGGAGGGGCAGGTCGGTTCCTCGGCCATGCCCCACAAGATGAACACCCGGTCCTGCGAGCGGGTGTGCGGGTTCGCCGACATCCTGCGGGGCCACGTCACGATGGCCGGCGCGCTGGCCGGCCACCAGTGGAACGAGGGCGACGTCAGCTGCTCGGTGGTCCGCCGGGTCGTGCTCCCCGACGCCTTCTTCGCGCTCGACGGCCTGCTGGAGACCTTCCTCACCGTCCTCGACGAGTTCGGCGCCTACCCCGCGGTCATCCAGCGCGAGCTCGACCGCTACCTCCCCTTCCTCGCCACCACCAACGTGCTCATGGCCGCGGTCCGGGCCGGCGTCGGTCGTGAGGCGGCCCACGAAGCGATCAAGGAGCACGCCGTCGCCGTGGCCCTGGCCCAACGCCAGGACGGCGCGCCCGGCAACGACCTGCTCGACCGCCTGGCCGCCGACCCCCGCCTCGGCCTCGACCGCACGGCCCTCGACACCGTGCTGGCCGATCCCATCGGGTTCACCGGCACCGCGGTGGCCCAGGTCGAAGCCTTCGCGGCCGAGGTGGGCCGTCGGTTGGCGTCGGCCCCGGAGGCGGCGGCCTACGTCCCGGCGCCCATCCTCTGACGGCACCGGCGGGGCCGCCACGATGGCTTCGACCTCGGCCCCGACCGACCCTCCACCGCCCGACCGCCGCTGGGCCCTGGCCGCGGGCATCGCCCTCGCCACGGGGCTCACCGTGTGGTTGACCTGGCCGGTGTGGGGGGAGGGCGTGCCGGCGGGGGCGGACATGGCCGCCAACGTCGTCCGGCTGGAGCGGGCCATCGAGCTGCTCGGCCAGGGCCGCGTCGACGGGTGGCAGTCGAGCACCGGCCTCGGCTACCAGGCGTTCCTCTTCCTGGGCCCGGGGTCCGGGCTGCTGGTGGGGCTGGTCCAGGTGCTGACCTTCGGGCAGCTCGACGACCTGGGCACCATCAAGCTCACGCTCGTGGTGGTGCTCGCCGGCCAGCACGCCGCCCTGGCCGTGCTCGCCCGCTCCCTCGGCTTCCGCTTCCGCGCCGCCGGCCTGGCCGCGGTGCTGTCGCTGCTCGTGTCGTGCGGCCTCGGCGGCGCCGGGGTGGGTGGCCTCTTCGGTGTCGGCCTCATCGCCCACGCCGCGGCGACGCCGTTCGTCCTCCTCGCCCTCGCCGGGCTGGCCCGCCTCCGCGTCCGCCCCCGGGCCGCGACCGCCATCGGCGCGGGGGCGGCGGTCGCCGCCGTCGCCGTGACCCACGTCGTGTCGCTGTTCGTCCTGCTCCTGCTGGTGGTGGCGCTCTTCGCCCTGGAAGGGCTCGACGACCTCCTGGCCCGGCGGGGCAGGGGCGGGGCCATGGCGGCGGAGGGTGTGGCGGCGGAGGCCGTGGCGGCGGAGGGCGCGGCGCGCCGGCGGCTCTGGCCGCTGCTCGGTCTCGCCGGGGCCGTGGCGGCGGGGCTGTCGGCCTGGGTCGTCGTCCCGATGGCGGCCCACGCCGACCTCCGCGGCACCAACACCCTGTTCGAGGATGCCGGGCCGGCCCGTCGCCTCGCCGAGCTGTGGGACGGGACCTTCCTCGTCCGCCCGTACGTGGCGCTGGCCCTGGCCATCGGGTTCGTGGCCGGCGTCGACCGCATCCTCCGGCGCCGGCCGGGGGCCGTGGTGGTGGTGGGCCTCGCCCCCGTCGGCGGGTTCGTGGCCTGGGCGCTGAAGGAGCTCGTCCCTGCCAACGCCGTCACCACCCAGCTCCCCAACCGGTCGTGGGGCGTGGTCGGGCTCCTCGGGCTGCTGCCGCTGGCGTCGGCGCTCGACCGCGCCGCGGGGGCCGGGGCGACGGCCGTTCGGCGGTTGCTCGCCTGGCGCCGCGGGCCGGTGCGGCCCGGCGCCACCGCCGGCGCGATGCGAGGGGAGGGCGTCCTCGGTGCGGGGCTCGGCTTCGGGCTCGCCGTTGCGCTGTTCCTGCTCCCGCCCGGCAGCGACCGTGGACTGACCCGCCCGGCGCAGCCGGTGGACGAAGCGGTCGAGCTCGCCGCCGAGCTGCGGGCCACGGTGCCCGCGCACGGGCGGATCGCGATCCAGCGCAGCCCGTTCGAGGTAGCGGCGACGGGGGTGGCCCACCCCGACTTCTGGCTCGGGTGGGCCTCGGGGCGCGACGTCCTCAACATCTTCAATCCCGAGTCCTCGGTGGTGGAGTCGTCGGTCTTCCTTCCCGAGCACCTGCGGGGCGACGCCGATGGCGACGCCGTCCGCCTCGCCCGCCTCGGCGTGACCCACCTCGTGCTCACCGACCCGACCACCTTCACCGCCTACGGGGAGAGCCCGTCGTTCGAGATGCTGTGGTGGCGGCCCCGGCTGCTGCTCCTCGAGGTCCGACCGCCCCCGCCGGCGCCGGCGCCGCGCAGCAAGGTGTGGGCCCCGGTCGGCATCGACGTCGCCACCGAGGTCGTCGACGAGGAGCACCTCACGATCACGCTCCGGACCGGCGCCTCGACCGACGTGGACCTGGCCGTGGCCTCGTCGCCGAAGTGGCACGCCGAGGTCGTCGGCGGCGCCGGGACCTCGTCGGGTGCGGCGGGCCCGCCGCTGGAGCTCCCCGTGTCGGCGAGCCCGGTGGGGCTCCTGCGGGTGACGGTCCCCGCCGGATCCTCCGTCGTCGCGCTGCACTTCGAGCCCGACGGCTGGGACCGCTTCGGCGGGGCGGTCTCGGCCCTGACCCTGGGGCTGCTGTGCGCCTTCCTCTCGGCCCGGCTCGTCCTGCGATGGAAAGCGAGACGGTAAGGTCCCGGCCATGCCGATCAGCCTCCCCCACATCTACTCGGGCAAGGTCCGCGACATCTACGACGCCGGCGACGGCCGGCTGCTCCTCGTCACCTCGGATCGCATCTCGGCCTTCGACGTGGTGATGGCCGAGCCCATCACCCACAAGGGCCGCGTCCTCACGGCGATGAGCGAGTTCTGGTTCGACCACTTCGCCGGCGTGGTGGGCAGCCACCTGCTCTCCACCGATGTCGCCGACGTCCCCGGCCTCGACGGCGCCGCCGCCGCCGACCTCGCCGGCCGGGTCATGCTGTGCCGGCGGGCGGAGATGCTCAAGATCGAGTGCATCGTGCGGGGCTACATCACCGGGTCGGCCTGGAAGGAGTACCGCACGGGCGGGACGATGCACGGCACGCCGCTCCCCGCCGGGTTGCTCGAGTCGTCCCAGCTCCCCGAGCCGGTGTTCACCCCGAGCACCAAGGCCGACGAGGGCCACGACATCAACATCTCCTTCGACGAGGCCGCCGACCTCATCGGTCGTGAGCTGGCCGAGCGGGCCCGTGACGTGTCGCTCGAGCTCTACACCAAGGGCGCGGCCTGGGCGGCCGAGCGGGGGATCATCATCGCCGACACCAAGTTCGAGCTCGGCCTGGTCGACGGCGAGCTCGTGCTGGCCGACGAGGTGCTCACCCCCGACTCGTCGCGCTTCTGGCCGGCCGACGCGTGGGAGCCGGGCGCCACCCCGCCGTCGTTCGACAAGCAACCCGTGCGCGACTACCTCGACGGTCTCGACTGGGACAAGCAACCGCCGCCGCCGCCCCTCCCGGCCGAGGTGGTGGAGGCCACGTCCTCGCGCTACGTCGAGGCCTACGAACGGATCACCGGGCGACGCTTCGCCGACTGGCCCGGCGCCACCGCCTGACGCCCACCCACGTCTGCACTCGGCGCCACCGTTGCCGCCCCGCCGCTGGCCCGTCCCTCCCGACATCCGGTTCGGGCCGGCCGCTCCCATGTGCGAGAGTTGGGCCATGAGGTACTCCGTGCAGGTGGAGGTCCGGTTGCGTCCGGGCATCGCCGATCCCCAGGGCGCCACGATCGAGCGCTCGTTGCCCCATCTCGGCTTCGACGGTGTGTCGGAGGTGCGGGTCGGCAAGATGATCCGATTCGTGATCGACGCCGCCGACGAGGCCGCGGCGGCGGCCGAGGCCGAGGACATGTGCCGACGCTTCCTCACCAACCCGGTGATCGAGGATTCCGAGGTGACCGTCTCCGTGCTCGAGGGCGCGCCGGCATGAGCCCCCGGGTCGGTGTGGTGCTCTTCCCGGGCTCCAACTGCGAGATGGACGTGCAGGAGGCGGTGCGGGGGCTGGGCGGCGACGCCGAGCTGCTCTGGCACGGCGACGCCACCGTCGGTGGGGTCGACGCCGTCGTCGTGCCCGGAGGGTTCGCCCACGGCGACTACCTCCGCCCCGGGGCCATCGCCCGGTTCTCGCCGGTGATGGCGGCCATCCAGGCCTTCGCCGCCGACGGCGGCCCGGTGGTCGGCATCTGCAACGGCTTCCAGGTGCTCACCGAGGCCGGCCTCCTGCCCGGTGCGCTGCAGAAGAACCGGGGCCTGAAGTTCCTGTGCACGATGGCCACGCTGGAGGTGGCCTCCACGGACTCGGTGCTCACGTCGGCCTGCACCGTCGGCCAGCAGCTGCAGGTGCCGATCAACCACTTCGAGGGCAACTACACCTGCGACCCCGAGACGCTGGCCGCCCTGCGGGCCGAGGATCGCGTCGTGCTGCGCTACGTCGGCAACCCCAACGGCTCGATGGACGACATCGCCGGCGTGTGCAACGAGTCCCGCAACGTCGTCGGGTTGATGCCGCATCCGGAGCGGGCGATCTCCCCGCTGCTCGGCAGCGACGACGGGGTGCCGCTGCTGCGCTCCCTGCTGGCCGCGGCCGGCGCCGCGGCCGGCGCCACGGTCGGCGCCTGACCGCAGGCCGACGCGGGCCCGGCCCCGATGGGGCGCGGGCCGACGATCAGCCGGTGTGGATCAACCGTGTGGATCAGCCGGCGGAGCGGGAGATCCCGGCCTTGGCCAGCACCTGCGCCGGCACGCCGATCTCCCGCCAGGCCTTGTAGCTGATGCCCTTGCTCTCGCCGTAGGCCCGCGCATGCTGCACGAACTCGGCCTCGAGCGCCGTGACATCGGGCGCCGGGCCTTCCTTGATGTTGGCCAGGTCGCGCTCGAGGTCGTTGCGCTCCTGGATGAGGCTGAGCCGGCGGACCGACGCCGCCGTCGGGATCTCCGCGTTGACCTTCTCCAGCCGGGCTTTGATCGAATCGGCCGTGCGCTTCCGGCCGCGCTTGGGTCGGTTGGCCTCGAGGGCCTCGAGGTAGCGGCGCACGGCATTGCCGGCGACACGGCCGGCGGCGAGGGCGGCCTTGTGCTCGTCGGACATCGTCTTCTTGGACTTCTTCGCGGGCGTCATTCCCCTAGCCAACACGATGGCGGCATTGACCGCAATTCGACCCGCCGACATTTGGCGAAATGCGGGCGGCGTTTCACCGCCACACATGCTTCATGACGCAGCAGGTTGAACCGGGGTGATCACGCGCTCCTCCAGCCTCGGCCCGGCCGCGGGCGTCCCGGGGCGGCGCCGGCGGGCCGGACCCACCGCCCGTTCCGGCACCGGCGCCCGGGCCACTAGCGTCTGGCCCATGCCCGAGCCGTTGCACCGCTCTCTCGGCCTCACCGACGACGAGGCCGAGTCCATCCGTCAGATCCTGGGCCGCGAGCCCAACCACCTCGAGCTGGCGATGTACGCGGTGATGTGGTCGGAGCACTGCTCCTACAAGTCCTCGCGGGTCCACCTGAAGCGCCTCCCGACCGAAGGCGAGGGCGTGCTGGTGGGGCCGGGGGAGAACGCCGGCGTCGTCGACGTCGGCGACGGCATCGCCGCCGCCCTGCGCATCGAGAGCCACAACCACCCGTCGGCCATCGAGCCCTACCAGGGTGCCGCCACCGGCGCCGGCGGCATCCTGCGCGACATCTTCACCATGGGCGCCCGGCCGATCGCGCTCATGGACCCGCTCCGCTTCGGCTCCCTCGACGACGCGAGGAGCCGCTGGATCGCCGAGGGTGTGGTGTCGGGCATCTCGGGCTACGGCAACTCGGTGGGCGTGCCCACCGTCGGCGGCGAGACCGTGTTCGACGAGACCTACGCCGACAACCCGCTCGTCAACGTCCTGTGCCTCGGGCTCCTGCCCAAGGAACGGCTGGTGCTGGGCCAGGCCACGGGGGTCGGCAACCTCGCCGTCCTGCTCGGGTCCACCACCGGACGCGACGGGATCGGCGGCGTGAGCGTGCTGGCCTCGGCCGGGTTCGGCGACGAAGAGAGCGACGCCGACAAGCGGCCGAGCGTGCAGGTCGGCGATCCCTTCGAGGAGAAGCGGCTGATCGAAGCCTGCCTCGAACTCCTCGACGCCGGCCTCGTGGTCGGGATCCAGGACCTCGGTGGCGCCGGCATCACCTGCGCCACCAGCGAGACGGCGTCGCGCGGCGGCATGGGGATGGACGTCGACGTCCGGGCCATCCCCCTGCGGGAGGAGGGCATGGAGCCCTTCGAGATCATGACCAGCGAGAGCCAGGAGCGCATGCTGGCCATCGTCGAGCCGGGCGGCCTCGATCAGGTGCTGGCCATCTGCGAGAAGTGGGAGATCCGGGCCAGCGTCATCGGGAAGGTCACCGACGGCGGGGCCCTCCGCATCCTCGACGGATGGGACGGCGAGGTGCTGGCCGAGGTCCCGGCCGCGTCACTGCACGATGCCGCCCCCCTCTACCACCGGCCCATCGCCGCCCCGGCCGGGTGGTCCGAGGCCGATCGCCGGCTGGCCGGCCCGCCGATGCCCGAGTCGGTCGACGCCGGCAAGGAGCTCCTCGACATGCTGGCCGACACCAGCTGGGTGTCGAGCCAGTACGACCATCAGCTGTTCCTCAACACCGTCGAGGGTCCGGCCGGCGACGCCGCCGTGCTCCGGCTCAAGCACCCGGCCACGGGCGCCGACACCGGCCGGGCGCTCGCCCTCACCACCGACGGCAACCACCGGTGGTGCGCGGTCGACCCCCGGCGGGGCACGGCCATGATCGTGGCCGAGTCGGTCCTCAACCTGGCCGTGGTGGGGGCCCGCCCGGTCGCCGTCGTCAACTGCCTCAACTTCGGCAACCCCGAACACCCCGAGGTGATGTGGCAGTTCTCCGAAGCGGTCGACGGGATGACCGAGGCCTGCCTCGCCTTCGGCCTGCCGGTCATCGGCGGCAACGTCAGCTTCTACAACGAGTCGCGCGGTTCTGACATCGACCCCACGCCGGTCCTCGGCGTCCTCGGTGTGGTCGACCGCCTCGAGCGGCGTCCCCCGGGCACCACGCTCGTGGCCGGCCACCGCCTCCTGCTGGTGGGGGTCACCCAGCCGGAGCTCTCCGGTTCGCTGTGGGCCCGCAACCAGGGCCACCGTGGCGGGGTGCTGCCCGCCCTCGACACCGCCGTCCACGCCGCCGTGGCCGGTGCCGTCCGCACCCTCGTCACCGGCGGGCTGGTGAGCGGGGCCCACGACGTGTCGAGCGGGGGGCTCGGCCTGGCGCTGGCCGAGATGGCCGTGCGGTCGGGGGTCGGGGTGTCGGTCGCCCGCATCGCCGGTGCGGCCGAGCTCTTCAGCGAATCGCCTTCCCGGGCCATCCTCGCCGTGGCGCCGGAGGTGCTCACCAACGTCGAGAACGTGCTCGAGCACGCCGGCGTGCCCTACGCCCGCATCGGCGTGGCCGGCGGCGATCGCATCACGGTCAAGGACCTCCTCGACCTCCCGCTGGCGGAGGCGGTGGGCGTCTGGCGCGACCGGCTCCCCCACGCCCTGGGCGAAGGCACGGTCCAGGGATGAACGGGATCTGAACGGTGTCCGTCCGACAGGTTCCGGGCCGGGCCCTCGCCTGGCTACAGTGGCCTCGGTGAGCGATCCCGCCCACGATGCGCTCGAGCTCCCGCTCGACGAGACCCCCGGACACGAGTGCGGGGTCTTCGGGGTATACGCCCCGGGCCAGCCCGTCTCCCACCTCGCCTACCTCGGGCTGTACGCGCTGCAGCACCGCGGGCAGGAATCGGCCGGCATCGCCGTGAGCGATGGCCAGACCATCACGGTGGTCAAGGAGATGGGCCTGGTGTCCAACGCCTTCGACGACCGCACGCTCGCCGCCCTCAACGGCCACCTGGCCATCGGGCACGTCCGCTACTCCACCACCGGCTCGAGCACCTGGCGCAACGCCCAGCCCATGTACCGCAACGTGGGGGCCCACTCCTTCGCCCTCGGGCACAACGGCAACCTGGTCAACACCGAGGTCCTCGCCGCCGAGGCCGGCATGCTCGGCGCCGTCAGCTCCGACACCGATCTGATGGCCGAACTCATCGCCATCGAGCTGGCGGCCGCCCCCGAGGAGTCGGCCGACGGCCGGGCCCTCGAGCGGGCTCTGGTCAAGGTCCTCCCCCGCCTCGAGGGCGCCTTCTCCCTCGTGCTCATGGACGAGGGTCACGTCATCGCCGTCCGCGATCCCCACGGCTTCTGGCCGCTGTGCATCGGCCGGCTCGACGCCGGCTACGTCGTGGCCTCGGAGGCGCCCGCCCTCGACATCGTCGGCGCCGAGCTCATCCGGGAGGTGGCACCGGGCGAGATGGTCGTCATCGACGCCACCGGCCTGCGGTCGGTCACCCCGTTCCCGGTGTCCGAGGTCGACCCCAAGCTCTGCCTGATGGAGTTCGTGTACTTCCACCGGCCCGACGGTCGGCTGTACAGCCAGAGCGTGCACGCCGCCCGGGTGCGGATGGGCCAGCAGCTGGCCGAGCAGGCACCGGTCGACGCCGATCTCGTGATGGGCGTGCCCGAGTCGGGCATCCCGGCGGCCGAGGGCTTCGCCCACGCCAGCGGGATCGTGTTCGGGCACGGCCTCGTGAAGAACCGCTACATCGGCCGCACGTTCATCGCCCCCAACCAGCAGATGCGGGCGCTCGGCGTGCGGCTCAAGCTGAACCCGCTGCGCGACAACATCGAAGGCCGTCGCCTCGTCGTCGTCGACGACAGCATCGTGCGGGGCACCACCACCCGGGCCATGGTGAAGATGCTCCGCGAGGCCGGGGCCCGTGAGGTGCACCTGCGCATCTCGAGCCCGCCCTACGCCTGGCCGTGCTTCTACGGCATGGACACCGGCACCCGGGGCGAGCTGATCGCCGCCAGCATGACCGTGGGCGAGATCGCGGCCTACCTCAACGTCGACTCGCTCGCCTACCTCGAGCTCGATCGCCTCAAGGTGGCGTCGGGCATCCGCGACGCCGGCTTCTGCGACGCCTGCTTCACCGGCAACTACCCGGTCCACGTGCCCGACCGCCTGTCCAAGGCGGTGCTGGAGACGTCGGTGGCGGCGCCCGCCGGCCCGCGCCACGCCACCACGCTGGCCCAGCTGTTCGACGAGCACGAGCTGCCGGCGGCCGAAGCGGCCCAGCACAACAGCGGCGTCGGCTCGATCGAGCCGGTGGAATGACCTCGCAGTCGGAAGGACGGCGGTACTGATGGGCGAGACCTATGCGGGGGCCGGGGTCGACATCGGCGCCGGCGAAGCGGCGGTGGAGCGCATCAAGGCCCACGTCCGTTCCACCTTCCGGCCCGAGGTGATCGGCGACATCGGCGGGTTCGGGGGCCTCTTCGGGTTCGACGCCCGCGCCTACAAGCGCCCGGTGCTCGTGTCCTCCACCGACGGCGTCGGTACCAAGGCGCTGGTGGCCCAGGCCGCCGGCCACTTCACCACCATCGGCGTGGACCTCGTCGCCATGTGCGTCGACGACCTCGTGTGCCAAGGGGCCGAGCCGCTCTTCTTCCTCGACTACATCGCCGTGGGCAAGCTCGACCCCGACCACATCGAGCAGCTCGTGGAGGGCGTGGCCGAGGGCTGCCGGCAGGCCGGCTGCGCGCTGATCGGCGGCGAGATGGCCGAGCACCCGGGCGCCATGGAACCGGGCGAGTTCGACCTCGTCGGCTTCGCCGTGGGCGTGGTGGAGCGGGACCAGATCGTCACCGGCGAGCACGTCCGCCCCGGCGACGTGCTCCTCGGGCTGCCGTCGCCCAACCTCCGCTCCAACGGCTTCTCGCTGGCCCGGCGGGTGCTGCTCGAGCGGGCCGGCCGCCGCCTCGACGAACCCGCCTACCGCGATGCCCGGCATTCCCTCGCCGAGGAGCTCCTGGCGCCGTCGGTGATCTACGCGCCGGCGGTCCTCGCCCTGCACCGCAGCGTCGATGTCCGGGCCGTGGCCCACATCACCGGCGGTGGGATCCCGGGCAACCTCTCACGCGTTCTGCCCCACGGCACCGCGGCCGAGGTGGATCGACGCTCGTGGGAAGTGCCCCCGATCTTCAGCGAGATCCAGCGCCTCGGCCAGGTCGACGCCGACGAGATGGCGAAGGTGTTCAACCTCGGCATCGGGATGATCGTCGTCGTGCCGGCCAACGACGCCTTCAAGGCCATGGACGTCCTGCGCACCCACGGTCACCGTGCCGTGGAGATCGGGCGGGTCACCAAGGGCGACGGTCAGGTGACGCTGGTCGGCTGACCGTCGGCCTGCTCCCGGGGGCCGACCTCGACCTCGGGATCGGGATCGGGATCGGGATCAGACTCGGAATCGGAACCGGAACCGGTGCCGCGTCGAGCGACCGTGGCCCCGAGCCGGCCGGCCACGTGCACGACGGCGTGCCCGGCCAGCACCACCATGGCGACGTCGGCCCCCACCCGGTAGCGGCTCACGGCGGCGAAGGCCAGGGCGGTGACGGTGACGACGCCTGCCCATCCGACCAGCGGCGCCAGCGCGACCCGCCGGCGCCGGAGCAGCACGGCACCGCCCCCGGCGAGGGCCAGCACGGGGTAGTAGGCCAGGAGCTCCATCGTGGCCGCCGTGCCCCCGTGGCGGTCGGCCAGGGCGAGCGTCTCCCACGACTGCTGGTAGGGGTAGAGGTTCCAGATGCGGCCGAAGCGGTGCACCAGCACCACGGGGAGGCGGCCGAGGTGGTCGCGGACGTACCCGGTGCCGGCCTCCATGAAGATCGAGTTGCGCTCGCTCTCGTCGGCCAGCCCCCCCACCCCGGCCAACGCGAGGCACGACTGGGCGAAGTAGCCGATGTGGGGCCCGTCGAAGGTCTCGTCACACGAGCTGAGCAGCACGGTGGCGCCCATGGAGGTGGTGACCGCTACCGGGTAGCGGAAGCGGACCTGGTCGTAGACCACCCACGGTGCCATCAGCGCGACCGTGACGGCGGTGACGAGGGCCAGGTGGCCGAGCCGGGCTCGGGGGGCGAGCGCCCGCCGCAGGGCGATCAGGGGCAAGGCCACGAACCCAAGGAGGAGCACCGCCTCGCCGCGGGTCAGCCAACACAACCCGATGGCGGTGCCCACGACGGCCGCCCGCCCGAGGGTGGGGCGATCGCGGTACCGGTAGCAGGCGAGGATCGTGGCCGCCACCAGGGGGACGAACACCGTCTCGGCGCCGAGCTGGGCGTCCCGCGCCCAGAACACCGGGTACACCGCGGCCAGGCCGGCGGCCACGACCCCGGGGGCGGCGCGACGCTCTGTTGTCACGGCCCGGGCGGCGGCGCCGACCAGGATCGTGGCGAGGGCACCGATGACGGCGTAGGCGACGCGGAGCTGGTCGAAGTCCTCCACGCCGAGCTCGTACAGGCCGGCCTCGAGCACCGTGGGCAACGGTGGGTGCTCGGCGCCGGGGACGACGACGCCGAGCGTCTCGACCGCGGCACCGCTCACGAACCCATAGCCGTTGGCCAGGTAGATGGCCTGATTGTGGACGTACATCGGATCGCCCCACAGGGTCACGCAGTCCGCCGTGAGGTTGGGCGTCCACTCCTCGCACGCCGGCCGCACGGTCTGCAGCACCACGAGGCGGAGCACGACGGCGGCCGCGGCGATCCCGAGGAGGGCGGCCCAGAAGCGCAGCGCCGGGCGTCGGGAAGAGGCGTCGTTCATGCGTGCGGAGCGGACTGCCGGCGGGGCGGGTCGCGCGGACGGCCCTGCGGCCGGGCCCGATCGGCCGGCGCCGGAGTGTAGGGCGTGCGGCCCGGTCCCTCCGGGACGGCCACCGGGTCCGCGTGCGGGTAGCGTCGGGCCGGGCGCACCGATCGGGGGGCTGCGCCGACCTGACCCACGAGGAGCCGTGCCGTGGCCGAGCCGTTGATCGAGTACCCCGCGGGTGACCCCTTCCCCGGGGTCATCGGCCGCACCCTGGAGACGTCGTCGCCGGCCTGGCCGGCCCGGCCCCGGCCCCCGGCCGGCGCGCCCAACGTGGTGATCGTGGTGCTCGACGACGTGGGCTACGGGCAGCTGTCGGCCTTCGGGGGGCTGTGCGAGACGCCGACCCTCGACCGGCTGGCCGAGCGGGGCCTGCGCTTCGCCAACTTCCACACCACGGCGCTGTGCTCCCCCACCCGGGGGTGCCTGCTCACCGGCCGCAACCACCACACCCTCGGCCTGTCGGCCATCACCGAGCTCTCGCTCGGCTTCCCCGCCCACAACGGCACGATGGGGTTCGAGCACGGGTTCCTGTCCGAGATCCTCGTGCAGCAGGGCTACAACACCTTCGCCGTGGGCAAGTGGCACCTCACGCCGCCCGAGGCCACCACCGCCGCCGGCCCGTTCGACCGGTGGCCCCTCGGGCGCGGCTTCGAGCGCTTCTACGGGTTCATGGGGGGCGACACCGACCAATGGCACCCGGACCTCGTCCACGACAACCACTGGGTGCGCCAGCCGTCGACGCCGGCCGAGGGCTACCACCTCAACGCCGACCTGGCCGACCACGCCATCGACTGCATCAAGGACGCCCACGTCGCCGCGCCCGACAAGCCGTTCTTCCTGTGGTTCGCCACCGGCGCCGGTCACGCCCCCCACCAGGTCGAGCCCGAGTGGATCGAGCGCTACCGCGGCCGGTTCGACATGGGGTGGGACGAGTACCGGCGCATCGTCTTCGAGCGCCAGAAGGCGCTCGGCCTCTTGCCGGCGGGCACCGAGCTGTCGGTCCGCGACCCCGACGTGGAGGCCTGGGACGAGCTGAGCGACGACGCCAAGCGGATGTACACCCGCCAGATGGAGGTGTACGCCGGGTTCATCAGCCAGACCGACCACCACATCGGCCGGGTCCTCGACTTCATCGAGACGATCGGCGAGCTCGACAACACCATCGTCATCGCCGTGTCCGACAATGGCGCCAGCGCCGAAGGCGGCGAGCACGGCACCCGCAACGAGGGCCTGTTCTTCAACCTGGCCCCCGAGACCCTCGAGGACAACCTCGAGGTGATCGACGAGTGGGGCAGCGAGGACACGTTCAACCACTACTCCTGGGGCTGGACGTGGGCCGGCGACACGCCGTTCCGGCGGTGGAAGCGCGAGACCTACCGGGGCGGCATCACCGACCCGTGCATCATCAGCTGGCCCGCCCGCATCGACGCCCGGGGCGAGGTGCGCCAGCAGTACACCCACGCCATCGACGTGCTGCCCACCGTGCTCGACGCCATCGGTCTCGAACCGCCCTCCCACATCCGCGGCGTGGCCCAGTCCCCCATCCAGGGAACGAGCATGGTCGGTGCCTTCGCCGACGCCGCCGCGCCGAGCGCCCACGTCACCCAGTACTTCGAGATGTTCGGCCACCGGTCGATCTTCCACGAAGGCTGGAAGGCGGTCTGCCCGTACCCGGGGCCGAGCCTGGCCGAGGGGGCGGAGCGGGGCCACCCGTTCGGCACGTACCTGACCGAGGCGATCCTCGACCGGCTCGAGGCCGAGGACTGGGAGCTGTACCACGTGGACGAGGACCCGGCCGAGTGCCACGACGTCGCCGCCGAGCACCCCGAGCGCCTGGCCGAGCTCGTGGCCCTCTGGTGGTCGGAGGCCGAGCGGGCCGGGGCGCTGCCCATCGCCACCGGCGACATCACCCGGCTCCTGGCCCGCCGTCCCGCCGTGGGCGGCCACCGCAAGGTGTACGAGTTCTACCCCGGCGGGTCGCCCATCCCCTTCACGGCGGCGCCGCGCCCGTACAACCGCTCCCACCGCATCGCCGCCCGCGTCACCCTGCCGGCCGGCGGGGCCGAGGGCGTGCTCCTCACCCACGGCAACCGGCACGGCGGCTACTCGTTCTACGTGCAGGGCGGGCGGCTCCACTACGTGCACAACCATCTCGGCCTCGACCGCTTCACCGTGTCGTCCGAGGTGGAGGTGCCCGAAGGTGACGCCCTGCTGGCCGTGGAGATCGAGGTCACCGGCGGACCCGACTTCGGCAAGGGCCACGGCAGCCCGGCGGCGGTGCGGCTCTACCACGGCGACCAGCTCGTGGGCACCGGTGCCCTCCCCCACACCGTGCCCAACCTCTTCGCCGTGGTGGGCGTGAGCTGCGGCCACGCCGCCTACGACTCGGTCGACCCCACCCGCTACCTGGCCCCGTTCGCCTTCACCGGCACCATCCACACCGTCGTCCTCGACCTGTCGGGCGAGCTCACGCCGCACCCGGCGGCGGAGATGACGAGGCTCATGACCCAGCAGTAGCGGCGGTCCGCTACCGTGCCCCCCGGCGGGCAAGCACAGGGCGGAGCACCAGCACGAGCGCGGCGGGTTCCGCCGGCCCTTCCCGTGGGAGACAGGGATCCATGACCAGTGACGAGCATCCCCCCGGCGATCCCCAGGTGGGCAGCGAGACGGTCCGAGCCATGGCTGATCTCCCCACCAAGGACTGGACGGCCACCAGCCGGATGCTCCACGTCGTCTTCGAGGACGAGCGGTTCGCCGACGTCGGCTACCTCAACTGGCTCTACAACGAGAGCCCGGTGGGCAACGCGGTGGCCGTCGATCTGCAGGACGAGCAGGGCGTCGTGTTCGGTCACGGTGCCGCCATCCCGCAGAACTTCCGCAGCGACGACCGCGACACCCGGTTCGTCCAGATCGTCAACATCGGCCGGCTCGACGAGCGGGCCGGCGAGAACCTCTTCGCCAACGAGCTGCTCAACTACATCCCCTACGTGCTCGAGCAGGGGGTCACCGGCGGGTTCGGGGTCACCAACGCCAAGTCGACCTCCCCCGCCATGTCGCTCGACGGACTCGGCGCCACGCTCGTGTGCCAGCTGCCGGTGAAGGTGCTCCTGCCTTCGCCGCTGTGGCGCAAGGGCGTGGTCACCTACGACGTCACCCCCGACTTCCTCGAGAGCAAGACGTTCGTCGAGCTGTGCTCGGATCTCGACCAGCACCCGGCGTCGGGGTTCACGCAGCGCTGGAACGTCGACCAGCTCCGCTGGCGGCTGTCCCGGCCCAACACCCGCTACGCCCTGCACGCGTCGAACAACGTGGTGGCGATCAGCACCCGCAGCTCGGCCAAGGGCCTGCCCATCGCCGTGATGATGAAGATGCTCCCGCGCTACGGCTCCCGGGGGCCGCTCCCGGCCGAGGCGCTGGTCACCGCCGCCTGCCGGTACCACCGGGCTCCGGTGTCGCTGTACGTCGGCTTCAACGCCCACCTGCCCATGCGGGGCGTCACCGTGCCCCGCCGCCTGCTGCCGGCGCCGCTCAACCTGCTCTTCCTCACCCTGTCCGACATCGACCAGGCCAGCTTCGCCTTCGACACCTTCGAGCTCCTCGACTTCGACGCCCTCTGACCCGACCGGTTCCACGCTTCTCCTGTGGGTGCGCAATGCACCGGCGACCGTGACATTGCGCACCCACGGGAGACGGGTCCGCCGGGCGGGTCAGGTGGTGGGGGGCGTGAACCGGTCGAGGTGGAGGTGGCCGCTGAGGTCGCCGACCTGGTCGAGGTGGATCAGCCGGTCGGTGAAGCGCCAGGTCCCGTCGCTCCCGCGGGCGAAGCGGTCCTCGTAGCGGCCGGTGAGGATCGGTCGGGGGCCCTCGCCGGGTGGGGCGAAGGTGACGGTGAAGTAGCTCCGGCCGGTGGCGGCGTCGGGGCCGGCAGCGGCGACGACGGTGTTGGTGATGTCGTGGTGCGTGCGGGGCGAGCCGTCGTAGAGGCGCACGACGAAGCGTTGTGCGGCCGCCACCTCGTCGGCCCCGCGCAGGGTCACGTCCGACCCGACGGTGCGGTAGGTGGCGTCGGCGAACAGCGCCCCCACCCCGTCGAGGTCGCCGCCGTCGATGCGGAACGCGTACTCGTGGAGGAGGTCGACGATCGCCTGCCGATCGACGGGGTCCATCGAGCGGCTACTCGGTCCAGCCGATGCGGCACCACGTGTGGCTGTGGCACCCCGGGCACCGCATCCAATGGGTGAAGCGGCGGCGGGGGACCGGGAGCCAGAACGAGACGCTGGCCAGGCGTACGCCGAGGTCGAGGAGCGTGCTCCGGGTGCGCACGCCGCAGGTGCCGCACTCCACGATCACCGTGCCGGTCTGGCGCGGGCCGGTGGAGTAGAGGGCGTGCTTGCCCTCCTTCTGGTTGCCGGGGCCGAGCTGGTCGCGAGCGGCCTGCACGGGGGTGGAGAACAGCGCCGCCTTCCCGGCCGGGTCGATCCCCGACGCCTTCGGGGCGCGCCGCTTCGGGCCGCCCGCCGGGGCCGGCGGGGCGGGATCGGCGGGGCTCATCCCTCGTCGCCGGCGAGCTGCGCGGCGAGGCGGCGATAGGCCTCGGCCGCCGGCGAGTGGGGACGGTGGGTGAGGATGCTGGTGCCGAGGCTCGGGGCCTCGGCCACCTTGACCGACTTGGGCACGGGGGGCTGGAGCACCTCGAGCCCGTACTGCTCCGGCACGCTGTCGATGACCTGCTGGGCCAGCTTCGTGCGGCTGTCGTAGAGCGTGGCGATCACCCCGCGCACGCCGAGGCCCGGGTTGGTGTAGGCCCGCACGTCCTCGATGGTGTCGAGGAGCTGGCCGACGCCCCGATGGCTCAGCGTCTCGCACTGGAGGGGGATGAGCACCTCGTCGGCGGCGGTCAGACCGTTGATGGTGAGGATGCCGAGGGAGGGCGGGCAATCGATCAGCACCAGGTCGTAGCTGGACAGCAGATCGTGGAGCGCCCGCTTGAGGACGTACTCCCGCCCGGTGCGGCTGAGGAGGTGGACCTCGGCGCCGGCGAGGTCGATCGAGGCCGGGAGCACGTGGACGTCGCCCACCTTCACCAGCACCTCGGTGGCGGTGGCCCGGTTGAGCAGCACGTCGTGGAGCGAGGTCTCGAGCGCGTCGGGGTCGATCCCGTGGGAGAACGTGAGGCAGGCCTGAGGGTCGAGGTCGACGAGCAGGACCCGGTGGCCGGCCTCGACGAGTGCGGCGCCGAGCGAGTGGACGGACGTGGTCTTGGCCACGCCGCCCTTCTGGTTGGCGACGGCGATCACGCGGGACATGAGGCGAGTGTAGGCCATCCCCGGGGCGGCGCAAGAGGCGGCCGGAGTGGAACTGCGTTCCACAAACCCGCAGTTTTCCTGGCGATTTTGGCGGTCTCGGGCCGCGTTCCCGGGTGCTGGCGCCGCCCTGCCCGCGACCGACGTCGCGCCCCTCACGCCCCGTCCGCGGGACGGCGCGCACGGTGGTCGCGACCCGAAACCGAATTGAGGGTCGCGAAAGGCCACCACTAGCGTTCCCCGAATGTCCCTCCCCGACCAGCCCCGCTACCCGACCCCCACCGCCGCCTTCTCGCTGCGGGTGCGGGTACGGCTGGTGAACCGGCCCGGGGAGCTCGGCCGTCTGGCCGTCACCGTGGGCGAGGCCGGCGGCAACATCGCCGGGCTCGAGGGCTTCGAGGCCAAGCTCGACACCCTCGACGAGGACATCGTCATCAACTGCGGCAGCGAGGCCCATCAGCAGGCCGTGCTCGACGCCATCCGCGGGGTCGACGGGGTGGAGCTCCTCGAGTGGGAGGACCGCACCTTCGCCATGCACGAGGGCGGCAAGATCGAGGTGCTGCCCCTGGCGCCGGTCGGCGACCGCGACGACCTCTCGATGGCCTACACCCCGGGCGTGGCCCGTGTGTGCACCGCCATCGAGCTCGATCCGCCCAAGGTCCATGAGCTCACCATCAAGCGCAACACGGTCGCCATCGTGTCCGACGGCACGGCCGTGCTCGGGCTCGGCGACATCGGGCCCGCCGCCGCGCTCCCCGTGATGGAGGGCAAGGCCCTGCTGTTCAAGGAGTTCGCCGGGATCGACGGGTTCCCCATCTGCCTCGACGTTTCCACCCCCGACGAGGTGGTGGAGACCGTCGTGCGCATCGCCCCGGTGTTCGGCGGCATCAACCTCGAGGACATCGCCGCGCCGGCCTGCTTCGAGATCGAGGAGCGCCTCATCGAGCTGCTCGACATCCCGGTCTTCCACGACGACCAGCACGGCACGTCGGTGGTCGTGCTGGCCGCGCTCACCAACGCCCTCCAGATCGTCGGGAAGCAGATGGCCGATCTCACCGTCGCCATCGCCGGCGTGGGCGCGGCCGGGGTGGCCATCGGCAAGATCCTCATGCACGCCGGGGTCACCAACGTGATCGGGGTGGATCGGCAGGGCGCCATCTTCGACGGCCGGGCCGACCTCAACCCGGCCAAGGCGTGGTTCGCCCAGAACACCAACCCGGAGCGCCGGGCCGGATCGCTGTCCGACGTCATCCGCGGCGCCGACGTCTTCGTGGGCGTGAGCGGGCCCGGCCTGCTCAAGCGCGACGACATCGCCACCATGGCCACCGACCCGATCGTGTTCGCGCTGGCCAACCCCGAGCCGGAGATCCGGCCCGAGGAGGCCGCCGGCGTCGCCGCCGTGATCGCCACCGGCCGCAGCGACTACCCCAACCAGATCAACAACGTGCTGTGCTTCCCGGGCATGTTCCGCGGCGCGCTCGACGCCGGGGCCACCCGGATCACCCACGGCATGCAGCTCGCCGCCGCCCGGGCGATCGCCGCCAAGGTGCCGGCCGACCTGCTGGCCCCCGACTTCGTGGTGCCGTCGGTGTTCGACAAGACCGTCGGCGAGGTGGTGGCGGCGGCCGTGGCCGAGGCTGCGGTGGCCGACGGCGTCACCCGGGCCCAGCGGGCGGGGCGGTAGCGGGCCGTCGAGGCCGGCGGGGGCGAGCCGTGCCGATCGACGCCGTCACCTTCGACTTCTGGGACACGATCTGCCGCGCCCCCGACGTGGCCGCCACGCGAGCCCGCCGGCTGGATCGGATCGGCGCCGCCCTCGACGCCGGCCGCCCCGACCTGCCGCCCGTCGACCGCGCCGAGCTGGAGGCGGCGCTCCACCGGCTGCTGGCCGAGTTCAACCGGCACTGGGCCGAGAACCGCCAGTTCACCTACGTCCACGGCGCCGCCTTCCTCCAGGCCGAGCTCGATCGTCGGCTCGACGGCGACGCCCGCGCCCGGCTGGAGCAGGCCATCACCGGGGAAGACGTCGAGGGCCATCTCCCGCCCCTCACCCCGAACGTGGCTGCCACCATCCAGACGTTGCGGGCGGCGGGTGTGCGGATCGGGATCATCTGCGACGTCGGGCTGGCGCCGTCGAGGGTGTTGCGCCGGCACCTCGAACTGCACGGCGTGCTCGACCTGTTCGACCACTGGTCGTTCTCCGACGAGGTGGGCTGGTTCAAGCCGGCCGAGGAGATCTTCCGTCATGCCCTCGACGGCCTGGGCGGCATCGAGCCGGGTCGGGCCGCCCACGTGGGCGACCTCCGCCGCACCGACGTGGCCGGGGCCCTGGCCATGGGCATGACCGCCGTCCGCTACGCCGGGGTCACCGACGACCCCGCCGACGGCCCCGAACCGGTCGAGGCCGACCACGTGATCATCGACCACGCCGACCTTCCCGCCGTCCTCTTGGGTGCGCAAGGGCGCGCATAGCGCACCCTTACGCACCCAATGATTGGCGGACTGAGGGGGCGGGACCGGCGATCGGACGGCGGCGGTAAGGTCTGGCGCCGGCCGACCCGATGAGGACCCCGCCATGACCGACGTGCTCGCCTGTCTCGACTTCTCCGAGCGGACGGAGGCCGTCGCGGCCGAGGCGGCCCGCCTCGCCACCGCCATCGGCGGCAGCCTGCACCTACTGCACGTCGCCGGCGAGGAGCCCGAGATCGCTGGCTACGACACCGATCCGATGGGCGCCTTCACCCGCGACGACCGGGCCCGCCAGCTCCTCGACGAGCACCACGAGCTGCGCGAGCTCGCCGCCCGCCTGGCCGACGGTGGGCTCGACGTCCGGCCGGTCGTCGCCATCGGCGACACGGTGGCGGTGATCCTGGAGGAGGCCGAACGCACCGGTGCCGACTACATCGTCGTCGGCACCCACGGGCACGGCGCGCTGTTCCACCTGCTGCTCGGGTCGGTCAGCGCCGCGCTGGTGCAGCACGCCACCCGGCCCGTGGTCGTGGTGCCGGTCCGCCCGGCTGAGGGGTGACGGCGTCCCGCTCGGGCCCGAACCCCGCCTGATCAACGACTCGCCGTCGTCCCGGCGCCCTCGACGCGAGGGAGCCCCTGCGGTGCAGGGGCTCCGGGGTGGTCGGGAGCGGCGTCGATCCGCTGACCTTCCGCTTTTCAGGCGGACGCTCTGCCAACTGAGCTACCCGACCAGGGTTCCCGCCGGGGGGCGGGGTTGGCATCACCACGAGGGTGGCGGTCCCGACGGGATTTGAACCCGCGACCTCTGGCTTGACAGGCCAGCGTGCACTCCAAACTGCACCACGGGACCTCGACATCGAACTGATTTCGAAGCCTGCCCACCGGACTTCCGCCCGGCGAGCCGGGTGAGCCTAGCCCATCGGGTATGGGGCGACGCCAAGTCGAATCCGGTCCGGTCATGGGGCAGGATCTCCCCCGGGACCGACGGACGGTCCCGCCCAGGAGGTCCTCATGAGCACGTCGGCTGACAGCACGGGCATCGAAGGCCGAGCCGCGCTGGTGACCGGTGGGGGCAGCGGCATCGGCCTGGCCACGGCGACCTTGTTCGCCGAGCACGGCGCCCACGTGACCATCTGCGGGCGCACCGAGGACAAGCTCGTCGCCGCCGTCGAGCAGATCACCGCGGCGGCCGAGGCAGCCGGCGCCGGTGGCTCGGCCCGGCACATCGTCGCCGACGTCACCATCGAGGACCAGATCGCCGCCGCCGTGGCCCGCGCCGCCGAGCCGACCGGGAGCCTCGACATCTGCTTCGCCAACGCCGGCGGCTCGTACCACATCGGTTCGATGATCGAAGCCGAGGTCGAGGCGGTCCGGGCCACGATCGAGCTGAACCTGCTCGGGACCTTTCTCACCGTCAAGCACGCCGGCGCGGCGATGGTGGCGAGCGGCAAGGGCGGCTCCATCGTGGGCATGTCGTCGGGGGCCGGCCACTTCCCCCACCGCTGGCTGTGGGCCTACGGCTCGGCCAAGGCCGGCATCGAGATGCTGTGCCAGTACGCCGCCGAGGAGCTGGCCGACAAGGGCGTCCGCGTCAACGTCGTGCAGCCGGGCATCATCGACGACGAGCTCATGGCCTTCATCACCGCCGGCGGCAAGCTCCTCGACGACTACCGGGCCGAGACCCCCATCCAACGGCTGGGCACGGTGGACGACGTGGCCCGGGCCGTGCGGTTCCTCGCCGGCCCGGAATCGGCCTGGATCACCGGCGAGCTGCTCACCGTCGACGGCGGCCACCACCTGCGCCGCGGCGCCAACTACCAGCTCCTGTTCGAGCCCTGACCGGCGCCCGACCCGTCCCCCGCCGCCCGGTCGCAGGTGCCCGGTCGCCGGTGCAGCTTCGCGGTCCGGCGAGATCGCCGGTGCAGATTCGCGGTGTGAGCCCGGGGAGATGCACCGGCGATGATCGGACGTCGAGCAACTGCACCGGCGATCGCCAGCGCGTCGGGCCGCCCCTCCGGAGTGATCGGGCGACCGGGCGCGTGTGGCACACTCGCCCCATGGCGGGAGGAGAACCGCGCTGGGCCGCCCATCCGCTGCGGCCCTACGAACCCATGGTCATCACGGTCGCGCCCACGGGCGCGGTGCCGTCGAAGACCGACAACCCGGCCGTGCCGATCGGGCCGGACGAGATCGTCGCCGACGCCGTCGCCTGCATCGACGCCGGTGCGGCGGTCGTCCACGTCCACGTGCGCGACGAGGGCGGCCGACCGGTGCACCGGCGGGATCTCTACGAGAAGGTGATGGGCGGGATCCGTGAACAGCGGCCCGACGCCATCCTCTGCGTGACCACGAGCTCGCGGGTGGGGGCGGCGATGGACGACCGGGCCACGGGTCTCGACCTCCCCGGGGACCTCCGCCCCGACATGGCCAGTCTCACCCTCGGCTCCACCAACTTCCCGTCGCGGCCCAACGTCAACCCGCCCGACGAGATGGTGGCGCTGCTCGAGCGGATGGGCGAGCGGGACATCCGTCCCGAGCTCGAGGTCTTCGAGCTCGGCATGGTCAACACCCTCCACGTGCTGCGGGATCGGGGCCTCATCCCCGATCCCCCGGTGGTCAACGTGCTCCTCGGGTCGCTCGGGTCGGCGCCAGCCTTCGTCGGCGACCTCGCGGCCTTCGCCGACCGGTTGCCCGCCGCGGCCGAATGGGCCGCCGCCGGGATCGGGATGTTCCAGCGGCCGATGGTGGTGGCGGCGGCCGTGATGGGCGGCAACGTCCGGACGGGCCTCGAGGACAACCCGGCGGGTCACGCTCCGACCGGCACGTGGACCAACGCCGATGCCGTGCGTTTCGCCGCCGACGCCGCCGCCCTCGTGGGTCGGCCCGTGGCCACGATCGCCGAGGCCCGGCGCCGGTTCGGCCTGCCGGCGCGGTGAGCCGGTTCCCGCTCCCCGACCGCCTGCTCGTCTACGGGTGCCGGTCGCGCTACGCGGCGGAGATCGCCGAGATCCTCGATCGGCTCGGCTACCACGGTGCCTGGTACGTCGACAACCGCCCCGAGGGGCCCGAGCCGCCCCCGGTGGCGCCCATCGTGGGGCTGGCCGACCTGCCGGCGCCCGATCCGCACACCGGTGTGGTGGTGCCGGTGTTCGCCCCCGGGGTGCGGGCCCGCATCATCGCCGGGTGCCTCGCCGCGGGCTACACGAACTACCCCGCCGTGGTCGACCCGACCGCGGTTGTCGCCGGCTCGGCCTCGCTCGGCGAGGGGACGGTCGTCAACGCCCTGGTGGCGCTGGCGTCGAACACCGTGGTGGGTCGCCACGTGAACGTCAACCGCTCCGCCTCGATCGGCCACGACGGCACGATCGGTGACTTCGTCAGCTTCGGTCCGGGCTGCGTGCTGATGGGCAACGTGGTGGTGGGCCGCGGCAGCTTCATCGGCGGGGGCAGCACGGTGCTGCCGGACGTCACGATCGGCGACAACGCGGTCGTCGGCGCCGGGAGCGTGGTCACGGCGCCGGTGCCGGACCACACCCTGGTGGTCGGGAACCCGGCCCGGCCGGTGCGGGAGACGGCGGGCTACGGCGAGGTGTCCGTGTGACCGAGTCCATCCGGTGGACCGGGTCGGCGGCGCCGGAGCTCACCTTCCTGGTGCCCGTCCACGAGCAGGAGGCGTTCGCGGCGGAGGCCGTGGCGAGCGTGCTGGCCCAGCAGGGACCCACGATCGAGGTGATCGTCTCCGACGACGCCTCCACCGACGCGACCTGGGACCGGGTGGCCGCGGTGGTCCGGGCCTACCGCGGCCCCCATCGCGTGCTCGCCCTGCGCCAACCGGACCGTCGCCGCCGCGACCACCTGGCCCTGCTCGCCGATCTGGCCGGCACGGATCTGCTCGTCGTGGCCCACGGCGACGACCGGTCCCGGCCGGGACGGGCCGCCGCCCTGCTCACCGCTTTCGACGACCCCGACGTCTCGCTGGTGGCCAGCGCCAGCGTGGCTATCGGCGAAGACGGCCGGCCCCTGCCTCGGGGCGGATCCGCCGATGACCGGGACGACCCCACGGCCGCGGCCGACGTGGGCGCCGGTCGCCGGGCCCGTGGTGCCACGCCGGGCCCGGCCGACCTCCTCGGCCCCGATCCGCGGTTCGTCGGGGCGGTCCTGGCCTGGCGCCGGTCGGCGCTGGCCCCGTTCCCGCCGCTCGACGCCCGCTACGCCGCCGCCGGGCACGACGCCGTCCTGCCGTTCCGCGCCGCGTTGGCCGGGACGGTCGCGTTCCTGCCCGATGCCCTGGTCGAGCGGCGCCGTCACCGCGCCAGCTGGGGCCAGGCCATCTGGGACAAGCGGTCCCCCGAGGCCGCGGCCTTCGGCCGGGCGCTCTACCTCGGCTTCGCCTACGACGCGATGGCCCGGGACCTCGACGTGGCGGAGCGCGCCGGGCTGGTGCCACCGGCGGCGGTCACCCCGATCCGGGAAGCCCTGGGCGAGGCCGAGCGCGCCAACCGTCGCCGTCAGGTCGCGGCGGCGGCCGAGCTCACCGCGGCAGGACGCACGCCCGTGTGGCTGAGCGCGGCGGAGGTCCAAGCCGCCAACGAGGGGACGCTCGCCGCGCTCCTCGAACGGCGTGCCCGCCTTGCCCGCGCCGTCCGGCGGGCGGGTACGACGGTGCAGCGCGTCACCGGCCGGCGACGCTGACCCCGCGCGCCATGCGATGCCCCTGGGATCGGCCGCCGCCGGCCGGGTAGTGTCCCTGTCCATGCGGCGGCTCTCGTCCTGGGCGCGATGGAAGCGGTACGACGCCCGCCTGGCCAAGGCCGAGGCGCGCTTCTACGTCCCCGCCCCCGTGCCGATGTTCCTCGGGCTCGCCGGCCTGGCCTTCCTGGTGGCCGTCGCGCTCATGGCCCTGACCGTCCCGTAGGTCCCGGGCCCGCCCGGCCTGCCCGGTCCGCCCGGCTCGAACGACCGGGGGAGCACCCCCAACGGGATTCGAACCCGTGTTGCCGCCTTGAAAGGGCGGTGTCCTAGGCCTCTGAACGATGGGGGCAGGGGCCCGAAAGCCGGCGCAGCGTACCAGTGGGCCGGGACCAGCGCGAAGAGCGTTGCCTCGATACCGGTCCTTGGGTGCGTAAGGGTGCGCTATGCGCGCCCTTACGCACCCAAGCCCCTGGCGCCGCCCGCGCCGCGGTGTCCGACGCCTAGCCTGAGACGGTGCCGCGCCTCCCCGGGTCCTCCGCTGTCGGCCGTCCCGCGTCCCGTCGCGGGCGGGTCCTGAGGACGCGCCTCCGGTGAGCCCTGACGCCATCTGTCCTCGGTGCTTCCGTCGCTGGCCCGGCGGGGAGGCCGCATGTCCCGGGTGCGGCCTCGAGGACGCGACGTGGGGGCTCCAACCGTCGCCGCCGTCCAACGGGATGGCCGGGTGGACGGCGGCGCCGTCGGGGGCCGGCGGCGAGACCGGCCCGGCCGCCGGTCCGGCCGCGTCCGGCGGGGCCGCGTCCGGCGGGGCCGTGCCCGCCGCCTCCGAGGCATTGGATCCAGCGACACCGATGGCGCCGTCGCCGTCTCGCGGTGGGCCGGTGCCCGCAGGTTGGGGCCCCGCGCCCGGGTACGGCCCGCCGCCCGGCTACGGCCCGCCGCC
Organism: Actinomycetes bacterium; assembly: GCA_029782025.1. Classification (GTDB taxonomy): domain Bacteria; phylum Actinomycetota; class Acidimicrobiia; order Acidimicrobiales; family Acidimicrobilacustridaceae; genus JAKOVR01. Next base: position 1,660 of record JAKOVR010000032.1, on the reverse strand, counting down.
GGGGTACGGACCGCCGACCGGGTACGGCCCGCCGCCCGGCTACGGCCCGCCGCCGGGGTACGGACCGCCGACCGGGTACGGCCCGCCGCCCCCGCCCGTCCCCCCCGGCTACGGCCCGGGCTACGGCCCACAGTCGCCGTGGCTCGGGCCCGGCGTCCCGCCCGGCGGGTGGGGGCCGCCGCCGCCCCAGAAGCGCCGCACCCCGCTGGTCCTGGTGTCGTTGGTGGTCGCCCTCGTGCTGGTCGCGGCCACGGCCGTGACCTTCCTCGGCAAGCGCGGCCCCAGCTACCCGACGTCCTGGGACGACCGGGTGGCCCCGATCGCCCACTGGGTCGAAGGAGCCCGCGGCCTCACCTACAAGACGCCCGTGTACGTCGACTTCCTGTCCGAGGAGGAGTTCAAGGCCAAGGTGGCCAAGCCCGCCGCCGACCCGACCGCGGCGGACCGGGAGCAGGCCCGCCAGCTCGTCGCCTTCTACCGGAGCCTCGGTCTCATCCAGGGAGAGGTCGACCTCCTGGCCAGCGACCGATCGCTGCGGGGCGAGGGGACGCTCGCCTTCTACTCCACCACCACCAAGCGGGTGACGGTGCGGGGCACCGAACTCACCCCCGCCGTGCGGGTGACGCTGGCCCACGAGCTCACCCACGTCCTGCAGGACCAGCAGTTCGGGCTCGACCTCAGCAACGACAAGAACCACGTGGGCGGCGAGGTGCTGCGGGCGCTGGGGGAGGGCGACGCCGGCCACATCGAGGACGTCTACATCCAGCAGCTGTCCGAGGCCGACCAGAAGGCGTACCACGACGAGATGAGCAAGGGGTTCGACCAGTACCAGTCGTCCACCTCGGGCGTGCCCGACGTGCTCCGCGCCGCGCTCAACGCCCCGTACGTGCTCGGCCAGCCCTTCGTCGAGTTCCTGTACCGCAGCAAGGGCCCGGCCGCGGTGGACGCCGCCTTCCGCGATCCGCCGCCGGCGCTCGGCTCGATGGCCGACCCCGTCCACTACCTGAACAAGACGCCGGTGGTCGACGTCGCTCCGCCCACGGCGGCGGGCACGGAGGTCGACAGCGGTCGCTTCGATGCGGTGCAGCTCTACCTCATGCTGTCGGCCCGGATCGATCCCCACGACGCGCTCAAGGCCGTCGACCTGTGGGGCGGCGATGCTTACGTGGCGTCCGAGTCGGGTGGGAGGGTCTGCACCGAGCTGCGGTTCTCGGCCCGGGGTGAGCGCAAGGGCACTGCCGGCGGGTCGCCGGAGACCGCCCTGGCCGGCTACTTGGAGGCATGGCGGGCCAAGATGCCGGTGGCGGCCGGAGCGATCGTCGACCGCGACGGCTCGTGGGTGCGGGTCCGCACCTGCGACCCGGGGGCGGGTGCCGACCAGAAGATCGAGGGCAAGCCGTCCGAGGCGCTGACGCTGATGGAGGGACGGATCTACATGATGTCGGCCGCCATGGCCCGGGGCTCGTCGGTCGAGGGCGCCAAGTGCGCGGCCGACGGCTTCGTCGCCGCCTACACCGTGGACCAGCTCCGCGACCCGGCCGCGGTCACCAAGGACGACGCCCTCGCCACCCTGGACAAGGCTCGCCAGTCCTGCCCGACCTGATCTCCCGTGGGTGCGAAATTTTAGCGTTCGCGAACCATTAGCACCCACGGGGATAGG
>JAKOVR010000028.1 GCA_029782025.1 Actinomycetes bacterium | reverse complement strand
GGCCGTTCGGCCCGGCACGCTCCTGACGCCCGGCGACCCGACCGCGGCGCGGGGGTCGAACCCAATGTCGTGGCCGTAGGCTGCAGCCGTGCCCTCGCCTCGTCCCTGGACCCACACCGGCTATGCCCAGCGCCTGATCTTCGGGGAGGGCGCCGTCGCCCAGATGCCCGCCATCTTCAAGGAGATCGGTGTGCGGCGGGCCATGCTCGTCACCACGCCGGGCCGGCGCGCATCGGACGACGGCGAGCGGCTGGTGAAGGCACTCGGCGGCGCGCTGGCCTCGACCTTCGCCGAGGTGAGCAGCCACGTGCCCGCGCCCACGGTCCAGGCTGCGCTGCGCCAGGTGCGCCGGGATGCCGTCGACGGCATCGTGTCGTTCGGGGGCGGGTCGTGCGCCGACCTCGGCAAGGCCGTCGGCTTCTTCCTCGAGCAGGAGCAGGGGGTGCCCGGGGCCAGCTACACCGACCGGCCGGCCCTGCCCCACGTGGCCGTGCCCACCACCTACTCCGGGGCCGAGCTCACGCCCTTCTTCGGGATGACCGACCCGCACTCGCGGCGCAAGCAGGGTGCGGGTGGGCCGACCTGTGCCCCCCTCGCCGTGGTCTACGACCCCGCGCTCACGCTGGCCACGCCCGCTCGCGTGAGCGCCGAGACCGGGATGAACGCGCTGGCGCACTGTGTGGAGATCCTGTGGTCGCGCACGGCCACGCCGGAGGCCATGGCCATCGCCGAGGCCGGGATCCGGATCATCGCCGAGGCGCTGCCGGCCGTGGTGGCCGACCCGTCGGACCTCGGCGCCCGCGGCCGCATGCTCGAGGGCGCGGCCCTCGGCGGCCGCTGCCTGCAGAACGGGTCGATGGGGATCCACCACGGGCTGTGCCAGCTCCTCGGTGGTCGCACCGGCATCGCTCACGGCCTCGCCAACGCCATCGTGTTGCCCCACGCCGTCCGGTTCAATGCCGACGCCGTGCCCGAGGCCATCGACGCGCTCCGTCGGGCCCTCGGCGGCGTGGCCGATCCGGCGCGGGCCATCGAGGACCTCACCGATCGCCTCGGCCTGCCCCGAGGCCTGTCTGAGTGTGGCGTGCTGCCCGACGACCTCGACGCCGTGGCCCGCCAGAGCCAGGGCAACGGCAACATCCAGGCCAACCCCAAGCCCGTCAGCGAGGCCGACGCCCGAGCCGTCCTCGAAGAAGCCTTCTGACCGGAGGGATCAGGCCAGCACGCGCTTCTTGAACCCGGCGATGCCCCGCCAGGTGAAGAGGGCGGCGAACCCGACCAGCACCGGGTACACGACGAAGAGCGGCATCGTCTGGGTGGGGGTGAGGGCGGCCCGGAACCCCTCGCTGATGTACACGAGGGGGTTGAACAGCACCGCGTACTGCAGCCAGGCGATGGCCTCGAGCCGCTGCCAGGAGTAGTAGGTGCACCCGAGGAACGTGATCGGCACCACGATCACCCCGAAGAGCATCGGCACAGTGCGGGGGTCGAACATCGTGCCGAACATGAGGCCGAGGGCGCCGGCCATCACGCAGGCCAGGGGGATCATGGTGACGAGGAGCAGCCAGTTGATCTGGAGGTGGACCTCGGTGGCGGGTACGAACTTGGCGATCGGGAACACCAGCAGCCCGGCCAGCAGGCACTGCAGCGCGCCCGACACGATCTTCTCGAAGGCCACGAGCTCCACCGGGAGCGGGGCCAGCACGCGGTCCTCGATCTCGCGGGTGTAGCCGAACTCCTGCACGAGCGGGAGGGCCACCGACTGGATGCCCTGGAACAGGATGGCGGTGGCGATGACGCCAGCCACCAGGTTGGTGGAGAACAGCGAGGCGCCCGGCCCGTCGTTGCCGCCGATGCCCTGCCCGATGGCCGGGAACACGCGGGTGAACACGAAGACCAGGAGGAGGGGCTGGAGGAGGGTGCGGGGCAGGAACTCCTTGAGGTTCTTGCGCAGCACGAACAGGTCGCGGAGCAGGAGCGCGGCGAAGGCGGTGGGGATCGACACCCCGGCTGGCGCCGAAGCGGCGGCCGAGTGCGAGTCGGGCAGGGTGGCCGTCATTCGCGCAGGTCCTTCCCGGTGAGGTCGATGAAGACGGTCTCGAGCGTGGGTTCGCTGATCGAGAGGTCGGTGACGTCGTGGCCGGCCCGCTCGGCCGCCTGCACCACCGCCGGCAACACGCCCTTGGTGCCGTTCACGCCGAGGCGGACCGTGTGCTCGACGACCGCCGCGGTGGTGGCTCCCGGGATGTCGCGTTGGAGCACGTCGGCCAGAGCGGCCAGATCGCCGGTGGCCGACACGGTGACGATGGTGTCCACGCCGGTGGCCGCCTTCAGACGCTCGGGGGTGTCGAGTGCGAGGACGCGGCCGTGGTCGATGATGGCCAGCCGGCTGCACAGCTGGTCGGCCTCTTCCATGTAATGGGTGGTGAGCAGGATGGTCTGGCCGTCGACGTGGAGCTCCCCGAGGATCTCCCACAACGCCAGCCGGCTCTGGGGATCGAGGCCGGCGGTCGGCTCGTCGAGGAACAGCACCGACGGCCGGTGCATCACCGCTCGCGCCACCATGAGACGTTGGGCCATGCCGCCCGAGAGGGCCATCACCGGCATCGCCGCCCGCTCGCTCAGCCGGAACTTCTCGAGCAGCGCGTCGGCCTCGGCCCGGGCGGCGCGGGCACCCATGCCGAAGAACCGGCCGTGGAAGTACAGGTTCTCCGCCACGGTGAGGGACCGGTCGAGGGTGTTGGTCTGGGGCACCACGCCGATCGAGCGCTTGGCCCGCGCCGGCTCCTTCCACACGTCGACCCCGGCCACGAAGGCTCGGCCCTCGGTGGGCACGACCCGGGTGGTGAGCATCCCGGCGGTGGTGGTCTTGCCCGCCCCGTTGGGGCCGAGGAGGCCGAAGATCTCGCCCCGGCGGACGACCAGATCGAGGTGGTCGACGGCCCTGACCCCGCCCGGGTAGACCTTGGTGAGCCCTTCGGTGCGGATCACCTCGTCGTCGTCCACGGCCCAACACTACGACCCGGCCCTCCCTGGGCCCGACCATCCACCGCGGTACCCTCGCCAGGCCATGGTCCCTCCCGTCCTCCGTGCCCTGCTCCCCGCCGCGGCGGTCGGTGTCGCGCTCGTGGGATGCAACTCCACGCTGAGCCTCGGGTCCCTGCGGCAGTCGATCACCGACAAGCTGGCCGAGGTCGACGTCAAGGTCACCTCGGTCGACTGCCCGAACGACCGGCCGGCGAAGAAGGACGACACCTTCAACTGCACCGTCACCATGGAGGGCGGCCAGAGCATCACGGTCCAGGTCCGCCAGACCGACGACGCGGGCAGCCTCTCCTTCGACGTGGGCAAGCAGGTGTTCGCCACCCGCAACGTGGTGCCGGAACTGGAGAGGGGCTTGAAGGGGAGCGGGTTCGCCGCAGTCGTCGTGACCTGCCCGAAGGGCATCGTCATCCCCGGCGGGGCCGGCACGCTCACCTGCACCGCCACGGCCGACGGCCAGGGGTTCGTGATCACCGTCCCGATCAAGGACGGCACGGCGCAGCTCAACGACGAGAAGCTGGAACCGACGGCCGGAGCTCAGGGGTCGACGTCGACCACGGGCTCGTCGGCCCCGCCGGAATCGGTCCCGCCCGAGTCGGTGCCGCCGTCCACCTCCACCCCGTAGAGCGGACCCGCCCCCCGCCACACGTGCGAACCGCGGACGGAGCGCACGAGCACAGCGTCGCCGTGGACGGTCGGCCCCTCGATCGTGGTGGCGCGGAGGGCGTAGGCCCCCTGGTCGAAGGGCGGGGCGTCGGCGTCGAGGGCGTAGGCCACGCACTCCCAGTCGAGGTCGGCCGACCCCGGGTTCCGGACGGCGAGGACGCTGGCGTACTTGATGTGCAGCTCGGCCCCGTCGATCCAGAGGTAGGCCACGGTCAGCCGGCGGTGCTCCACGGTGAGGGGTGGTGGCCCGCCGGTCAGCCGGCGTCGATGTCGGTGTCGGCGTCGACCCCCGTCCCGGCGGTCACAGCGGCCGGGAGCTCGGTCAGGCGTTCGGCGCCGCGGTCGGTGACGAGGATCGTGTGCTCGAACTGCGCGGTGCGTGATTCGTCGGCGGTGACGGCGGTCCAGCGGTCGGGCCACAGGTAGTGGTTGCCCGTCCCCATCGAGATCATCGGCTCGATGGTGAAGGTCATCCCCGGCTCCATCACCGTGGTGGCGTTGGGGGAGTAGTAGTGCAGGATGTGCAGGTCGGTGTGGAACTCCCGCCCGATGCCGTGGCCGATGAAGGCCCGCACCACCTCGTAGCCGTACCGGCTGGCGTGGTTCTCGATGGCCTTGCCGATGTCGCTGATCGGGCGACCCGGGACCACGGCGTCGATGCCGAGGTCGAGGCACTCCCTGGTGACGCGCACCAGCTTGCGCGACATCGGATCGACGTCGCCGACGAGGAACGTGGCGTTGGTGTCGCCGTGGACGCCTTCCACCCAGATGGTGACGTCGATGTTGACGATGTCGCCGTCGGCCAGGGGGCGGTCGTCGGGGACACCGTGGCAGATCACCTCGTTGACGCTGGTGCACACGCTCTTGGGGAAGCCCCGGTAGTTGAGCGGGCTGGGGTAGCCGCCACGGTCGATGGTGGCCTGGTGGACGATGGCGTCGATCTCGTCGGTCGTGACCCCGGGGGCCACGGCGTCGCCGGCGATCTGCAGGATCTCGGCCGCCTTGCGGCCCGCGATGCGCATGCGCTCGATGACGTCAGCCGTCTTGATGTCGGGCTCCTCCTCGGGGCCCGGATCTCCCGTCTCGGCGTAGGGGGGCCGCGGGATCCCCTCCGGCACCGGCCGGTACGGCGAGATGGTGCCCGGCCGCAGCAGCAGGTGGGGCTGGTGGTGGCAGCGCTTGTACTTCTTGCCGCTGCCACACCAGCAGGGGTCGTTCTGCTTGATCACGCCGTGGAGTGTACGGGTTCGCCGTTCCAGGGCGGTCCCGGCCGGTACGGTGGCCGGTGAGGAGGCGAGATGGGAGCGACCGCGGCGACATGGGGACGGTGGATCGGGGTGGTGGTGCTGCCCGTCGTGCTCGCGGCCTGTTCGAACGGCGCGGTCCCGTCAGCGCAGGACGCGGCCAGCGGTGGCGGGTCCGTCTCGAGCGTCGCCGCCACGATGCCGGTGGGGCCGGCGGCGTTCGAGGTCGGCGCCGAGTTCGACAGCTTGGTGCGCCTCGTCCCGTCCGGCTCGCAGGGCGTCTTGTGGTACGACACCGGCGCGACGGCCGCGTTGCGGAACTCGTTGAGCTCGGCATCGCCGGAGGCGCCGGCTCGGGCCGTGCGCTCCGAGCTGCGGGCGGCCCTTCTCGGCTCGGGGGGCGGGTTGGGGGACGACGAGATCCTGGCGGGCCTCGCCAAAGGCGCGGGGATCGACGCCGCCGGGATCGACGCCTTCCTGCACACGACGGTCGGGGCCGAGCGGTCGCCCGAGGCCGAGCCGGTCACCGTCCTCCACGGCACCTTCGACCCCGACCGGATCGAGGCTGCACTCCGCGCCGCCCCGACCCCGGGGGCGACGCTGACCCGCGACACGGCCGACGGGATGCGGCTGCTGTCCTGGACGGAGCCGGACGATCGCGCCCGCCTGTCGGTGCTCGGTCAGCGACCGGGCGAACGGACCACGCTCGTCGTCGCTCCCAACGTGGTCGTGGTGTCCACCGGGCGGGCGGGCGCCGAGGCCGTCATCGCGACGGCGCTCGGCCGCCGGCCTTCCCTCGGTCGCGACCCCGAGTACGTGTCGCTGCTGCCGGGGCTGGTGGGCCTCCATCCGAGCCGGGCCGCGCTCGATGCCTACCAGCGCGGTCAGGACTCCTCCGTGCCGGTGGCCTGGGGCGTGGCCGGCGCCGGGCAGGACGTCCGCTGGACCGCGTGGTTCGGGCCGGCGACCGAGCCCTACTTCGGGAAGGTGCAGGCCAACGTCCCCGTGGCCGAGTTGCAGCAGCGCATCGACACCGCCTACCCGAGCGGCCGGACGCTGGCCAAGGGGCTGTTCGCCCTGGAGAAGATCACGGCTTCGGAGCGGGCCCTCGAGGTCGTGGTCAAGCCGGCCAAGAAGGCCGACTACGACGTCTACCTCCATGTGGAGGACGTCGGCGAGGCACTCGGCTCAGTCGTCGTCCGGCCGGCACGGTGATGGTGCCGATGCCTCGGGGCCCCGACGGTCGCGCGAGGATCGGGCCATGACGATCATCAAGATCAACGCCATCACCGTGCCCGAGGAAGGGGGCGACGAGCTGGCCCGGCGGTTCGCAGCCCGGGCCGGCGCCGTCGACGACCAGGACGGCTTCGAGGGCTTCGAGCTCATGCGCCCGACCGACGACCGCCACGTCTGGCTCGTGGTCACCCGGTGGCGAGACGAGGACGCTTTCAACGCCTGGCTCACCTCGCCCGCCTTCGCTCACGGCCACGCGGGGGCCGGCGGGCCGGCCGAGGGCGGCCACCCGCACGGTGGTGCGGGCCACGGTGGTGCGGGTCACGGCGAGGGAGCCCACGGGGGCGCGGCGCCGGTGTCGGTGGCCAGCGAGGTGTGGTCGTACGAAGTGGTGCAGACCGGCGGTCCTCGGACCTGACGTGCTGCGCGACGTCCACCAGGGCTTCGCCTGGTTCGTGATCATCGGCAACGCCCTTGCCGGCGTGTGGTGCCTCGCGGCCGAGAAGGTCGAGGCGCTGCGCACCCGGGCCCTCTGGTGGTTCGTGATCGCCGCGGAGCTGACGATCTTCGTGCAGGTCACCCTGGGGGTGATCCTGGTGGCCGGCCAGAAGATCCAGGCCCCGAAGTTCCACATGTTCTACGGCTTCGTGGCCATCATCGCCATCGGCATCATCTACAGCTACCGGGCCCAGATGGAGCGGTACCGGTACCTGCTCTACGGGTTCGGCAGCCTGTTCATCATGGGGCTCGGCATCCGGGCCATGATCGTCGGCGGTCGCTGACCGCGCTCGCCGTGCCGAGGCTCGCCGGGCGGCCGACCGGCGGGGGCGCGGCCGGTCGGGGCGCGGTGGGCGTCAGAGGTTGACGACGGGGCAGGTGAGGGTGCGGGTGATGCCTTCGATCATCTGCACCCGGCTCACCACCATCTTGCCGAGGTCGTCCATGGTGTCGGCCTGGGCGCGGGCGATGACGTCGTAGGGGCCGGTGACGTCATCGGCCGCGGTCACGCCGTCGATCTGGCGGATCTCGGTGGCGACCTGCGCGGCCTTGCCGACCTCGGTCTGGATGAGCACATAGGCAGAGACGGCCATGGCGCCTCCTCGGGTTGGGGCCGGTCGGCCGGGGACGACCGGATGGTACCGGAGGAGCGGGGTGGGGGACCCGGGAGGGTGGCCCCCCACCCGAGGCGGGTCAGGCCGCCTGCTCCTCGGCGGGGACCTCGGCCGCGTCCAGGGCCGGGGCGGGGCCGGTCCCGACGGCGACCTTGCGGGGCTTGGCGGTCTGGGCCACGGGGATCGTGATGGTCAGCACACCGTCGGTGTAGCCGGCCTCGATGGCGCCGGTGTCGAGGTTGTCGCCCAGGATCAGCTGGCGGGCGAAGCTGCCGTGGCGCCGCTCGGCCGCCAGCACCTGCTCGCCCTCGGTGCGGTCCCAGCGTCGCTCGGCCTTGATGGTGAGGCTGTTGCGCTCCACCTCGATGTCGATGCTCTCCGGGTCGACCCCGGGCAGATCGAAGCGAGCGATGAGCTGGTGCTCGGTGCGTACGGCGTCCATCGCCATCGACGGGGTGGGACGGGGCGCACGAGCCTGCTCGAAGAAGCGGTCGACGTCGCGGAAGGGGTCGTAGCGCAGCAACATGGCCTGCTCCTTTCGGGGGGTGGATCGGTGGTTGGAGCGTAGCAAGGAACCTGAGCGATGGCAACGCAGGTTTGCTGACGAATCCGGCGCAGCTCTGCCCGTCATCCCCGGGGAGGAGCGGCATCCCCTCGAAGGAGGATGACCCGATCGGCGAGGCCCGGTACCGTGCTCCTCGATGCTGCGTCGTAGTGCGGACCTGCCCGACGATCCCCGAGCGGCCCTGGCCGAGCTCCGGGATCCGTGGCGCCGCTGGCGGGGTTCGGCGGCCTGGACCTGGCTGCGTTCCCACCCCCTCGCCGCCGACGCGCTCTTGGCGGCGCTGCTGTTCGTCGTCGGGCTGTCGGGCATCTTCGCCCGCGATCTCGAGAAGTACCCCGGGCGCCGGGCCGGCGACGCCATCGGCGCGGTCCTCGTCGTCCTGCTCACGTTCCCCGTCGCCACGCGCCGTCGGTACCCCCGGGCCGGCCTCTTCATCGCCCTCGTGGCCACCACCCCGCTGCTCGCCCTCAACTACGCCGACAACACGGCGTCGATGGGCGGGGTGGTGCTGCTGTACACGGCGGCGACGATCGGCCCCCGCCGGCGGGCCCTGGTGACCTTGGGCTGGACCATCGGCATGGTGCTCCCCGTCCTGATCGCGGGCGTGATCGCCGAGCAGGAGAAGCTGCCGATCCCGTTGCTCGTCGCCAACCTGGCCATCTACGTCGGGGCCTGGGCCCTGGGCGACGCCGCCCGCAACCGGCGGGACCTCGTGGCCAGCCTCGAGCAGCGGGCCGCCGACGCCGAACGGGAACGGGCCGTGGCCGCCGAGCGGGCGGTCGAGGAGGAGCGGGCCCGCATCGCCCGCGAGCTGCACGACGTCGTGGCCCACGGCCTCAGCGTGATGGTGGTGCAGGCGGGCGGCGCCCGTCGCATCGTCGAGGTCGACCCGGCGCGGGCGCTCGAGGCCCTCCGGGTCATCGAGGCCACCGGGCGGGAGTCGATGGCGGAGATGCGCCGCCTGCTCGGCGTGCTGCGTGACGGCGACAGCGACGACCGGGCCGACGACCCCGCCCGTCTCACCCCCCAGCCCGGGCTCGACGCCATCGACGCGCTGGCGGCGCAGTGGACCGACGCCGGGTTGCCGGTCCACATCGAGCGGCGTGGCCCCGTGCGACGGCTGCCCAGCGGCCAGGACGTCGCCGCCTACCGCATCGTGCAGGAGGCCGTCACCAACACGTCGAAGCACGCCGGTGCGGCGCGGGTGGACGTCACCGTGACGTTCACCGACACCGCGCTCGAGCTCGTGGTGGCCGACGACGGCCGGGGTGCTTCGGCGCCCGACGACGGCAACGGCCAGGGGCTCGTGGGGATGCGGGAGCGGGCCGCCCTCTACGGCGGCTCGGTCGACGCCGGCCCGAAGCCGGGGGGCGGCTGGGTCGTGCGGGCGGTCCTCCCCGCCGTCGTCGAGGTCACCGCGTGACCATCAGCGTCCTCGTCGTCGACGACCAGGCCCTCGTGCGGGCCGGGTTCCGGCTCATCCTCGAGACGGAGGACGACCTCGAGGTGGTCGGCGAGGCGGCGGACGGCCGGGCCGCGGTCGACCTGGCCCGCTCGCTGCGGCCCGACATCGTGCTGATGGACATCCGGATGCCGGTGCTCGACGGGGTGGAGGCCACCTACCAGCTCGCCGGCCCGCAGGTGCCCGACCCGGTCAAGGTGCTCATGCTCACCACCTTCGACCTCGACGACTACGTCTACGCCGCCCTGCGCGCCGGCGCCAGCGGCTTCCTGCTGAAGGACACCCCACCCGAGGACCTCGTGCACGCCGTGCGGGTGGTGGCGGCGGGCGAGGCCCTGCTGGCCCCGTCGGTCACCCGCCGCCTCATCGAGGAGTTCGCCCGTCGGGCCCCGGACCAGGGGCCACCGCCGTCGCTCGACGTCCTCACCGAGCGCGAGCTCGAGGTGCTCCGGCACATGGCGCGTGGTCAGTCGAACGCCGAGATCGCCGAGGCCCTGTACCTGGGCGAGACCACGGTGAAGACCCACGTCGGCCGGGTGCTCATGAAGCTCGGCCTCCGGGATCGTGTCCAGGCCGTGGTGCTGGCCTACGAGACGGGCCTCGTGCAGCCCGGCTTGGCCTGAGCTCCTCCTTCGGTACCACCCGAAGATCGGCCTCCAGCCGGACGACGGATCGGGGGGCGATGCCCGACCATCGGGGTGGCGCACCTCGCGCCCCCGACGGAAGGGATGCCCACCATGACGCTCACCACCATCGTCCGACCCGACGCCGACGCCGCCGCCGCCGCTGTCCCGGCCTCATCGGCCGAGGCTGTCATGGCCATCGACGCCCGCAAGACCTACGGCACCGGTGACGCCGCCGTCCACGCCCTCGACGGGGTGACCGTGGGCTTCGGCGCCGGTGCGCTGACCGCCATCATGGGGCCGTCCGGCTCGGGCAAGTCCACGCTCCTGCACTGCCTGGCCGGGCTCGACACCCTGACGGATGGCACGGTGCTCCTCGGTGGCACGGACCTCGGGGTCCTCCGCGAGAAGGAGCTCACCCGCGTCCGGCGTGACCGCATCGGCTTCGTGTTCCAGTCCTTCAACCTGGTGCCCACCCTCACCGCGGAGGAGAACATCACGCTGCCCCTCGACCTGGCCCGACGGGACGTCGACCAGGCGTGGTTCGACGAGCTCGTCGACGTGGTGGGCTTGCGGACGCGGCTCGGGCACCGCCCGGCCGAGCTGTCCGGCGGCCAGCAGCAGCGGGTCGCCGTGGCCCGCGCCCTGGTGAGCCGGCCCGAGGTCGTGTTCGCCGACGAGCCGACCGGGAACCTCGACTCGCGGGCCGGGGCCGAGGTGCTCGCCCTCCTCCGCCGGGCGGTGCGGGAGTTCGGCCAGACCGTGGTCATGGTCACCCACGACGCCGTGGCCGCGTCCTACGCCGACCGCATCGTGTTCCTCGCCGACGGCCGCACGGTCGGGGAGCTGATCGACCCCGAGCCCGAAGCCGTGCTCGACCAGATGAAGCGGATCAGCCGCTGACGCGGCCGACAGGACCGAACGGAGCGCACGATGTTCAAGACCACCATCCGCAACCTGATGGCCCACCGGGTCCGCCTCCTGGCCGCCGCGCTGAGCGTGGTGCTCGGGGTGGCCCTGATGGCCGGCACCTTCGTCCTCACCGACACCGTCGGTGCCGCCTTCGACGAGCTCTACGCCTCGGTGGGTGTGGGGACCGACGCCGTGGTCCGCGCCGACCACGCCGTGGAAGGACAGGGCGAGGTCCAACGCCCGCCCGTCGACGCCGCCCTGGCCGACCAGCTCCGGAGCGTGCCGGGGGTGGCCCGCATCGAGGGCACCGTCCAGGGGTACGCCCAGTTCGTCGGCCGTGACGGGAAAGCCATCGGGCGCCCGGGACAGGGCCCACCCACCCTCGGGCTCAACTGGCCGTCCGACCCGCGCCTCAACCCGTTCACGCTCGTGGACGGCCGCGCGCCCGACGCCCCCGACCAGATGGTGATCGACCGGGCCTCGGCCCGCACCGGAGGCTTCGCCCTCGGCGACACCGTGACGGTGCTCACCAAGGACGCCCCCCGATCGATGGTGGTCGTGGGCATCGTGACCTTCGGGGGGGCCGACAGCCCGCTCGGCGCCTCGATCGCCCTCTTCACCACGACGACCGCCCAGGCGCTGGTCGGGACCCCGGGGCGGTTCGACGGGTTCTCGGTCGTGGCTGCCCCTGGGACGGACCAGGAGACGCTCGTCGCCAACCTGCGACGCGTGCTCCCGCCCGGCACCGAAGCCATCACCGGCGCGGCGGCGACGGCGGAGCAGCAGGCGGCCAGCCGCAAAGGGCTGGCCTTCTTCAGCACCTTCCTCCTGGCGTTCGCGCTGATCGCCATGTTCGTCGGGTCGTTCATCATCGCCAACTCCTTCGCCATCACCGTGGCCCAGCGCACCCGGGAGCTGGGGCTCCTCCGGGCGCTGGGGGCCGGGCGGGCCCAGGTGCGCCGAGCGGTGCTGGCCGAAGCGGCGGTGCTCGGGTCGGTGGCATCGGCGGTGGGGGTCGGGGCCGGGATCGGGGCTGCCCTCGGGCTCGAGGCCCTGCTCAACGCCGCCGGCTTCGAGGTGCCGGCCCGCGGGCTGGTGCTCCAACCCCGCTCGCTGGTGGCGGCCGGGGTGGTGGGATGGCTGGTGACCCTGGCCTCCGCCCTCCTCCCGGCTCGCCGGGCCGGACGGCTGTCGCCCGTGACCGCCCTTCGTGACGTCGACCTCGACAGCACCGGCGGCTCCAGGCGACGCCTGGTCCTCGGCGGCGCGGTGACCACGATCGGACTGGCCGTCCTCGGCCGCGGGCTCGTGGCCGGCGGCGACGCCGCGGCGGGAGCCGTGGGGCTGGGTGCGGCCGTCACCTTCGTCGGCGTCGCCGTGCTGGCCCCGCTGCTCGCTCCGCCGGTCGGCCGGGTCATCGGCGCACCGCTGGCCGCGATCGGGATCACGGGACGGCTGGCCCAGGCCAACGGCGTGCGGAACCCCCGGCGCACCGCGGCGACGGCCTCCGCCCTCATGGTCGGCGTCGCCCTGGTGGCCTGCATCACCGTGTTCGCGGCCTCGGGCAAGGCGTCGCTCGACCGGGTCATCGACGATTCCTTCCGGAGCGATCTCGTGATCGACTCCGGGGCGCGGGGCTTCGGCGGTCTCAGCCCGGCGCTGGCCACCGAGCTCGCCCGGGTCCCGGAGGTGGCCGAGGTCGTGCGGGTCCGGCTGGCCCGGGCCGAGGTCGCGGGCGCCCCGACCATGCTGGTGGCGCTCGACCCGGCCGGCGCGTCCCGCGTCGCTGACGTCGGCGTGCAGCAAGGGGCCATCGAGGCCCTCGACGCCCACAGCATCGCCGTGTCGACCTCGGCGGCGACCGCCAAGGGGTGGCACCTCGGCGACACGGTGCCCGTGACCTTCGCCTCCGGTCGGCAGGACCTGCGCATCGTCGCCGTGTACGCCAACCGGAACGTGGCCGGCGACCAGTTCATCGCCATCGCCGCCCAGGAGGCCTACGACATGCGGCTGCTCGACGCCCAGCTCTACCTCCGCTACCACCCGGGCGCCGATCCGGCCGCGGCCCGGCGGGCGGTCGACGCGGCCACCGCGGCGTACCCCACGGCGTCGGCGCAGGACCTCACGGGGTTCAAGGCGGAGCGGGCCCGTCCCATCGACCAGATGCTGGCCTTGATCTACGCCCTCCTCCTCCTGGCCGTGCTCATCGCCGTGATCGGCATCGCCAACACCACCGCGCTGTCCGTGCACGAACGGACCCGGGAGATCGGCCTGCTCCGGGCCGTCGGGATGAGCCGGCGCCAGCTCCGGGCGACGGTCCGGAAAGAGGCGATGATCGTGGCGCTGTTCGGCGCCACCCTGGGCCTCGCCGTGGGCGTGGGCTTCGGCTGGGCGCTCGTCCGGGCGCTGGCATCGCAGGGCATCACCGAGCTGCGGCTCCCGATGGCGCCGTTGGCCGTGGTCGTCGTGCTCGCTGGCCTCAGCGGGCTCGTCGCCGGAGCGGGGCCGGCGCGTCGGGGCGCCCGGCTCGACATCCTCCGGGCGGTGCGGAGCGACTGACGCTCACCCCGCCGTGTCGGCGGCGGAGGCCGTCGAGCCCGGGTGCACCGGGTAGACGGTGAGCTGGCCGACGTCGTTGCTGCAGAGCGGCACCGTGTCGGGGGCGGCGAGGGCGCCCGTCTCGTCGGGCGGGTACACCCGGAGCGTGGCGCCCTCGACCACGGTGCCGCAGGCCGTCGGATCGAAGAAGGCAGCCTGTTGGACGTCGAAGAGGACGTGGGCGGTGCCGCCGGCGGGCACGGTGACGAGGGGCGGGTTGGCGCCGCCCCGGCGGGCCGCCGGCCCGGCGTCGCCGCCTCCGGCCTTGGTGTAGGAGAGCCCCGGCCAGCCCCGCATGGTGCAGGCGTCGACCGACGGGTTGGTGAAGATGACGGTGGTGTAGCGGTGGCCGGTGGCACCGTCCTTGCTCCCGATGGCCATGCGGAGGTTCTCCGAGCGGCAGCGGGACGGCCCGCCCGACGTCGTGGCGGGGCCGGTCGTGGTGGACGACCCGCCGGCGGTGCCCGTGGTCGTGCCGGCCCCGGTGGTCGAGGTAGGCCCGGTTCCCGGCGCCGTGGTCGGCGCCCTGGTCGGCGCCGTCGTCGCGGCGGGGCCCGACGATGCCGGGCCGGCCTGCTCGCCGCTCGGGGTGGACCCCCCGCAGGCCGTCAGCGCCAACGCGGGCGCGGCGATGGCGAGCACAGGGACGAGGTGGCGGCGCGATGTCATCGCGCCGTTGTAGCGGCTCGGCGGGGCCGAGCGGGGTCAGCCGGCCAGGCGCTTCTCGAGCTCGGCCAGCTCGTCCTTGAGCTCGGCGGGCAGGCGCTCGCCGAGCGACTCGTAGTGACCCTCGATCTGGGGGATCTCGTGACGCCACGCCTCGTTGTCGACGTGGACGAGGCGGGCCAGCACCTCGGCGTCGAGGTCGAGGCCGTCGACGTCGATGGCGCCGTCGGCCGGCACTCGCCCGATGGCGGTGTCGACGGCGTCGGCGCTGCCGTCGAGGCGCTCGATGACCCACTTGAGCACCCGGCTGTTCTCGCCGTACCCGGGCCAGAGGAACTTGCCCTCGTCGCTCTTGCGGAACCAGTTCACCCAGAACAGCTTCGGGAGCTTGGTCGCGTCGGTGGCCCGGCCGATCTTCAGCCAGTGGGCGAAGTAGTCACCCATGTTGTAGCCACAGAAGGGGAGCATGGCGAAGGGGTCGAAGCGCAGCTCGCCGATCACGCCGGCCGCCGCCGCGGTCTTCTCCGACGACATGATCGAGCCGAGGAACACCCCGTGCTGCCAGTCGAAGGCCTCGGTGACGAGGGGAACGTTGGTGGCGCGGCGGCCACCGAAGAGGATGGCCGAGATGGGCACGCCGGCCGGGTCCTGCCACTCGGGGGCGATCGACGGGCACTGCGACGCCGGCGCGGTGAAGCGGGCGTTGGGGTGGGCGGCGGGACCGTCGGCGGCCGGGGTCCAGTCCTGGCCCTTCCAGTCGACGAGGTGGGCCGGCGGCTCGTCGCTCAGCTCCTCCCACCACACGTCGCCCTCGTCGGTGAGGGCGCAGTTGGTGAACACCACGTTGGCGTCGAGGGTGTGGAGCGCGTTCGGGTTGGTCTTGGCGTTGGTGCCGGGGGCGACGCCGAAGAACCCGGCTTCGGGGTTGATGGCGTAGAGGCGCCCGTCGGGGCCGAACTTCATCCACGCGATGTCGTCGCCGACCGTCTCCACCTTCCACCCGGGGAGGGTGGGGATCATCATCGCCATGTTGGTCTTGCCGCAGGCCGACGGGAAGGCGGCGGCGACGTACTTCTTCTCGCCGCTGGGCGGGGTGACCCCGAGGATGAGCATGTGCTCGGCCAGCCAGCCGCCGTCGCGGGCCATGGTGGAGGCGATGCGGAGGGCGAAGCACTTCTTGCCGAGGAGGGCGTTGCCGCCGTAGCCCGAGCCGTAGCTCCAGATCTCACGGGTCTCCGGGAAGTGCACGATGTACTTGTTGTCGGGGTTGCAGGGCCACGCCACGTCGGCCTCGCCGTCGGCCAGCGGCTTGCCGATGCTGTGGAGGCACGGCACCCACTCGCCGTCGGCCCCGAGCACGTCGAGCGCGCCCTGGCCCATGCGGGTCATGATGCGCATGTTCACGGCGACATAGGGCGAGTCGGTGAGCTGCACACCGATGTGGGCGATGGGGGAGCCGAGCGGGCCCATCGAGAACGGGACCACGTACATGGTGCGGCCCTGCATCGCCCCCCGGTAGTAGGTGAGGAGCTCCTCGCGCATCTCGGCGGGGTTGCGCCAGTTGTTGGTGGGGCCGGCGTCGATCTCGTCGGCCGAGCAGATGAAGGTGCGGTCCTCGACGCGGGCCACGTCGCCGGGATCCGAGAGGGCGAGGAAGCTGTTGGGACGGAGGTCGGTGTTGAGCGGACGGAAGGTGCCGGCATCCACCAGGAGCTGCGCGTAGCGGTCGTACTCCTCCTGGGAGCCGTCGCACCACTCGACGGCGTCGGGCTGGAAGATCGCTTCCCACTCCTTCACCCAGTCGAGCAGCTTCTGATTGGTGGTGGTGCCAGCCATGGATCCTCCGACAACATCGTCGTGCGAGCGGGAACGGGAACGGGCCGCGGAGGTGCCGCGGCACGTAGCGAGCCACTGTACCGAGGAACCGGCGACCGATCAGATCCGCGGAAGGGGCCATCGGCGGGGCCGATGGCGGCCATCCCCGGAAGGGATGGCGGGGTCGGGCAGGGTCGACGCGGCCGGTGCGGCGGCCGGCGCGGTGGGCCCGCCAGGTGGGCCCGTCAGGTGGGGTCGCCGGGCGGCATCGGGACGCCGGGCGTGGCCATGTCGATCTCGCTGCCGAAGTGCACGCCGGTGGCCTGCTGCGCAGCGTTGAGCTCGAAGTTGACCCGCTGGCCCTGCCGGAGCATCCGGAGCACGGAGCCGTCGAGGGCATCGGCGGCCAGCTCGATCTCGGCGAGGTCGGTGTCGCGCAACAGCGAACCGGTCCGGGTGATGGGGTCGTAGGCCTTGATGACGCCTTGCACGGCCTCGACGCTAGCAAGGTGGGGCGGGGTACCCAAAGGCTACGATCCCGCCCGACATGGCCGACGAGACCGACACCGCTCTGACCGCCGGCGACCTCGTCGCCATCATGCGCACCTTCGCCGACGCCTTGGCTGCGCATCGTGCGGTCATCAACCGACTCAACGTCTACCCCGTGCCCGACGGCGACACCGGCACCAACATGGCCCTCACGGCCAAGTCGGTGGTCGAGGAGATCGAGCGGTCGGAGGCCGACATCCAAGGGGTGTGCAAGGCGATCGGCCACGGCTCGCTCATGGGGGCGCGGGGCAACTCCGGCGTGATCCTCTCCCAGATCCTGCGGGGCTTCGTGGAGGTGGTGCGGGAGGCGGCCGAGATCGACGTGGTCGACGCCTCCGCCGTGGCCGAGGCGCTCACCCGCGCCGCCACGCTGGCCTACGAGGCCGTGATGCGTCCGGTCGAGGGCACCATTCTCACCGTGGTCCGCGAATCGGCGGAGGCGGCCACCGCCGCGGCCGCGGCCGGTGGCTCGCTGGCCGCCGTCGTCGAGGCGGCGCGTGAACGGGGGGCGACAGCGCTGGCCAACACGCCCGAGCAGTTGCCGGTGCTGAAGGAGGCCGGCGTGGTCGATGCCGGTGGGTCGGGCTACCTGCTCCTCCTCGACGCCGCCCTCTTCGTGCTCGACGGCCGCCCCATCCCCGAGCCCGACCTCGAGGCCGTCGACGCCGAGATGACCCAGGCCGAGATCGAGCACAGCCACGGCGGGCACGGGGGCGAAGGGGGGCTGGCCGACCTGCGCTACGAGGTCATGTTCTTCCTCGAGGCGCCCGACCACACCATCCCCGCCTTCAAGGACGTGTGGGCCGGGATCGGCGATTCGATCGTGGTGGTCGGTGGCGACGGTCTCTGGAACTGCCACATCCACTGCGACGACATCGGGGCGTCCATCGAGGCCGCACTCGACTGCGGCCGGCCCCGCAACATCCGGGTCACCGACCTGATCGAGCAGGTCGAGGAGGAGAAGTGGGTGCGGGAGGGGGCGATCGAGCCGGAGGAGCCGGCCCACTCCAACGAACCGGTCACCACCGCGGTCGTGGCCGTGGCCACCGGCGCCGGCATCAGCCGGATCTTCTACTCCCTCGGCGTGCAGAAGATCGTGAAGGGGGGCCAGACGATGAACCCGTCCACGGCCCAGCTGCTCGAGGCGGTGGAGGCGGCGCCGGCCGATCAGGTCGTGATCCTGCCCAACAACAAGAACATCATCCCGGTGGCCGAGCAGGTCGACGCCCAGACCGACAAGCGGGTGCTGGTGGTGCGCACCACCGGCGTGGCCGAGGGCTTCGCGTCGCTGCTGTCCTACGACCCCGAAGCCGACGGGGCCACCAACCTCGCTGCGATGCAGGAGGCCGCCGACTGCGTGGTCGCGGGCGAGGTCACCCAGGCCGTGCGCGACTCCACGTGCGATCTCGGGCCGATCACCGAGGGCGACTGGCTCGGCATCGGGGAGCACGCCATCCTCGCCGTGGCCCCGGAGATCGACGACGCCTGTACCGCGTTGCTCGATGCGCTCGTCACCGACGAGCACGGCATCGTCACGATCATCGAGGGCGAGGGCGCCACCCCGCACACCACCCGCCACATCCAGGTGTGGCTCCAGGATCACCGCCCGAGCGTCGAGTCCGAGCTGCACCACGGCGGCCAGCCGCTGTACCCCTATCTCTTCGGCATCGAATAGCCGGCCATCTGGTCGGTCCGGCGGCCCGATGGCGGCGCGGCGATAGGGTCGGCCCATGGCCCGCCGGCTGGCGACGCTCGCCTCCATCCCTGTCACCGAGCTCAAAGGCGTCGGACCCAAGTTGGCCGACAGCCTGACGAAGGTCGGGGTGCACACCGTGCTCGACCTGCTCCTCTACTACCCGCGCCGGCACATCGACCGCACCCGGCAGGCCGCCATCGCCGATCTCCTGCCCGGTGAGGAGGCGGCGGTGCTGGTGGGCATCGAGCGGGTCGACGCCCGCATCACCCGCAACCGCAAGAAGATGGTCACGGTCACCGTCACCGACGGGCGGAGCAAGCTCAAGCTCACGTTCTTCAACCAGCCATGGCGCGAGCGCCAGCTCCGCCCCGGCCTCGACGCCGTCGTCTTCGGCAAGCTCGAGATCTACAACGGCGCCCGCCAGATGACCAACCCGGTGGTCGATCTCGTGGGCGACAAGACCGGTCGCATCATCCCGGTGTACCCCCAGTCCGAGAAGGCCGGCCTGATGTCGTGGGACGTGGCCAAGATCATGGACGAGGTGCTCGAGCGGGCCGGTGAGTTCGCCGACCCGGTCCCGATGGCCGTGCTCGATCGGTGGGACCTGGTCGACCGGTCCGCCGCCTTCACCGGGATCCACGCCCCCGGATCCATGAAGGAGGTGAGCGAGGCGCGGCGGCGCCTGGTCTTCGACGAGCTGCTCCGCGTGCAGGTCGAGCTGGTGGCCCGCAAGCGCGAGCTCGAGGCGACCACCGCCGGGATCGCCCACCGCACCGACGGCCTGGGCGAGGGCGACCCGTCACCCGACTCGCTCGTGGGGCGGTTCCTGGCCCGCCTGCCCTATGCCCTCACCGGCGCCCAGCGGCGGGCCATCGCCGAGATCGGTCGGGATCTGGCCCGGCCCCATCCGATGCACCGGCTGCTGCAGGGCGACGTGGGGGCGGGCAAGACCGTCGTGGCCGTGGTGACGCTCCTCGCGGCCGTGCAGGGCGGGCACCAGGGTGCGCTGATGGCGCCCACCGAGGCGCTGGCCGAGCAGCACCACCTCGGCGTGCGCGCCCTTCTCGACGGGTTCACGGTGTCGGGCCATGCCCCCGACTCGCTCTTCGCCGCCGCCGACATCGAGCGACCGCTGTCGGTGGCCCTCCTCACCAACCGCACGCCGGCGGCCGAACGGCGCCGCATCCTGGCCGGCCTCGCCGACGGCGGTGTCGACATCGTCATCGGCACCCACGCCCTGATCCAGGAAGGCGTGGCGTTCTCGTCGCTGGGCGCGGTGGTGATCGACGAGCAGCACCGCTTCGGGGTGGAACAGCGGGCGGCCCTGCGCGACCGCCACGGTGGCGGCGGGGTCCCTGACGTGCTGGTGATGACGGCCACGCCGATCCCCCGCACCGCGGCGATGACGGTCTACGGCGACCTCGACGTGTCGGTGCTCGACGAGCTGCCCGCCGGCCGTCAGCCCATCCGCACGTCGTGGGCCCGCACGCCGCTCGACGCCGAGGGGGCGTGGGCGCTGGTCCGCGACGAGGTGGCCGAGGGGCGACAGGCCTACGTGGTGTGCCCGCTGATCGAGGAGAGCGAGAAGCTGGAGGTGGCCTCGGCCGAGGACACCTTCGCCCGACTCACCGCCGAGGGAGGCGAGCTCGACGGCCTGCGGGTCGGCCTTCTGCACGGCCGGGTGAAGGCGGTGGAGCGCGAGCAGGTGATGGCCGCCTTCCGCCGGGGTGACCTCGACGTGCTGGTCGCCACCACGGTGATCGAGGTCGGCGTCGACGTCCCCAACGCCACGGTCATGGTGATCCTCGACGCCGACCGGTTCGGCATCGCCCAGCTCCACCAGCTCCGCGGTCGCGTCGGCCGCGGTGCCGCCCGCAGCTGGTGCGTGCTCGTGGCCGACCCCACGTCGACCGACGGCGACGAACGGGCCGAGGCGGTGGCTCGGCTGGAGGCGCTGGTCCGCAGCCAGGACGGGTTCGAGCTGGCCGAGATCGACCTCGACCTGCGGGGCGAGGGCACCCTGATGGGGGAGCGGCAGAAGGGTCGCAACGACCTTCGGCTGGCCTCCCTGCGCCGTGATCGCGAATGGGTGGGCCGGGCCCGCGAGGTCGCGGTCGACCTCGTGGATCAGGACCCCACCCTTGCCGCCCACCCGGTGCTGGCCGAGGAGATCGCCCTCTTCTTCCCCGACGAGGACGCCGCCGACTTCCTGCTCAAGTCGTAGGCTCGGACGTCATTCGTCCGCCGGTGCGAGCTCGGCGAGGGGATTGCGGCCGTCGAGGTGCCCACGGAACGCGAGGGGGCGGAAGCGGATGAACGCCGATCGGTGATGGAAGCCCCCGGAGGCGTCGTCGGTGTGGATCGCGTCGGGGTGGCCGGGCTCGGCGTGGCCGTACGCGTAGGTCGACAGCGCCTTGGTCGACTCCCACAGCGAGCACGTGGACATGAAGGGGGGACGGGCGAGGGCCGTGGCCCAGATGACACCGGGCGCCTTCAGGAGGCTGGCCTCGGCGCCGGCGCTCGCCTTGAAGAAGGCCGGGGCGCGCCGAACCCGCAGGCGGGCGAGCGTGATCACCAACGACCTGCCCTTGTGCTCCGTGTGCCGGCCCGTCGGGACGTCGTCGGGGAGCCCCGGCCAGTGGCCATGGGCGCGCAGGGGTTCGCCCCGCACGCTGAACCCGTCGGCGAACAGCGCGCCGAGGTGGTGGGTCGACTCGAACGAATCGATCGCGTCCTCGTCGTCCCAGAAGCCGACGAAGCCGATGCGCCCGAACTGGGGCGGCGCCTTGACGCCCTTGCCCAGCTCTGCGCCGACGCCGACCTGCGCCTGGCGCAGGCCGGGGATCGTCGCCGGAGTCGGCGGCCGGCGCATCAGGGCGGCGAGCGAGCGTCGAGGTCCGACGTCGGCGATGTGCAGGGATGCGATCACGGGTGGCCCCCCCAGTCGAGGTGCCTCGATGGTAGGGCCCGGCCGCCGGCGGTGGACGTTCTCCCGTGGGGTGACGGTGGGCCGGTCAGGGGCGCGGGGTGGCGGCGTGGGCGGCGATGTCCTCGACGGCCCGGGCGAGGTGGCGACTGAGCGGGCCGGGGTGCTTGGCGCCGAGGATCCGGGCCAGCTCGCCGTAGTACCAGAGCTGCTCCTCGGGCGGGGCATTGAACCGCTCCCAGGTGGCCGCGCCGGCCTCGTCGAGATCGGCCAGGATCGAGCGGGCGTTGTGGAGCTTGTCGGCGCACGACACCCGGAGCACGGCCACGTCGTCGACGGTCGCGAGCCGCGCCAGGTACTGCTCCTTGCGCTCCCGCCACGGGGCCTTGGCCCGGGAGTCCTCGGCCAGGCTGTCGCTGAGGTGCTCGACGATCGTGGCGACCTCGTCGCCGAACTCGCGGCGGATCTCCTCGACCCGCCGGGCGCCGCCGTGGTCCTCGGCGGCGTCGTGGAGGAGGGCGGCGACGGCCTCGGTCTCGCGGCCGCCGTCCTCCAGCACGAGGGCGCACACCGACAGCAGATGGCTCACGTAGGGCACGCCCGATCCCTTGCGGACGTGGGCGCCGTGCAGGTGGGCGGCGTAGCCCAGTGCCTTGGAGAAGACCGGGCCGAGGGGGAGGCTGTCGCTCACGCCGGCATCGTACCGGCGGCCTCGTGCCGGGGACGCGGGACTTCCGGCCCTGGGGCCCGCCCCCGTGCCCCGGTACCCTGCGACCATGACCGAACCGCAACGGGGCGGGCTGGCGACCGCGTTCCTGGGTGGCGCGGTCGGGGGGTTGGCACTCGGTGGGGCGATGGTGGTGGCCGGCCGACCGGGCGGCGCGGCGGTCGTCTGGGCCGCCGTCACGGTGCTCGGCATCGTGCCGGGCGTGGTCTGGGTGGTCGAGGCGGCGAGGCAGCGGCGGGTCGGGGTGGACCTCATCGCGGTGCTGGCCCAGGTCGGCACCTTGGCGGTGGGGGAGGAGCTCGCCGGTGCCGTGATCACCGTGATGCTGGCCAGCGGACGCCTGCTCGAGGCCCGGGCCAGCGCCCGGGCCGAGCGCGACCTGCACCTGCTGGTGGATCGCGCCCCTCGCACGGTGCACCGTTACGAGCCCGACGGGAGTCTGGCCGAGCCGCGCCTGGACGAGGTCCGGCCGGGCGACCGCCTCCTCGTGCGCCCCGGTGAGGTCCTTCCGGTCGACGGGCTGGTGGAGGCGGTCGTGGCGGTGCTCGACGAGTCCGCCCTCACCGGTGAGCCGCTCCCGGTCGAGCACGGCCCGGACGAGGCGGTGCGCAGCGGCACCGTGAACGCCGGCGGCGCGTTCGATCTGCGGGCCACGACCACGGCCGCCGAGAGCACCTACGCCGGCGTGGTGTCGCTGGTGGAGCAGGCCCGGGCGTCGAGCGCCCCGTTCGTCCGGATGGCCGACCGGTTCGCGGGGTGGTTCCTGCCGGCCAGCCTGGCCCTCGCCGGGGCGGCGTGGGCCGTGACGCGCGACCCGGTGCGGGCTGTCGCCGTGCTCGTCGTCGCCACCCCGTGCCCGCTCATCCTCGCCGCGCCGGTGGCCATCGTCGCCGGCCTCTCCCGGGCCTCGCGCCTGGGCGTGATCGTGAAGGGCGGGGGCGCCTTGGAGCGGTTGGCGCAGGGCACGGTGCTCCTCCTCGACAAGACGGGCACCCTCACCGAGGGTCGGCCCACCGTGGCCGAGGTGGTGACCGCCGGTCCGCTCGACACCGACGAGGTCCTCCGCCTCGCCGCCTCGCTGGAACAGGTCTCACCGCACGTGCTCGCCGCCGCGGTCGTGCAGGCGGCCCGCCGCCGGGGTCTCGAGCTCGACCTGCCGACCGCAACCGAGGAGATCCCCGCCCACGGGGTGCGCGGGCTCGTGGGCGACCGGCCGGTGGCCGTGGGCAAAGGGAGCTGGATCCTCCCCGACGGGCCCCCGGCCCGGTGGGTGCGGGCCGTGCACCGGCGGGCCGACCTCGACGGTGCCCTCACGATGTTCGTGGCCATCGACGGTGAACCCGCCGGCGCCGTCGTGCTCGACGACCCGTTGCGGGCCGACGCGCCCCGCACCATCCGGGCGCTGCGGGCCAGCGGCATCCGTCGCGTCGAGATGGTCACCGGCGACCGGGCCGACGTGGCCGAGTCGGTCGGGGCGGTGATCGGGGTCGACGTCGTACTGGCCGAGCGCACGCCGGCCGAGAAGGTGGAGGCGGTGGCCGAAGCCAACCGTCACGGCGCCACGATCATGGTGGGCGACGGCATCAACGACGCGCCGGCGCTGGCCCTGGCCGACGTCGGTGTGGCCATCGGGGCCCGTGGCGCCACCGCCTCGTCGGAGGCGGCCGACGTGGTCCTCACCGTCGACCGGCTCGATCATCTGGCCGAGGGGATCCACGTGGCCCGTCGCGCCGTGGCCATCGCCCGCCAGAGCGTGGTGGTGGGCATGGGCCTCTCCGCCGCCGCCATGGTCGTGGCCGCCGTCGGTCTGCTCCCGCCGGTGGCGGGGGCGGTGCTCCAGGAGGTGATCGACGTCGCCGTGATCCTCAACGCCCTGCGGGCCCTCGGGAGCGGGCCGCGGGCCCGGGTGGCCCTCGACGAGCCCGGGTCGGCGTTGGCCCGCCGGTTCAGCGCCGAGCACCAGGTGCTCCGCCCCGACCTCGACCAGCTCCGGGTGGTGGCCGACGCCCTCGGTGCGGCCGAGCCGGCCGCGGCGGTGGCCGACGTGCGTCGCGTCCACCACTTCCTGGCCGAGGAGCTCCTCCCGCACGAGGAGGCCGAGGACCGGGCCCTGTACCCGGCCGTGGCGTCGGCCCTCGGCGGCACCGACCCGACCGGGGCCATGAGCCGCACCCACGTCGAGATCGGCCACCACGTCCGACGCTTGGGGCGGCTCATCGACCAGCTCCCGGCCGAAGGGCCGGACGAGGACGACATCGTCGAGATGCGACGCATCCTCTACGGCCTGCACGCCATCCTCCGCCTCCACTTCGCCCAGGAAGAGGAGGGGTACCTCTCGCTGGCCGAGTGACCGGCCCCCCCTGCGGACCCGTGGGTGCGCAATGCATCGGCGACCGTGACATTGCGCACCCACGGGAGGAGGGTGCCGTCGCCGGGTGGGGCGAGAACCTCGTAGCCTCGGCTCGATGGGCGACGACAAAGCCGAGCCCGGTCCCGAGCCCGACCCCGACCCCGGTTCCGAGCCCGACCCCGACCCCGGTGACGACGCCGATCCCTCGCGCCCGCCGCACCCAGCCGCGGCGGCCGCCAACTGGCGGACCGTGCTGGCCGTCGACGCGGCTGTCGGCCTCGCCGTGGGGGTGGCCGGGGCTTACCTGCTCGCCGGCGGATCGCTGATCGTCGGCGGTCTCCTCGCCGTGGCCGGCGCGCTCTACCTGACGCGGGTGGTGCGGCGGGCGACCGCGTGGGCGGCCTACCGGCGCCGCATGGGGTGGCGGTGAGGCCGGGCCGGCGTCACGCCAGCTGGTCGCCGGGGTCGTCGTCGAGCTCGATGTCCCACCGGTCGAGGCAGTCGGCGCAGCGATAGGCGACGACGTCGCCCGGCTCCCACGGCTGATCGTCGGGTCGGGAGGACAGGAGGTGGCACGTGCCGCCGCAGTCGACGCAGGTGATGGTGGCGGGCACGTCCATGCCCCGACCGTACCGGGTCGCGGGTACCGTCCCACCCGTGGACCGCGTGGATCGCATCCGGGAGCGCAAGCGCGAGCACCTCGAGCTGGCGCTCACCGAGGCCAGCCAGAGCCGCCGCGCGTCAGGGTGGGACGACGTGGCGCTGGTGCCTTCGGCCCTGCCCGAGCGGTCCCTCGGCGACATCGACCTGTCGGCCGAGCTGGTGGGCCACCGCCTCCGAGCCCCGCTGCTCATCGTCGGCATGACCGGCGGTCATCCCGACGCCCGGATGATCAACAAGGTCCTCGGCGCCGTGGCCGAGGCCCACGGGATCGCCGTCGGGGTGGGGAGCCAGCGGGCGGCGCTGGAGGTGCCGGAGCTGGCGCCCACGTTCGCCTCGGTGCGCGACCACGCCCGCACGGTGCCCGTGCTGGCCAACATCGGCGCGCTGCAGCTGATCGCCCAGGGCGAGCGCCCGGCGCTCGGCGCCGAGAAGGTGGCGCGCCTGGTCGACATGGTGCGGGCCGACGCCATCGCCGTGCACCTCAATGTCGTCCAGGAGTTGCTCCAACCCGAGGGCGACCGCGTCACCGGGCCCCTGCTCCCCGCCCTGGCCGCCCTCGTCCGGGTGGCGCCGGTCCCCGTGATCGTGAAGGAGACCGGAGCAGGGATCGACCGCGAGAGCGCCCGCCGGCTGGTCGACGCCGGCGCCGCGGCCCTCGACGTGGGCGGGGTCGGGGGCACGTCCTTCGCCCGCATCGAGACCGAACGGGCCGGCGTGGGGGAGGGGCCGTTCGCCGACTGGGGCATCCCCGCCGCGGCGTCGGTGCTCGAGTGTCGGGGCCTCGGCGTGCCCGTCATCGCCACCGGCGGCATCGCCGACGGCGCCACCGCGGCCAAGCCGTTGGCCCTCGGCGCCTCGCTCGTCGGCATCGGCCGGGCCGCCCTGCTGGCCGCCAACGACGGGGTGGAGGCGGCGATCCTCACCGTGGGCCGCCTCATCGACGAGCTCCGCACGGCGGTGCTGCTCAGCGGCGGGGCGAGGCCGAGCGACCTGATGGCCCGGCCGCCGGTCCTGACCGGAGCGACGGAGGCGTGGGCCCGGCAGCGGGGGCTGCTGGCCTAGCGCGGGTCAGGGCGCCCGGAACAGCACGCCGCGGTCGCCCCGGGTGATCGTGAGGACGTGGCCGTCGATGGCGAAGCGCACCTCGCCCTGGAGGACGGCCCCGATCTGGCCCTCGAGCTCCGTCAGGGAGGCGTCGGCGCAGGCCATGGCGGTGACGGCGATCGGCCCGAACCGGATGGTGTCGCCGGTGACCTGGTAGGTGCCGGCGCCGCTGTTGCACGGGAGCTGGACGGCGACCCGGCCGTCGTTCCCGAAGGTGACGGTCACGGGCCTGGTGCCCGTCCCGGACGCCGGCGGGCTCGACACCACCCCGTCGGGACCGGTGCCGGAGACGAGCCCGTCGAAGCGCCAGGTGGGTCCGACGAGGGCGGGCGCGGGGTCAGCGGCGGCGGCATCGGTGAACACGAAGGTCGTGCCCGCACCGGTCAGGGTCAAGGTGGGGCCCGACAGGGTGACGGTGGGCGAACCGGCCAGGAACTGCGAGAAGGCGGTGTCGCGGTCCATCCGCTCGGCGTCGCACGCCATCATCGTGGTGGCGAGATCGCTCACGATCAGGCGGGAGCCGTCCAGCCGGTACGGCCCGCTCATGCCGTTGCAGCCCACGTTGGCCGACAGCCGGCCGTTGCGGAACTCGATCGAGCCGGCGGCGGTGGCCCCGGCCGGCAGCCGGGTGGTGCCGGGGGCCGAGCCGCCGGGCCAGGCCTGCAGCAGGAAGCGGCGGCCGTCGACGGCGGCCGGGCCGTCAGCCCGCGTGCCGCCCGTACCGCCCGTACCGCCGGTGCCGGCCGGCCCGGTGCCGGTGTTCCCGGTGCCGGTGCTGCCGGGTCGTGACGCTCCCGGTCCGGTGTCGACCCCGGAGGACGAGCAGCCGGCGGCCAGGGCCAGGACGAGCAGGCCGGCGGCGAGCACGGGGAGGGGGGCGGGGCCGTAGGGGCGACGGCGGGGCACAGCGGGCAGGGCGGTGGGGGAGCGGGTCATGGCCTTGGGACGGTTCTCCGGGGCGTTGGGTTCCCGCCATACTGCTCCCATGCGCGTCGTGGCCGGGACCTGCGGCGGCCGCCGGCTGGTCACCCCCGAGGGACGGGACACCCGCCCGACGACCGACCGCGTGCGGGAGGCCACGTTCAACGCCCTCGGGAGCCTCGACGCGGTGGCCGGCGCCACGGTCCTCGACCTCTTCGCCGGGAGCGGGGCGCTCGGCATCGAGGCGCTGTCGCGCGGCGCGCGCCACTGCACCTTCGTCGACGCCGATCCCCGGGCCCTGGCCTGCGTGCGGGCCAACCTCGACGCCTGCGGCCTCACCGACCGGGCCACGGTGGTGCGGGGCGATGCCGAGCGGTACGTCGCCGCCCTCCCGCCGGACGCCCCCCTCGATCTCGTCCTCCTCGACCCGCCCTACGCCTTCGACGGCTGGACCGCGCTCCTCGCCGCGCTGCCGGCGTCGATCGCGGTCGTCGAATCCGACCGCGCGGTCGTGCCGCCGGCCCCGTGGGTTGTTGTCCGGGAGAAGCGGTACGGCACTACGCTCGTCACGCTCGTGCGGCAACCACTACCGAGGCAAGCGTGACCAAGGTCCTGTACCCCGGGTCGTTCGACCCCATCCACAACGGCCATGTCGAGATCATCGAGACGGCGGCCAAGCTCTTCGACGCGGTCGTGGTCGCAGCCATGCGCAACCCGCAGAAGAGCGAGGCGCTCTTCACCCTCGACGAGCGGGAGGCGATGCTCAAAGAGAGCGTGGCTCACCTCCCCAACGTGGAGGTCACGATGTTCTCCAGCCTCGTGGTCGACCTGGCGAAGAACGTCGGGGCCGACATGATCGTCAAGGGCCTCCGGGTGGTGTCGGACTTCGAGAACGAGCTGCAGATGGCCCAGATGAACCACAAGGTGTCGGGCGTCTACACCATGTTCATCCCCTCGGCCTCCGGCAACTCGTTCCTGGCGTCGAAGCTGATCCGCGAGATCGCCCGGTTCGGTGGCGACGTGTCGAGCATGGTGCCGCCGCCGGTGGCGTCACGGTTGAAGGAGAAGTTCCCGTCGTGACCACCTTCGACCCCTTCGCCGACGACATCGACGACGAGTACGTCGCCCCCGGTCCGCCGCCCTACGCCGCCGGCGAGGCCGAGCAGTTCCTCCAGCGCCTCCGCGACGTCATCGACACCGCGCCGACGGTGATGATGTCCAACACCCCCCGCGTGGCCAAGGACGAGCTCCTCGAGCTGCTCGACGAGGCCCTCGTCCGCCTCCCCGAGGAGTTGCGGGCGGCCCGGTGGCTGCTGAAGGAGCGGGAGGAGTTCCTCGAGAAGGTGCGCCACGAGGGCGAGGAGATCATCAACGTCGCCCGCGACCGGGCCGAACGGATGGTCCAGCGCACCGAGGTGGTGAAGGCGGCCGAGAGCCGGGCCTACCAGATCCTCGACAACGCCGAGACGGAGGCCCGGCGGCTCCGTCACGAGGTGGAGGACTTCTGCGACCAGAAGCTGGCCAGCTTCGAGATCGTGCTCGAGCGCACCCAGCGCCTCGTGAGCGCGGGCCGGGCCAAGCTCCAGGGCACGGCCCTGGCCGAGGTCGGGCCCGACGAGGACGACGAGATGGCCGGGATCGACGCCTTCGGGGCCGACTACGACGATGAGGCCGACGCCATGCCCCCGGGCTTCGAGCACCTCCCGCCGCCCCCCGGCGCCTGACGGACCGGGCGGAGCTCGGTCCGATCGCCATGACCCGCACCGGCCCCTTCGTGGTGAGCGTCATCGAGGTGCAGCGCGCCCTCGGCACGCAGCGGGCCGACGAGGTCCACGGGCAGCTCGGCGGCCTGGCGATCACCGACGCCGAGGTGCCCCCCACCGCTGACATCGTGGCCGACGTGCTCCTCGAGTCCACCGCCGGCAACGAGGTCACGGTGACCGGCTCGCTCCGCGCTCCGTACCGCGCCACCTGCCGTCGATGCCTGGGCCCGGTCGAGGGCCAGCTCGAGGTCGACCTGCGGGAGGTCTTCGAGGCGCACCCCGTGGAGGGTGAGACCTACCTCCTCACCCGAGACTGGCTCGACCTCGAACCGATGGTGCGCGACGCCCTGGTCCTCGCCCTGCCGGTGGCGCCGCTCTGCGGGCCCGACTGCCCGGGCCCCGACCCGGGGAGCTTCCCCGTCACGGTGGAGGAGGGCCCCGGTGATCCCGGCCCCGGCTCCCACGCCGCCGCCGACGACGCCGCGGAGAGCGGCGCCACCCGGGACCCCCGGTGGGCCGCGCTGGACGGGCTCCGTCTCGACTAGGCCCCTCGGGGGGCGGTCCACTAGAGTCCTCCCTCCGTGCCTGCGGCACCGCCGCGCCAGCACCCCCTGTCGATCCACCCACTCGAGGACCCCCGTCATGGCCGTCCCCAAGAAGAAGACCTCCAAGGCCAAGAGCCGCAGCCGCCGGGCCTCCAACTGGACCCTGCGCACGCCGGCGCGCAGCGTGTGCCCCCGCTGCGGTGCGGCCAAGCTGCCTCACACCGTGTGCGGCACCTGCGGTACCTACCGCGGCCGCCAGGTCATCGACGTCGACTGACCCCGATGCTCCCCATCGCGGTCGACGCCATGGGCGGCGACAAGGCTCCGGCCGAGATCGTGGCCGGTGCCATCCGGGCCGTCGAGGAGCTCGGCGTGCCCGTGGTCCTGGTCGGCCGGCCCGAGGAGATCGGTGACCCTGGCCCCTGCGAGGTGATCCCGGCGTCCGAGGTCATCGCCATGGACGACGACCCGGGCAAGAGCGTCCGCACCATGAAGGACAGCTCGCTCGTGCGGGTGGCCGAGGCCGTCCGCGACGGGCGGGCCAGCGCCATGGTGTCGGCCGGCAACACCGGGGCCACGATGGCCAGCGCCCTCCTGCGCATGGGCCGGATCAAAGGCGTCAACCGCCCGGCCATCGCCACCCCGATCCCCGTGCCCACGGGGGGCACGCCCACCGTGCTGCTCGACGCCGGGGCCAACGCCGAGGTCCAAGCCGAGTGGCTGGTGCAGTTCGCCCAGATGGGCGCTGTCTACGCCCGCGACCGGTTCGGGATCGCCCACCCCAAGGTCGGCTTGCTGTCGATCGGCGAGGAGCCCACCAAGGGGAACCACCTCGTGAAGGAGACCCACCCGCTGCTCGCCACCGGCGAGTGGATCCAGGACACCGGCGCCGTCTTCGTCGGCAACGTCGAGGGCCGCGACATCATGACCGACCACGTCGACGTGGTGGTCACCGACGGCTTCACCGGCAACGTGGCCCTCAAGACCCTCGAGGGTGGCATGAAAGCGCTGGTCACGGCCCTGCTCACCGCGTTCGACGCCGACGACGAGGCTCGGGCGGCGGCGGCCACGCTGCTGCCGGCCCTCGGTCCGCTCTACGCCCGGCTCGACCCCGAGAACACGGGCGGGGCGATGCTGCTCGGGGTCGACGGCGTGTGCATCATCAGCCACGGCTCGAGCTCGGCCACCGCCGTCGTCAATGCCTGCCGTGTGGCCAAGGAGATGGTCGAGGGCGAGGTCGTCGACCACCTGCGGGCCGTGATCCGCCCCGACGCCGCCTGAGCCGCCGTCGATCGGCGTCGCGGCGCCCGTCGCGGCGGGGCGGGCGGGAAAGATGCAGGTCAGCGGGGGTTCACAAGCGTACAAGCCGGCTCGGGGCTACCATGGCGCCACGTTTCAGGCCCCGCCAGCCGAAAGGACCACCGTGCCCGCAGAGACCCACGTCGAGCAAGGCCCCCTCGATCGTCAAGCCGTCCTCGATCTGATCCGCGACCGCCTTGCCGACATCCTCGAGATCGATCCCGCGTCGATCAACGAGGGCGACTCCTTCAAGGACGATCTCGAGGCCGACTCGCTGGCCCTGATCGAGCTGGTCGAAGCCCTCGAAGAGGAGCTGGGCGAGCGCACGGTCGGCTTCCGCATCGAGGACGAGGATCTCAACGACCTGAAGACCGTCCGCGACGCCGTCGACTACGTCATGGCCAAGCAGGGCTAGACCCACGGACCGGGGTGCACGATCTCACGCCTTCTCGACCCAGCCAGCTCGCCCACCGCTGACGAGATCGTGGCGCGCCTCGGGCACGCCTTCGCTGATCGTGGCCTCCTCGCGCTCGCGCTCACGCACCGGTCGTGGTGCGCCGAGAACCCCGGCTACGCCTCCAACGAGCGCCTCGAGTTCCTGGGCGACGCCGTGTTGGGCATGACCGTCACCGGCCACATCTTCCACGCCTACCCGGGGATGCCCGAAGGCGAGCTGGCCAAGCTGCGGGCCACGGTCGTCAGCGCGGCCACGCTCTCGGCCATCGCCGCCGACCTCGGGCTCGGCGACGTCGTGCGGCTCGGCAAGGGCGAGGACGCGTCGGGGGGCCGGGCCAAGCCGTCGATCCTCGCCGACTCCCTCGAGGCCGTGGTCGGCGCCGTGTACCTCGACGGCGGCTGGGACGCCGCCCGTCCGTTCGTGCTCGGCCTCGTCGCCGACCGCATCGCCGACGTGGCCGAGCGGGGCCCGGGGGGGTTCGACTTCAAGACCCAGCTCCAGGAGCTCGTGGCCCGCCGGTTCGACGACCTGCCGGTCTACGAGCTCACCGACGAGGGCCCCGACCACGAGAAGCGGTTCTTCGCCCAGGTGCGCATCGGGGACGTGGTCTACGGGCGGGGCGAGGGACGGTCGAAGAAGCAGGCCGAGCAGGACGCGGCGAGCGCCGCGTTGGCCGTGCTCGAGGACAGCGCCGATCAGGGGTCGCCCGAACCGCGGGAACGAGTGGGCGCGGTGTCAGGGCACCGCGACGACAGGGGGGATGCCAATGCCTGAGCTGCCGGAAGTGGAGACGATCCGGCGAGAGCTGGATCGGGAGGTCGGCGGTCGCAAGGTCAAGACGGTGGAGGTCACCAACAACCGGTCCATCCGGAAGCAC
Source organism: Actinomycetes bacterium (assembly GCA_029782025.1). Classification (GTDB taxonomy): domain Bacteria; phylum Actinomycetota; class Acidimicrobiia; order Acidimicrobiales; family Acidimicrobilacustridaceae; genus JAKOVR01. The sequence goes on along the minus strand of JAKOVR010000028.1, from coordinate 778 downwards.
ACCAACAAGAAGCAGTTCATCTCGCGCCTCGAGGGCGTGAAGATGAAGTCGGTGACGCGGAAGGGCAAGTACCTCCTGGTCAACCTCGATTCGGGTGACCTGCTCGTGGTCCATCTCGGGATGAGCGGGCAGCTGCTCCGGGCCACGCCCAAGGAGCCGATGGCCAAGCACACCCACGTCGTGTTCTCCTTCACGCAGGGCCCGCAGATCCGCTTCGTCGACCCGCGCACGTTCGGGGAGCTGTTCGTGACCACCCCTGATGCGCTCACCGAGGAGGTGCCCGAACTGGCCCATCTCGGGTTCGACCCCGTCGACGAGCCGGTGTCGTGGGTCGACTTCGGCCGGATGCTGATGGCGCACCAGATCAAGCTCAAGGCGTTCCTGATGGACCAGTCCATCATCGCCGGCATCGGCAACATCTACTCCGACGAGATCCTGTGGCAGGCCGGGCTGCGCTACGACCGCATCAGCAACGACCTGTCCACCCAGGAGATCCGCCGGCTCTACCGGGCGGTGGTCGAGACCCTGCACGAGGCCATCAAGCACGGCGGGTCGACCCTCTCCGACCAGCAGTACGTGAACCTGGCCGGCAAGCCCGGCAGCTTCCAGGAGTTCCACGAGGTCTACGACCGGGAGAAGCTGGCCTGCCACCGCTGCCGTGACGTGATCACCAAGACCAAGTTCCAGAGCCGCACCACCTACTTCTGCCCGTCCTGCCAGGTCTGACCGGTCGGCGCCCCCGTCCCGTGGGTGCGAATTGTTCGCGTTCGCGAACAAT
>JAKOVR010000218.1 GCA_029782025.1 Actinomycetes bacterium | reverse complement strand
TCCGACCCTTCGGCGAACTCGGCGGGGAGCCTGCGACCGGGTTCCCGGCGGTCACGCCGCGACGCCGTCGACCTCCTCAACCGGTTCGACCTCACCATCGTCCAGCACGAGTACGGCATCTACGGCGGGCGCGACGGCGAGGAGATCCTCGACGTGATCGCCGAACTGCGCACGCCGCCGATCGTCGTCGCCCACACCGTGCTGCAGTCGCCGACCCGGCACCAGCGGCGCGTGCTCGACGAAGTGACCCGCCTGGCCGGCCGGGTCGTGGTCATGACCCGTGCCGCGCAACGACAGTTGATCGCCGGCTATCGCGTCGATCCCGCGAAGGTGACGGTCATCCCCCACGGTGCGCAGGTCCGAGCGCCCGGCCCAACCGCGGTCGCCGGTCACGACGGGAGACCGCTCCTGTTGACCTGGGGGCTCATCGGACCGGGGAAGGGCATCGAGTGGATGCTGGCCGCGCTCGACGATCTCCGCGACCTGCGTCCTGCGCCCCACTACCTCATCGCCGGCCAGACCCACCCGAAGGTGGTGGCCGTGGCCGGCGAGGCCTACCGCGACATGCTCGTCGGGCGGGCGTCCCGCCTCGGCGTGGGCCCGAGCGTGGGGTTCGACGCGACCTACCGTGACGTCGACGAACTGGGCCGACTGATCGAACGGGCGACGCTCGTGGTGCTCCCGTACGACTCCCCCGATCAGGTCACCTCCGGTGTGCTGGTCGACGCCGTCGCCGCCGGCCGCCCGGTCGTCGCCACCGCCTTCCCCCACGCCACCGAGTTGCTGGCCAGCGGCGCGGGCATCGTCGTGCCGCGCCAGGATCCCGCCGCGCTGGCCGCCGCGGTCCGCGCCTGTCTCACCGACCCGGACCGTCTCGGGGCCATGGCCACCGAGGCGCGACGGCTCGCTCCCGGCCTGAGCTGGGAGGCGGTCGCCCGCCGGTACCTGGCCCTGGTTCCGGGTCTCGTGACGACGCGAGCGGTCCGATGATCGTGGCCCGCGCCTTCGCGCACCTCGACCGCATGTCGGACGAGTTCGGCGTCTTCGAACACGCCGACCACTCCACGGCACGGCGGGAGCACGGCTACTGCACCGACGACATGGCCCGGGTCCTCGTGGCTGCCGTGTCGGAGGACGAGCCTCGCAGCGAGGTCGTCGAGCGCCTCGAGGCCCTCGCTGTCGGCTTCCTGCTCGAGGCCCAGGGCCGGCGGGGCGACACCCGCAACCGCCGACGGGCCACCGGCTCCTGGGAGAACCGGTACGAGACCGGTGACTGCTGGGGCCGGAGCCTGTGGGGGCTCGGGGCTGCGGCGGGGCGCAGCCGCCACGCCGGGCACCGGGCCGACGCACTGGTCGCGTTCGATCGCGCCTGCCGGTTGCGGTCGACGTGGCCGCGGTCGATGGCCTTCGCCGCGCTCGGGGCCAGCGAAGTCACGGCGGCCGAACCCGGCCATCGACCGGCACTCCGGCTGCTGGAGGACGCCGCCTGGCTGATCGGCCGCCCGCAGCACACGGCAGACTGGCCCTGGCCCGAACCGAGGCTGACCTACGCCAACGGCGTCCTCCCGGCGGCGCTCATCGCCGCCGGTCAGGCGTTGGGTCGCCTCGAGCTGACCGACCGGGGCGTGGCCCTGCTCGACTGGCTGGTGGCGCACGAGACGACCGACGGCCGACTGTCGGTCACCCCCGTCGGTGGCGCCGGCCCGGACGACGGACCCGCCCGCTTCGATCAGCAGCCCATCGAGGTCGCCGCGATCGCCGACGCCTGCGCCAGAGCGCACCGGGCCACCGGTGACGATCGGTGGGCCGATCGGGTCCTGCTGGCCGAGCAGTGGTTCTCCGGTACCAACGATGTCGGCGTGCCGATGTACGACGACGTGGCCGGCGGCGGGTACGACGGGTTGACCGAGCGGGGACCGAACCGCAACCAGGGCTGCGAGTCGACCCTGGCGTTGATCTCGACCCTCCAGCATGCCCGGGCCTGCGCGGGGGCCGCGCCGTGAACGGCTCCTCCTCCGTGATGGTCACGGCCCGCGAGGACTGGGTCGTCGTCCGGCCCTCCGGCCCGGATCCGGGTTGTCCGACGACCTCAAGATCGCGTTGGACGAAGTGAGCGGGGCGGCGGACTGCCATCTGGTCCTGCTCGACCTGACCGGCTCGGCGGGTCTCGAGGACGACGCCCTTCGCTCGGTGGCGACCTTCGTCGCCGAGGTGCAGCGACATCCCGACCGCTCGACCGTCGTGTGGGACGCCGGGCGACACGGGTTGCACCTCGGAGCGGACGCCATGATCATGCCCGGTGCGCCGGAGTGGCTGTTCCAGGCCTGGTTGGAGGGGTGCGCCCGGAGCGGGTTGCTCCCGTTGGTGTTCGTCCACGCCCACGCCCTGACGGCGCACATCGCCGCCGCTCTGGATCGGGAGCGCGGCGCCACGACGGTCCCCTTCCCACTTCTCGTCGAGCTGCGTCGGGACGCCGATGCCGCGGCGGAGATGTTCACCGCCATCCGCCAACTCTCGGTGCTCCGCATGGTCCTCGGCCGCCGCCGGGCGGACGCGGGCCGAGCCGAGGGGGGCGACGAACTGGTCGACGCCTGCACCTCCGCCGCCGTCCTGCTCGCCATGACCGTGCTCGAGGCCGAGTCGCTGCTCGATGCCCTCACCGGCCTGCTCAACCGGCGGGCGTTGGGCCGCGACCTGCCCTCCGCACTGTCTGCGGCGGAGAGGGATCATCACGACCTCTCGGTCGTGATGATCGACATCGACGGCCTCAAGGCCCTCAACGACATCGAAGGGCACGGTGCTGGTGACGGCGCGCTCCGTGCCTTCGCCGACGCGTGGAGGACGCAGCTGCGCCTGGGGGACGACGTGTACCGCGTCGGCGGCGACGAGTTCGTCCTCCTCCTCCATGGCGTCGACTCCGAGGAGGCACAGCACGTGCTGCACCGTGCGTTCGATCGAACAGCCCAGCCGTTCAGCTGGGGGGTCGCCACCTTCCCCGGCGACGGCATCGACGGGTCCCGCCTGCTGGACATCGCGGACAGGCGACTCATCGACCGCCGGACCGGCCGGGAACGCCGGTCGGCGGCCCGGCCGAACACGGTGCCGACATGACGGCGCCGGTGGAGGTCAGGACCACGGAGGTGCGACTCGCCCCCGATCCCTCCCGCGTCGTGCTCGGGCTCTTCATCCCGGGCCAGGAGTTCGCCGGCCTCGAGGACCCGACGCCGACCGGCCTGGTGCGTCGCATCCTCGACCTCGCGCCGGACGAGATCGAGGCCGGTCTGGCCGGCGTCGTGGAGCAGTTCAGGGATCGCCACGACGACCTCGAGGACGTGCTGCTCGAACACGGCCGGCTGATGGTCGAGTGGTCCAACGCCGGCGACGCGTTGGGTCGCGACCGGACGATGCTGTTGGGCGCGGCCTTCACCAAGGAACAGAGCATCGAGGCCGCCAGCCTCTGCAACCCTGCCGCCGTCGCCAGTCCGGACCAGTCGGGGGTGGCCCCGGGCGAGCTCGCCATCGTGCTCTCGGTGCGGGGGATCGCGGAAGGTCACGTGTCGTCCATCGGATTCCGTTCCGGCGTCATCTCCGCCGACGGGGCCGTGTCCATCGCGGCCCCGGAGAAGCACCCGGTCAGGGCCACCGTCCGACCCGGCCCGTACGAACGGGACGCCTTCCACCAGCATCTCCGGTTGCTCGGCCAGGACGGGCACAGCGCGGCGTCGGCCCTCGACGCCCTGCCGGAACGGTTCGGGGCCGCCGACCTCGACCGTGCGCTCCGCCGGCTCCGGTCCCGGTGGGACAACCCGGTGGCGGCCGGGCACGCGGCCGAGCGGATCCAGGCCTTCGGGTCACGGAGCTACACGGCGACGTTCTCGCCGTCGACGGCACTGGCCCGCCGAGTCCTCCTGCCCGCCGGCCACTTCGAAGGGCACGGCATGGAGGACGCCCGCTTCGTGCGCTTCGAGGAGGCGGGTGACGTGCGCTACCTGGCGTCCTACACCGCCTACGACGGGCATGCGATCAGCCAGCAGTTGCTGGAGACGACCGACTTCCTCTCGTTCCGTTCCACTCCGCTCCTCGGTCCCGCCGCCGCCAACAAGGGCCTCGCCCTGTTCCCTCGCAAGGTGGGGGGCCGGTACCTCGCGCTCTCCCGCTTCGACCGGGAGTCCAGCCACGTCGCGTACTCGGACAACCTGCGGTGGTGGGACGGCGCGGTCCGGCTCGAGAGCCGCGACGCGCTGTGGTCGGTGGTCCAGGCCGGCAACTGCGGGTCGCCCATCGAGACCGAGGCGGGATGGCTCGTCCTCACGCATGGCGTCGGGCCCCTCCGCTCCTACGCCATCGGGGCGATGCTGCTCGACCTCGACGAGCCGCAGCGCCTCATCGGGGAGCTCGACCGACCGCTGATCACGTGGCCGCCGGCGGAGCGCGACGGGTACGTGCCCAACGTCGTGTACTCGTGCGGTGCCGTCGTGCACGGCGGCCATCTCGTGGTTCCCTACGGGGTCGCCGACACCACGATCGGCGTGTCGACGGTCGACCTCGACAGCCTGCTCACCGCGCTGCTGGCGGGCTGAGCGGAGGGAAGGCGCCGCCTTCCCGCTCCGTCAGGCTCGCTTCGCCGCGTCGGCCCGTGGGCCGGACGACGGACCGAGGCGCGCCTGCTCCTCGGCTCGGGCGATGGCGGCACTCTCCCGGAACAGGAGGCCCATGTCGAAGCCGGCGGCGGGCGGTTCGGGCTCCTGATCGACCGGCTGGATCGCCGTTGACCGGAGCTCGCGGGCGTCGTCCACCACCGCCTCGTGCGCCACCTTCAGGCGCTTGGCCCAGGCGGCATACCGGGCCTCGCTGGCTGACGGACCCGCGGCGGGGGCGGCGTCGGCACCCGAGCGGTCCATCCCGTTCATCGCAGCACTTCGGGCGCTTCTCGCGCCGTCTTCTTGGCCTTCTTGTCGCGCCGCTTCT
>JAKOVR010000022.1 GCA_029782025.1 Actinomycetes bacterium | reverse complement strand
GGGAAGCGCTCGCGCCAGGCCGGATCGTGGGCCAACACTTCGGCCCGGCCCCCCTCGGCCCGCACCCGGTCGGCCAGCCCCAGCTCGACGATGGCGCCGCGAAGGGCGGAAACGGCCCGCTCCTTGGCGTCGAGCAGCACCAGCTCGGCCTCGGGGACGAGCTGGGCCAGAACCAGGCCGGGCAGTCCACCGCCGCTGCCGAGATCGAGGATGCGGCCGGCGCCGGACGGGATGGCGGCGGCGAATCGCTCCGCCTGGTCCACGTGGTCACCCACCGCTCCGGGCCCGACGAGGCCCAGCCGCTGGGCCCGGACCAGCCAGGCTTCCAGGGGCGGGCGCCAGGATGCCGCGTCCGCCGTCACGGGCCCGGGAGCGTTCAGTCGCCCGAGTCGGGCAGGATGACGACCCGCCGGTTCGGGTCCACACCCTCGGACGTGGTGCGCACGCCCTCGAGATCGTTCACGGTGTCGTGCACGATCTTGCGATCGGCGCTCCCCATCGGCTCGAGCACCTTGGACATCCCCGAGGCCCGGACCTCGTCGGCCACGCTCTTGACGAACCGCTCCAACGCCTCCTTCCGGCGCTCCCGGTACCCGGCCACGTCGATGCGGAGGCGGGCGTGACGGTCATCGGGGAAGTCCCGCTGCAGCACCGCCCGACCGAGGTCCGAGATGGCCTGGAGCGTGGCGCCCCGGGGCCCGATGAGCAGCCCGAGGTCGTTGCCGACCACGTTCACGCTGATCTCGTCGTCATCGGCGGCGGTCTCGAGCTGGGCGTCGAGGTCGAAGGCCTCCACCAGCCCTTCGACGAAGGCGACGATCGTGTCCTGCTGCGCTGGCATGTTGGTGATCTCCTCGGGGATGGCCCGCTCTCGACGCGGTCGGGGCGGACGGGGGTTCTCGGCCGCCGGCGGGCGCGACGACGAAGGGGCGGCGGGGGCATCGGACGCGCTCGCGGCGTCGACATGAGCGTCCGCCGGGGTGTCGGCGGGGGCATCGGCATCGCTGGCGGCGGGCCCACGGCGGGCGGGCCGGCCTTCGCCGCCGCCGTTCTTGGGCTTCTTCCGGCGATCGCGCCGCTCCACTTTGGGGCGGGGGGCGGTGGGCCGGACCCGGGCCCGGATCTCGGCCTCAGCGCGGAGCTTCCCGAACAGCCCGACCTTGGGTTCCTGGAGCACCTCGAACTCGGCATCGGCCTCGTCGATCCCGAGCTCGTCGAGCGCGGCTTCCTTGGCTTCTTCGATGGTGCGTCCCTTAGTGACGACCCACTCCACGGCTCACCTCTTCTTCGGCTTGCGGGCGCGGGGTTGACCCGGTGCACCACCGGGACCACCG
>JAKOVR010000007.1 GCA_029782025.1 Actinomycetes bacterium | reverse complement strand
GCGACGGTGGGGGCAGGCTGGCGGTCGATGGCTCGGCGCTTCCGGCTGGCCGCCCACCGGGCCACCATCCAGGCCAACCCGCCCAGGGTCGCCAGCAGCAGCAGACGACGCAACGTGTGCCGATCGGGCGCACCGCCTGCGCCCGCATCCTCCGGTGCGATGCTCATTCGCGTGTCCTCCCGTCGATGCGCCCGGCACTCTAGCCGCCGCCGGCGCCGCCCGGCCCGGGCAACCGTCAGCCGACGAGGCTGCCGCCGAGGTAGGTCGGCCCGAACCACCCGCCATTGGGCACGGTCTGGAAGTCGTGCCACAACTGCCCATCGGCGCCGAGGGCGAAGACCTCCAAACGGCCGTCGGGGTTCGACATCACCCACGGCGGGCTGGCGTAGGTGGTGGTGGAAGGGGTGACGAGGGCGTACCAGCCGACGAAGGACCCGTTCGGTGCACCCTGCCAGGTGTGCTGCATCGATCCGTCCTTGGCCACCGCGAAGATCTCCAGCCGACCGTCCTTGTTGGTCCCGATGCATGGCGGTTGCGCCAGGGGCAGGGCGAGGGTCTGGCTGGCCGACCAGCCGAACCCGGCTTGCCGGTAGATCACGAGGCGGTCCGACGTGTCGAGGCAGGCGATGACCAGCGAGCCGTCGGCGTTGCGACCCACCGCCGGCCGGCCCTTGTGGCTCCCCCCGATGGCGACGACGGGGGTGAAGGTGCCGTTGGCGGTCTTCTCGGCCACGCCGTAGAGCTTCCCGTCGGTCCCGACCGCCGCCGCCATGAGCCGGCCGTCGGCCGTGGTGCCGACCCCGGGGGTGCCGACCAGCGATCCACCGAGGGCGGTCCAGCCGGACCAGAGCCCGTTGACCGCGCTCTGGCTGTTGGTGTGGAGTTGCTTGTCGGTGCCGACGGCGAAGAGCTGGAGGCGGCCGTCGAGGTTGCGGGCGACGACCGGCGGCGCGGAGAACGCCCCGCCCATCGGCACCACCGCCGACCAGCCGGTCCCGATGGGGCCCTGCGACACGGTGGCGACCTGCCCGTCGGCGGCGAGGAGGAAGGCCTGGAGGCGGCCGTTGGCGTTGACGCCCACGCTGATGTTGTTGGGCACCGGCCACGTGCCGCCGATCGGGTACCACCCCGACCACCCCGAACCGATGGCGTACTGGAAGACGTTCTGCAACTGGTTGGTGGTGGCCGCGATCCCGAACGCTTCGAGCCGACCGTCGCTGTTGAGCTGCACCGGGCCCCCGGCCGGCAGCGCCCCGTAGACCGGGGGCGGCGGCGGGGGCGGCGGGTAGGTGTTGCAGGGCGCGTTGTGGTCCGACATGCGGTTGTCGGTGGCGCTGGCCGTGGTGCACGTGGCGTCGACCAGCCAGGGCGGGAGGCAGGTCACCATCCGGCACCGCACGGGGCCGGCACAGGTGATCTCCTGGTGGCATTGGCCGTAACGGAACTGGTTGCAGCAGGTGCGGCGGTTGTCGCAGGTGCCGGTCGGGCAGGTGCAGGCGCAAGCCACGCCGCAGACCTGGTTGCAGTCGATGATGTACCGCGGGCCGCCCCCGCAGAACGACGAGGCATCCGACTTCCACCACCCGGCGACGAAGCTCCCGTCGGGGCAGGTGTTGGAGCCGTTGTTGATGGTGCAGCAGAAGACCGACCAGCCCTCGGCGCAGGTGTTCCCGCTCCCGCACACGGCGTCCCACGCCGATACCGGCTCGAGGACGTAGCGCAACGGGTCGACGGTCAGGGCGGAGGCGCCCAGGGTGACCCGGGCGAGGAAGGACCGCCGGCTCGGGCCCGCCGGCGCGGACGGGTCGTCGACCCCGGACGGGGCCACCGACTCGCCGGCGAGATCGTGGCGGCGGCTCCACCGGTGGGCCAGGCGATCCACGAGGGTGGCCGACAGCGGCGAGGAACGACGATCGGTCAGCATGGGGTCACCTCGGGTCGATCGTGATCGCGGCCAGGACCTCGTTCGCCAGCGCCACCAGCGGGCGGGCGTTGTCGGCGCTCCCCAGCACGATGTAGAGCGAGAAGGCCCGACCCTGTTCGGTGAAGAAGACCTGGAACCCCGCTTGGCCGGCCAGCGTCCGCTGCAGCTGGTTCGGGCTGAACTGGGCCGCCCGCACCCGGGTGGGACGGCCCTGGTCGCGGAACAGCGGTTGGCCGACGCTCTCGGGCCCGTACTCGAACAGGGTCACGAACACGTGGCTCCCGTCCATGAGGTCGACGGCGCCGCTGCCGAAGTCGCCGCGGTCGTTGGGCAGGGCGAAGTTGGCCAGGTGGGTGATCGGGTAGGTGCGCTCCTCGCGACCGGACCCGCCGAGCGCGGCCGTGCCCTTGCCGACGGAGGGCGCAGGGGACGGCTGCGTGCGCTTGATGATCCGCCCTTCCCAACCGGGCGGTAGGTCCACGGTGATGCCGTGGCTGGTCAACTGCACGTCAGGAGGTTCCCTTTCCGGTCGCTCGTCTCCCCGCCGGCCACCCTACTCGGGCCGGGACGGCGTCTCGGTACCCTCGCCGGCGCCTGCGTCCTCGTCGGCCAGGAACGATGGTGCGGTGGCCTGCTGGTACAGCACCGGGTCGCCCGGCTGGATGCCGAGGGCCAGGAGGGCCCGGTCCAGCTCGAGCTCGCGCTCGGCGTCGGCCGCCGGCTTGCCGATGCGGCGGCCCGCCTCCCCCATCGTGAAGCGCAGATCACCGCTGGCCTGGGCGAGGAGGCTGGCGACCTGCTCCCAGTCGAGCCCCGTGCCCTCGCCCCGCACCCGCCCGGTGGTGCCCTCCACGAACACGAAGTAGGGCGAGCCGGGCACCCGGTAGTCGGCCCAGGCGGCGCTCGACATGATCACCACGAGGCCCGGCGGGACCAGGTCGGCCAGCGCGCTCGGCGACTCCTCGGACGCGTCCTTGACCACGGCAACGAGGCGGGTGCCCTGCGGGAGGTGCAGCGCCTCCTGGTCGGCGAAGGCCCGCCAGAAGCGGGTGCAGGTGGAGCACCCGCTCGAGAGGAAGGCGAGGACCGTGTCGTGGTGCGTGCCGACCGCGCTGACCACCATCGCATCGCCGTGCAGGTCGGTGCCCTGCAGGTCACGACCGTCCGGGAAGGCCGAGGCCTGGGCCGAGGGTTCGGGCATGCCCGGCATCGGGCGGAAGGTGACCTCCCTCGGCTCGGGCCGTCGGGTGGGATCCCCGAGCTCGTGGAGCCGGCGGAGGATGGCGGCGTGGCTCCGGAGCAGCCCGGCCACGAGCACGGCCAGGATCACCAGCGCCACGGCCTCGACGACGACGACGGCGGTCACCCGCGGGCCCTCGCTTCGGCCACACGGTCCTCGTCGAGCGCGCCCATCGCCACCACGACCTCGGGCAGCAGCACCAGCAGGGCGAACCACCCCCAGGCCAGGGTGCCGGCGACGGCCAGCAGCAACGCCCCCTCCCCCGGCGCCGCCACCACTGCGGCCAGCCCGGCCGGGGCCCACGCCGCGCCGGCCGCGCCGAGCACCGCCGCGACCAGGTTGACGCCGACGTGGACGCCGGTGACCGGCGCGCTCGAGGCGCCGAAGCATCCGCAGGAGGCCGATCGGCCCTGGACGGAACGGAGGCGCTGGCTGAAGAGCGCGAACCCGAGGTAGGTCAGGGCCAGCACCGCCGCCGCCACCGGCCCTCCCCACACGATCACGACCACAGCGAGGGCCACCTCGGCGCCGCCGAGGGCCCGCACCCCCAGCTCCGGCGCCGGTAGCTTGGCCGCCCGCAGCGCCGCCGCCGCGCTGGCCGGGCGACCGAGCTTGACCACGCCGGCCACGGCCAGCAGCAGGGCCAGCGACAGGATCGGCCCCGTGGTCCAGCTGGCGTCCATGAGGCTGGATCGTACCGAGGCCCGGCCCGCACCCGTCCAACCGGCGGTCGCACCCGTCCAACCGGCGGCCTGCGCCCGTCCCGTCGGCGGCCCGATCGTTCGACACGGGCGAGATCGGTCCCGTACGCTCGTGAGAACGCGTTCTACTTCCTGGAGGCGAGCCATGGGTGACGACAACGAGCTCCCCGAACCGCCGGCGCCGTTCAACGAGTCGCTGGTGACGCTGCCGGGCGGTCGGGCCCTCGGGTACGCCGAGTACGGCGACCCGGCCGGCCGGCCGGTCCTCTGGTTCCACGGCACCCCCGGGGCCCGCAAGCAGATCCCACCCGACGGGCCGGAGCTGGCCTCGGCCCGGGGCATCCGCCTCATCGGGGTCGAGCGCCCCGGCACCGGGTTCTCCACGACCTACACCTACGGCAAGGTCCTCGACTGGGCCGCCGACCTCGAGGCCTTCGCCGACGGGCTCGGGCTCGGGCGCTTCGCCGTGGTCGGCCTGAGCGGCGGCGGGCCCTACGTCCTGGCCGCCGCCCACGCCCTCCCCGACCGGGTCACCGCCGCCGCGGTGCTGGGCGGGATCGGCCCCACGCGGGGCGCCGAGGCCGCCCCGGGCTACACCCGCCTGCTGCCGCTCATCGAGCCGATGCTGAGCTTCCTGCGGGTGCCCCTGGGCGAGGTCCTGACCCACCTGGTCCGGCCGATCCGCAGCTTCGCCTCCGAGGGGTTCGACCTCTACACCCGGGTCGCGCCGCCCTCGGACCGGCCCGTCATGGCCATCCCCGAGATGAAGGGGATGTTCCTCTACGACCTCACCACCGCCGTCGAGGGCGGCCTCCGGGCCCCGGTCAGCGACCTCGTGGTCTTCGGTCGCGAGTGGGGGTTCTCGCTCCGCGACATCCACGTCCCCACCCGGTTCTGGCACGGCGACGCCGACGGCATCGTGCCGCTGAGCCACGGCGAGTACCAGGCCGCCCTGGTGCCCCACGCCGACCTGGTGATCTGCCCGGGGGGCGGCCACTTCGCCGGCTTCATCCTCGGCGAGCAGGTGATGGACTGGATCCTCGAGCAGTGGCCCGAGGACCGGGTGCCGGCCAAGCGGGCCCGGGCCAAGGCCGCGGCCAAGCGCTGACCGTTCAGGGCGCCAGGTCGGGCAGGCCCAGCTCGAGGTTCGGCTCCTCCAGGCCGCCGTCGACCTCGAGCACCTTGCCGGTGACCCATGCCGCCGCCGGCGAGGCGAGGTACAGCGCGGCGAGGGCGATGTCGTCGGCCTCGCCCAGGCGGCGCAGTGGCGTCCGGCGCACCATCTCGTCGTGGATCTCCGGCGTCTGCAGCACGATGTCGAGGGCGGAGGTCGCCACCGACCCCACGGCGATGGCGTTGACCCGCACCCGCGGCGCCAGGTCGGCGGCGGCCAGACGGGTGAGGTGGGCCAGCGCGGCCTTGGCCGTGCCGTAGGCCAGCATGCCCCGATCCCGGAGCCGGCCGATGGCCGACGAGATGTTCACGACGGCGCCGCCGTCGGTGAGGAGGTGGGGAACGGCCGCCTTGGTCAGCGCGAAGGCGGTGGTGACGTTGAAGTGGAACGCCCGCTCCAGGTAGCCGGGGCTCGTGTCGAGGAACGGCCGGGGCATGGTGCCGCCGGCGTTGTTGACCACGATGTCGAGCCGGCCGAGCTCGGCCACGGCCCGGGCCGGGAGCGACGCCAGGAGGTCGAGGTCGTTGACGTCACCGGCCACCACCAGGGCCCGCCGACCTCGGGCCTCGATGTCGTCGGCCACCACCCGGAGGTCGGCCTCGGTCCGTGACGCCAGCAACACGTCGGCCCCGGCGTCGGCCAGGACGCGGGCGGTGGCGGCGCCGATGCCGCGGCTGGCGCCGGTCACGATGGCGACTCGCCCGTCGAGGCGGAAGGCGTCGAGCGCTGAGGTCACGGTGGCTCCTGTCTGGGGGGTCGGGTGATCGGGATGATCGGGGTGGTCAGGCCCGGGTGGCCAGGTGGACCGGGACGGCGCTCCCCGGGCCGGACGCGGGGGCCAGCTCGGCGTGGAGGTGCCCGAGGGCGGTCGTGATGGCGTCCGGTGCCGGCGCCGCGCTGGTGAGGGCCAGGTCCTCGAGATCCGCGGGATCGGCCTCGTACTGCGGCGGGCGCGTGTGATCGAGGCCCATGCGGTAGGACCCGCTCCACGTGCTGTTGATGAGGGCTTGGGCCAACAGCTGGGGGCGGTCGAAGTAGCCCGCTCCGCGGCGCAACCGCTCCCACCGGTACCGGGCGGAGTAGAAGCGGGCGTAGGCCCGGGCCAGGCCGGCGTCGAGCTCGGCCGGCGTCATGGCCGCCGGCTGGAACACCGTCCGGTAACCCATGTAGTGGGACCAGTCGGTGTCGAAGATGCGCCCTTCCCGGTAGAGGCGGGCGAAGGTGCCCGTGCCCGGGTACGGGGTGAGGATCGTGAAGTGGGCCCCGTCGACCCCCATGCGGTGCACGAAGTCGACCGTCTCGTCGAAGACGTCGGGACGGTCGCCGTCGAACCCGAAGATGAACCCGCCCTCCACCGCCATGCCACCCGTGTGGAGGCGGCGCACCAGCTCCCCGTACTCGTGGGGCCGGTTCTTCTTGTTGGCCTCCACCAGCGCGTCGCGCGACACGCTCTCGAACCCGACGAAGATGGTCTTGAGCTTGGCCGCCCGGGCCAGCTCGACGAGATCGGGATGGCGGGCCAGCCCGATCGACGCCTGGGCGCCGAACCGGAACGGCAGGTCCGCCGACGCCAGTGCCTCGAGCAGGTTGCCGGTGTAGTCGATGTCGGCGGCGATGTCGTCGTCGACGAAGAAGAGGAACTGCTCGCCCGGGATCCGGGGCGGCAAGGTGAGCCGGTACCGCAGCTCCTCCACCACACGGGCCGGGTCCATGTGGCGCGAGCCCCGTCCGTTGATGCGGATCACCGAGCAGAAGTCGCAGTTGAAGCGGCATCCCCGCGTCGTCTGCATGCTGTGGGTCGGGCGGTACTGCTTCGTGGGGAAGTGCCGGTACAGGTGCCCGTAGTCGCGCACGTCGGGGACAGCGTCCATCCCGAGCCACCCACCGTGGTACACCCGTTGGAGGGAGCCGGCCCCCAGGTCCCGCACCAGCGTCGGCATGACCTCCTCGGCCTCTCCCACCACGATGGCGTCGGCGTGGCGCAACGCCTCCCCGGGCATCATCGACGGGTGGACGCCACCCATGATCACCGGGACCCCCCGGGCCCGGTAGTCGGCGGCCGTCCGGTAGCCGGCCACGGCCAGGCCGGTCCAGGACACGATGAACACCGCGTCCGGCACCTCCGCCGACGGCCCCTGGTGGTTCTGGTCGATCAGTTCGACGTCCCATCCCTCGCGCTGGACCAGCGCCGCCACCACCACCATCGACAGGGGGGGGAACCGCCGGGCGAAGACGCCGTGCATCCCGCCGCTCAACGAGCGGGGGAAGACGACGTGCGCCAGCGGACGCTCGCGCCGGGGGATCATGGTCCGACGGTACCACCGGGGGGAGGAGACGCCGACGGCCACCCCGGCCCACACCGGGGTCGCTACGCTGTCGTCGCCCCGCCACCAGCGCGGGAGGTCCGGAGCGAGGAACGCCGTGGCCGCGGTGCTGACCAGCGAAGAGTTCGACGAAGACCGCCAACGCGAGCTCGCCGAGAGCGAGCGGCGGGTCCGCGTCGTCATGATCGTCGGCCTGGCCGGGAGCGCGGCGCTCGCCGCCGTCGGCGCCGTGCTGGGTTCGATGGGCAACACGCTCATCGCCTTCCCGGTCAGCATCTTCCTGCTCGGTACGGTGGCCACGCTGCTCACCACCAACAGCCTGAAAGCCACGGCCGACGCCCGCCGCGAGGCCAATGAGCAGGCGGCCGAGATGATGAACTCGATCCGGGCCCGTGAACGCGAGCTGATCCAGTCCAACCGCGAGCTCGAGCGGTTCGCCACGGTCGCCGCCCACGACCTGCAGGAGCCGCTCCGGACCGTGCTCACCTTCGTGGACCTGCTGGACCGGCGCTACGGCGAGCAGCTCGACCGGCAGGGCCACGAGTACCTCGTCCGG
>JAKOVR010000046.1 GCA_029782025.1 Actinomycetes bacterium | reverse complement strand
CCGTCGGCTACCCGGTCGTCGTCAAGGCCCAGGTGCACGTGGGCGGTCGGGGCAAGGCCGGCGGTGTCAAGCTGGCCAACGACGAGGACGAGGTGCGCACCCACGCCGGGAACATCCTCGGCATGGACATCAAGGGCCACCTCGTGCGCATCGTCTGGGTGGAGCACGCCTCCGACATCGCCGAGGAGTACTACGCCAGCTTCACGCTCGACCGCTCGGCCAAGAAGCACCTGGGCATGCTGTCGGCCCAGGGTGGCGTGGAGATCGAGACCGTCGCCGAATCCGATCCCGACGCGATCGCCAAGATCTGGGTCGACCCGGTCGACGGGCTGACCGAGCAGGCGTGTCGCGACTGGGTCGCCGCCGCCAAGCTGAACCCCGATGCCACCGAGGGCGCCGTCGCCATCTTGTTGCAGCTGTACACGGCCTACACCGAAGGTGACGCCGACCTCGTCGAGATCAACCCGTTGATCGTCAAGACCGACGGCGCCGTGCACGCCCTCGATGCCAAGGTCACCCTCGACAACAACGCCGAGTTCCGCCACGAGTGGGGCGACTACGCCCTCACCCAGGTGCGCGACGAGCGGGAGGAGGCCGCCCACGCCAAGGGGCTGCAGTACGTCGGCCTCGACGGCTACGTCGGCATCATCGCCAACGGCGCCGGCCTGGCCATGTCCACCCTCGACGTCGTGAACCAGGTCGGTGGTGAGGCGGCCAACTTCCTCGACGTCGGTGGCGGCGCCGATGCCGACAAGTTCGTGGCGGCCCTGGAGATCCTCGACAACGACCCCCGGGTCAAGTCGATCTTCATCAACATCTTCGGCGGCATCACCCGTGGCGAAGAGGTCGCCAACGGCATCATCGCCGCCCTCGACCGCATCGAGATCACGGCCCCCATCGTCATCCGCCTCGACGGCACCAACGCCGACGAGGGCCGGGCCCTGCTCGAACCGCATCTCGGAGACAAGCTCCAGATGCAGCCCACCATGCTGGAGGCGGCCCGCAAGGCCGTCGAGCTCGCCGGACACTGAGCCGGTGCGACACATCACTTCGACCAACGACGACGGCCACGGTGGGGCAGGGGCCCCACCCCGTGGAGGAGAGCGGGCCGGCGGGGCGCCGGCTCGGGAAGGACGAGCATGAGCATCTTCGTCGACGAGAGCACCAAGGTCGTCTACCAGGGGCTCACCGGCAGCCAGGGCCGCTACTACGGCCTGCTCAACCGGGACTACGGCACCAACGTCGTCGCCGGCACCAACCCCAAGAAGGCCGGCACCGACGTGGACGGCATCCCGATCTTCGCCTCGGTCGCCGACGCAGTGGCCGAGACCGGCGCCAACGCCTCGTGCATCTTCATCCCCGCGCCGGGGGTGAAGAGCGCCGTGATGGAGGCCGCCGAGGGCGGTGTCGAGTTCATCGTGTGCATCACCGAGGGCGTGCCCGCCCACGACGAGGCCTGGTTCTTCAACAAGCTCAAGCGCGACTTCCCGAACGTGCAGCTGCTCGGCCCGAACTGCCCCGGCATCATCAGCCCCGGCAAGTGCAACATCGGGATCACCGCGGGCCACATCGCCAAGGCCGGTGGTCCGGTCGGGATCGTGAGCCGGTCGGGCACCCTCACCTACCAGGCGCTGTACGAGCTCAAGCTGCAGGACATCGGTGTCACCACGTGCGTGGGCATCGGTGGCGACCCCGTCCCGGGCACCAGCTTCATCGACTGCCTCGAGCGCTTCGAGGCCGACCCCGAGACCAAGGCCGTGATGATGATCGGCGAGATCGGGGGCTCGGCCGAAGAGGAGGCTGCCGACTACATCGCGTCGAAGATGACCAAGCCGGTCGTCTCCTACGTGGCGGGCGTGACGGCGCCGGCCGGCAAGAAGATGGGCCACGCCGGTGCCATCGTGTCCGGTGGCAAGGGCACGGCGCAGGGGAAGATGGAGGCGCTGCGCAACGCCGGTGTGCTGGTGGGCCAGAACCCCACCGAGGCCGGCGAGCTGATGGTCGGCATCGTGCGCGAGCACGGCTGGTCCTGACCGCGTAGGCCACGGTCACGATCCACCGGGCGCCCTCCGGGGCACCCGGTGCGCTCCGGCCCACGAGCATCGCCGAGGTCGCTGGCCTACGGTCGGGACATGGCCTACGACGTGCTCATCACCGGCGGGACCATCGTCGACGGGACCGGCGCTCCGGCCCGTCTCGGCAGCGTTGCGGTCGAACGCGGGCGCATCGTGGCCGTGGGCGACGCCGGCGAGGTCGACGGGCCGGCGACGCGCACGATCGACGCCGAGGGCTGCATCGTCACGCCTGGCTTCGTCGACCTGCACACCCACCTCGACGCCCAGGTGGCGTGGGACCCGATCGCCTCGTCGTCGTGCTGGCACGGCGTCACGTCGATCGTGCTCGGCAACTGCGGGGTGACGTTCGCGCCGGTGCGGCCCGGTGACCGTGAGTACCTCGCGCGCACGATGGAGTCGGTCGAGGACATCCCGGCCACCTCGATCCTCGAGGGCGTGCCGTTCGCCTGGGAGACCTACGGTGACTACCTCGCGTGGCTCGGCGACCGACCCAAGGGCGTGAACATGGGCGGCATGATCGGGCACGCCGCCCTGCGCTACTACGCCATGGGCGACCGCTCGATGGACGAGGGCGCCGAGCCCACCGACGACGAGCTGGCCGAGATGGTGCGCCTCGTCGACGAGGCGATGGCCGCCGGCGCGGCGGGGCTGTCGATCTCCCGGACCCGACGCCACACCGCTCCCGACGGCCGCAACGTGCCGGGCACCTGGGCCGACCAGGCCGAGATGGTGGCGCTGGCATCCTCGGTCGGTGGTCACCGCCGGGGCGTGTTCGGCGGCGCTCCCCGGTTCGACGGCGAGGGCCCGGGGCGGGAGCGGGCGCGCCACGAGGTCGCCCTGATGGGGGCGATGTCGCGCGCCGCCGGTCGGCCCATGACCTTCAACCTGACCAACACCTTCGCCGACCCCGAGCTGTGGCGGCAGACGCTCGCCTTCGTCGACGAGGCCAACGCTGCGGGGGCGCAGCTGCGGCCCCAGACCACCTCCCGGGGCATCGGCGTGATCTTCGCGCTCGGCCACGTCACGCCCTTCGACCGGTCGCCGTCGTGGGCCGCCCTCGCCGGTCGCTCGACCGACGAGAAGCTCGCCGCCATGGGCGACCCGGAGGCCCGAGCACAGCTGGTGGCCGAGGGCGTCGGCCGGGGCCCCGAGGGCTACCGCGAGTTCTTCGTGCTCACCCCCGAGCGCGGGGCCCGCTACGACTGCGACCCCGCCGACTCGCTGTCGGCCCACGCCGCGCGTCGCGGCGTCTCGCCGGTGGAGGCCTACGTCGAGCTCTGCCTCGAGACCGAGGGCGCCGTGATCCTGAACTGGCCGGTGCTGAACCAGGACTTCGGGGTGATCGCCGAGATGCTGATCCGGCCCGGGATGCTCCTCGGGCTGGCCGACGCCGGTGCGCACGTCGGGCAGATCCTCGACGCCTCCCAGCCCACCTTCTTCCTGTCGTACTGGGTGCTGGAGCGGGGGCTGGTGACCCTCGAGGAGGGGGTGCGCCGGCTCACCAGCGACACGGCCGGGTTCGCCGGCTTCGGCGACCGCGGGGTGTTGGCCCCGGGCTTCGCCGCCGACGTCAACGTGATCGACCTCGAACGGCTCGGGCTCCCGCTGCCCACCTATGTGCACGACTTCCCCGGTGGTGCGGGACGGTTCGTCCAGCGGGCCGAGGGCTACCGGGCGACGCTGGTGAACGGCGAGGTGTTCATGGCCGATGGTGAGCACACCGGCGCCCTCGCCGGCACGCTGCTGCGCCCCACGGCCTGACGCCGCCCGATCGTCTCCCCAACCGCTCGTCTCCCCTCCCGCTCGCGTTCTGGTCATGGATCTGCGTGCGGGAGCACGCAGATCCATGACCGAAACGCGCTCGTGGGGCGCGCTCGTGGGGTGCGCTCGTGGGGTGCGCTCGTGGGGTGCGCTTGTGGGGTGCAGTCAGATGCCGAGGCGGGCGGCGGCGAGGGCCTGCTCGGCCGCGGCACCGCCCTCGATCGTGACGTCGGCCGCGGCCTTGCGACCGAGCACGTAGAGGACGAGCTCGCCGGGGCGGCCGACCAGGATGGCGGTGGGGGCGTCGGTCGCAGCGCTCCGGGCGACGATCTCCTCGCCGTCGGGTCGGCGCAGCACGAGGCCGATGCCCTTCACCGACCGGGTCATCAGGCGGGCGCCGCGGCGCAGGTTCCGCCACAGCAGCGCCTCCACATCGGCGATCTCGCCCTCGGGGCGCGGCGTGTGGTCACCACCGCCTCGGCGCACGTCCTCGTGGTGCACGAAGTACTCCTGCACGTTCACCAGGCCGTCGAGCAGGCGGAAGGGCCCGACGGGCGGCCCCGTGCG
>JAKOVR010000150.1 GCA_029782025.1 Actinomycetes bacterium | reverse complement strand
GGTGCTGACCGTCGACGACCTGCGAGCGGAGGCGGCGGCCCCGGTGCCGCCCGCCGTCACCGGCGCCGAGGACCCGGTGCTCCTGGCCTACACCTCCGGCACCACCGGCCGGCCCAAGGGGGCGGTCCACGTGCACGGCGGCTTCACCGTGAAGCTGGCCCAGGAGGGCGCGTTCCAGGCCGATCTCCAGCCCGGCGACCGGGCCTGCTGGCTGACCGACATGGGCTGGATCATGGGGCCCTGGATCACGGTCGCGGCCCTGGCCAACGGGGCCACCCTCGTCACCTTCGACGGCGCGCCGGACTGGCCCGACGCCGGCCGCGTGTGGGATCTCGTGGCCCGCCACCGGATCACGTTCCTCGGCGTGTCGCCCACCCTCGTCCGAGCCCTCGCCGCCGCCGGCGACGCCGCCGTGGTCGGCGCCGACCGGTCCTCCCTGCGGGCCTTCGGGAGCACCGGCGAACCGTGGACCACCAACGCCTGGTGGTGGCTGTTCTCGGTCGCCGGCGAGGGGCGTCGCCCGATCGTGAACCTGTCGGGGGGCACCGAGATCGGGGCCTGCCTGCTGTCGGTGAACCTCCTGCAGGGGTGCGTGCCCTGCTCGCTGGGCGGACCGGCCCTGGGTGTGGCCGTCGACGTGGTGGACGACCACGGCCGGAGCGTGCGCGGGTCCGGCCAGGTGGGCGAGCTCGTGGTGCGGGACGCGTGGCCCGGCATGACCCGGGGCGTGTGGGGCGACCCCGAGCGCTACCTGACCACCTACTGGTCCCGGTTCGAGGGCCTGTGGTGCCACGGCGACTGGGCCGAGGTCGACGACGACGGGTGGTGGTTCCTGCACGGGCGCAGCGACGACACGCTGAACGTGGCCGGCAAGCGCATCGGGCCGGCCGAGATCGAGGCGGCCGTGCTGGCCGTGCCGGGCATCGCCGCCGCCGCCGCGGTCGGCCTCCCCCACCCGGTCAAGGGCGAGGTCATCGGGGTGTGGTGCGTGCCGGCGCCCGGGACCGCCGCGCCGTCGTCGCCCGCCACCGTGGACGCGGCCGTGGGCGACGCCGTGGGCGACGCCGTGGTGGCGGCCTTCGGCAAGGCGTTCCGCCCGGCCCACGTGGCCGTGGTGGCCGCCCTCCCCCAGACCCGGTCGGGCAAGGTGGTGCGCCGGGCCGTGCGGGCCCGGGCCACCGGCACCGACCCGGGCGACCTCTCGACGCTCGAGGACCCCGGCGTCCTCGACGCCATCGAGCCGGTGGCGCTGGGGTGACGCCGTGATCGACGTCCACGCCCACGTGGTGCTCGAGTCCACCCTCGGCGCGGCCGGACCGCACGGCCCCGAGCTCGACGACGGCGACCCGACCACCGGCCGGCCGCCCTGCTTCCGTGTCGGCACCTACGAGCTGATCGGGGTGCGCTACCGGCACAGCCCCTTCATGGATGCCGCCGTCCGTCTCGCCGCCATGGACGCGGCCGGCATCGACCTGCAGGTGCTGTCCCCCAACCCGCTCACCTACTTC
>JAKOVR010000217.1 GCA_029782025.1 Actinomycetes bacterium | reverse complement strand
CCCGACCGGACCGAACCACCACGTGAGGAGGAGGGGCAGCCGGGCGGCTCGCCCCTCCTCCAGGTTCGACCGCCAGATCCAGCGGCCGACGACGAGATCGAAGGCGAGGTAGTGGGCCCACCCGGCCAGGAACCCGGTGGGGTTGGCCAGGCCCCGGCGCAGGCTGTCGGGGTCGGAGAAGTCGATCCGCTCGCTCGAGGTCACGGCCGCGGTCGCCAGCAGGCCGGCGTAGGTGACGCCGATCCCGGCGAGGAGCACGTTGCTCCGGCGGACGAGCCACGCCGTGAGCCGCGACCGGGGGAACAGGATCATGGCCAGCCACACCGGCGCGGTGCTGGCGTTGAGGACGGTGAACACCATGCGGTGGGCGTCGCTCGAGGGTTGGAAGGCGTCGGCGGCGTTGTCCGCATTGTCGTCCTGGGCGCTGTCGGTCATGGCACGGTCCTTCAGTCGATGATGGCCTGGTACACGAGCGAGCGCAGCTCGGGCCGGAGCGGGTGGGTGGTGCTGGGCAGCAGCTGGGTCATGAACACCACGTCGAGGTCCTCGGTGGGGTCCAACCAGAAGCCGGTGCTGGCGGCGCCGCCCCACGACAGGTCGCCGACCGACGCGGCGATCTGGGCCCGGCCCGGATCCAGCGTCACGGCGAAGCCGAGGCCGAAGCCCATCCCCTCCCGGCCGAGCTCGGTCATCCCCTCTTCGGCGATGGTGATCAGGTCGACACCACCGGGCAGGTGGTTGCGCCCCATCAGGCCGATGGTGCGGGGGCCGAGGATCCGGGCGCCGTCGAGCGTGCCGCCGTCGAGGAGGCAGCGCAGGAACCGGTGGTAGTCGCCGATGGTCGACATGAGCCCGCCGCCCCCCGACAGGAACGTCGCCGGCCTGGCCGCCAGCTTGCCGATGGGGTCGAAGCGCACCGCCTTCTTGTCGCCGTCGGGGATGTAGAGCGCGGCGAGGCGGTCGGTGCGGTCGACGGCGTCGAAGGCCGTCTCCGTCATGCCCAACGGGGTGAAGATGCGGTCGCGCAGGAACACGTCGAGGGGCTGGCCGCTGATCACCTCGACCAGCCGGCCGAGCACGTCAGTGGCCACGCTGTAGTTCCACCGTGTGCCGGGCTGGAAGCGGAGCGGCAGGCCCGCCCACGCGTCGCAGGCGGTGGCGAGGTCCACGCCCTTGGGCGCGCCGAGCTCGTAGCCGGCCTTGCGGTACAGCTCGTCGGTGGGGTGGACGTAGTGGAAGCCGTAGGTGAGGCCCGACGTGTGGGTGAAGAGGTGGCCGATCTCCATCGGCGCCATCTGGGCCACCAGCGCGGGCTTCATGGTGGACCCGCCGTTCCACACCGGGGTGTCGGCGAAGGCGGGCAGGAACCGGGCCACCGGGTCGTGGAGCTGGAAGGCCCCCTCCTCCCACAGCATCATCAACGCCACCGACGTGATCGCCTTGGTCATCGAGTAGATGCGGTAGACGGTGTCGGCCTCGACCGGCAGCTCGTTCTCGCGGTCGCGGTACCCGCCGCTCGACAGGTGGGCGATCTTGCCCCGGCGGGCCACCAGCACCTGGTAGCCGGGGAGGCGGCCGTCGTCGACGTAGCGCTGGAAGTGGGTGTCGATCCGCTGCAGGCGGTCGGCGTCGAGCCCGACGTCGGACGGGTCGGCTTCGAGTTCCGCGGTCATGGACACCTCGTGGGTTGCGACGTCACCATCCCCCGA
>JAKOVR010000130.1 GCA_029782025.1 Actinomycetes bacterium | reverse complement strand
CTCGCCGTGCCACCCACCCTCGCCCGGACGTTGCGGTCCACGAACCCGATCGAGTCGATGATCGAGATCGCCCGCGATCACTCCACCAACGTCAAACGATGGCGAGACGGCCAGATGGCCCTTCGCTGGTGTGCCGCCGGGATGCTCGAAGCCCGCAAGCAGTTCCGCCGCGTGCAGGGCCACCTCCACCTCCGCACCCTCCGAGCCGCGCTCTACACCCACACCGGAGTCAACGCCGAGCAGATCGACTACAACAAGGAGGACGCCGCCTGAGAACCAACGGGACCATCACCAAATTCCACGGAGCTCGGGACAACCTCTCCTCGTCGGGAACCCCTGCCAGGGCCTGCTCGATCTGGCGACTGAGGTGGAGCGCAATGCGATCCGGCGCGTCAGCGGCGCGCAGCGCTCGCGTGCGGCTGGACACACGATCCAGCGCCTCAAGCCTCGTGCGCAGCCCCTCGGTGACGAGCACTTCGTAAATGCCCGGCTCCAGTTCCTCCACGTCCGGACACTACGACGCGAGTGCAGCCAGCGCTGGAGATGGCGGTTGACACGGGCCATGCGCGCGAGCTCCGAATGGTGGGCGGTTGTCGCCGTCCTGGAGGAACCCGATGCCAGAGCCCGAGTTGGTCGCGCAGTTTTACCGAGAGGTCTCAACGGGGCGTGTGCCCGAAAGGAGCCCCTCGATAGGAGCGCCCAACCTTCCCGCTCATGTGGTCTCTTCGCCCGCTTTAGCGCCTCACACGCGAGTGGACCTGGTCCCGAGGCCCGTCAGCGGCGGGCGATGTCGAGGATCGCCGCGGTGATGACCGGCCAGGGTCCTGGCTCGGGGAACCAGTGGCTGTAGCCCTGGACCTCGACCGCGGTGGCGGCGGGGTGGGCGTCGGCGAAGGCCCGTCCGCCTTCTGCCATCGGGTCCTCGTCGCCGAAGACGATGAGCATGCGCCGATCGTCGGGGGAGACGGTGGTGACGCCGGGCGTTCCCACGATGCCAGCAGCGAGATGCCCGACCGGGATGCCCCACCATCCGAAGTCGTCCACGAGCATGGCGGCGTCGACCGCGGCTGACTCGGGATCGAAATGGCGTCCCATCGTCCACCGCAAGACGTCGACGGCCCAGCCGATCGCCTCGTCGCGATTGGACGGCGCGGGACGAAGCACGACGGCGAGGTCCTCGGGGCTCGGTTCGCGTCCGAAGTCAGGTGACGACGCGAAGTAGACCACGGCGTCGACGCGCTCGGGCGCGGCAGCCTGCACGCACCGGAGCACGCTGCCGCCCATGGAGTAGCCGACCCAGGTCGCAGACTCGAAGCCGAGCGCGTCGAGCACGGCGAGCGCGTCGGTGGCCATGTCCGAGTACGTGTACGGGACGGTGCTGAAGTCGCCGCCGAGCACGGCCGCGGCATCGATGGCCGCTTGGTCGTACCTCGATGACCCACCGGTGTCCCGCGGATCGATGGTGACCACGGTGTGGCCCGCGGCCAGCAACGGATCCGCGGCGCTTCCTGGAAGGGCGGCACCGGGCATGGACAGGCCGGGGAGCATGAAGATCGGAGGTCCCGAGCCCTCAGCGGTGTACGAGATGGTGGCTCCGTCGGGGACCGTCAGAGAAGGCATCCTCGAGTTTCGCACGGGCGTGGCCGCGTCGCCTCGGACTGGCAGAACGCGGCCGGGGCCCTCCGCCTCGTCGTCCACGAACCGACGGGTGGGTCAGCGCGATTGGGCCGCGACGATCTCTCCCACTGGCGATTGTCGAAAGGCGTTGAAGAACGCCCGTACCGACTTCTGGGATCCGGTCATTTCGACATCGCCGCAGCGCTGGGCGTCGATGAGGGAGATGCGCCCGAGGTAGGTGCGGTAGAGCGCGGCTCGGTCGGTGCGCAGCGTGACATCGACGTCGAAGCCCGGATCGGCCAGACAGATCGATGCTTCGTCTTCCACGACGATCCAGTAGCGACTCGGGTGGTCGGTGAACGGCACGTAGACGGTGAAGCGGGGACGGGGGAGGTCGGTCGTGTCGATTTGGCGGTGGAGCCACCACAGCAGCAGGTCGGGGTCGAGCTCGTCCGCCATGGGTTCACCGAAGGTCCACCGGGCACCCCACGCGGCGAGGCCGAACACGACCGGTTCGAGGTCCCGTCCGGATTCGGTCAGGTGGTAGGAGCCGTCGTCGTGCTGTTCGATGACGGCGGCCGCGGTGAGCTGGTGGAGGCGGCGGGTGAGCAGGGCACGGGACAGGCCGGGGTTGCCTCGGATCAGCTCGTTGAACCGGGTCGCGCCGGTGAGCAGATCGCGCACGATGTGGATCGTCCATCGATCGCCGAGGATCTCGGCGGTACGCGAGATCGGACAGTACTGACCGTAGGACCTCATCCACTGACCCTACCGGTTCAGTATTGGAACTATGCGGGGGGCGGTCCATCGGCTCGAGTGAGGTTCATCCCCGCTGCGCCAGTCGGCCCAGCGGAACCAGAAGAGGTAACGACCATGCGCATCTCCAAGAACGACATCCCGACCAAGATCGACGTCCCCGGCGCCACCGCCCGCCAGGCGCTCGACTTCGGCGACCCGTCCGAGTTCTCCACGCTCGGCGCCGAGTACTTCTCACTCGGTGCGGGCACCGACATCGCGCCGCTCCTCGCCGGTCTGAACGACGACGCCTGCCATGCGCCTCACTGGGGGTTCCTGATCTCGGGGCGACTCGTGGTCACCTACACCGACGGCACCGATGAGACCTGCAGCGGCCAGGACCTGTTCTACTGGCCAGCCGGTCACAGCATCCGCGTCGTCGACGATGCCGAGGTGATCCTGTTCAGCCCCCAGGTCGAGCACACCGCAGTGATGGACCACATGCTCGCGAAGATGGCGGGATGAGCACCGCCGGCGTGTCGCCCACGACCGGAGGCACCACCATGCAAGGCAACGAACAACTGGCAGTCATCATCCCGAAGTTGCGCGAGATCGGCGCCCGCATCGAACCGGGGCAGCTCGACGAGCCAACGGCGTGCAAGGACTTCACGGTCGCCGGCGTGCTCGGCCACATGACCGCACTGGGGTCAGCCTTCGCACCGATGTTCCGAGGTGAGGACCCCCCGAGTGGCGACCCCGGCGCCGACGGCACCACCGCCATGGTCCGCTTTGACGTCGCGATGGCAGCCCTGCTCGACGCAGTGCAGTCACCCGGCGCCCTCGACCGCACCATCCAGACTCCCAACGGGGAGATGCCCGGCGCCGTCTTCGCCCGGCTCGTCGCGTTCGACGGGGCGGTCCATGGCTGGGACCTCGCCACCGCGACCGGCCAACCCTGGGATCTCGGCGATGACCTCGTCGCTGAGGTCGAGGGCTTCGCCCGCCAGGCCATCACCGACGTGATGCGCGACGGCGACGCCTTCGCCGCCGAGCAACAGCCAGCGGAGGACGCCACGCCGATCGAGCGACTCGTCGCCTTCTCGGGTCGCACGAACCACTGGCCGACGACCGACGCGAACTGAGAAGCAACGATCGCTACGCCCGACTGGGCGTAGCGATCGTCGTGGTCGAAGCGACGCCGGGCAGGTTGGATGCCCGGGTCGAGCTGGAACTCAGCCGGTGAACCCTGGGGTGACAACCGGGATGTTGATCGTCGTCGGGGTCGTGGTTGTGGTCGCCTGCGGGGCCCCGCACGAGGCGAGACGCTCGCCCGTCCAGCTGAGCTCGATGGTCACCTGGCCGATCGGGCCGTTGTGCCCCTCCAGCGAGAGGAGGAACTGCGGTCGGCTCGCGCCGAGGGGCTGACTCGTGAGGTCGGCGCCTCCGGTCGCGTCGATCGGGACGTCTGTGGCGCCCGGGATGAGTCCGCCGTTGTTGTCGCGGAAGCCGACGGTGCCCTGGGTGTATTCGCCCCGAGTGGGATCCAGCACCTGGAGTCGGGTCCAAGCGCCGGGCGTGCACTCAGGGCCGGGCGGCACCGCGGAGGATGCGAGCACGCGGATCGCGCCGGCGCCGCACGCCTGGCCGCTGAAGGCGTCGAAGTTCTGGATCTGGGCGGTGCCGTAGTCGGCGTTGATCCACAGGCAGGACGGACGCTGAGGATCAGGGTTGACGGTGTAGACCAGCCCCGCGTTCTGGATCGACAGCGGGAAGTTCGGGCAAGACGCTGACGCACCGAAGTCGTAGCAGCGGACCGTCTCGCCCTCCCAGCTCGCGATGTAGACCCGATCCCCGAGCAGGAGGGGAACGGCGTTGTAGTTGGTCGTGCTTCCCATCGCCGCGCCGAGCCCGGGAGGAGTGGCGGTGGCGGCGCCAGCGAGCGTGAAGCATGGTGCGGTGGTGTTCGGCAGGCACACGCCGGTGATCACACCGGAGGTGTCCATGAGGGGGATCGGGGCGCCGTTGCTGTACGGACCGGAGAGCTGCACCGGCCACGCACCGCCGCACTTCGCGCCCGTGACGGAATCGAAGCAGGCGAGCCAGGTGCCGGTGTTCATCTCCAGTGGGATGTACACACGGGTTCCCACGGCTGACATCGATGCCCCCGGCGAACCGGTGGTCGACGCCGCCGGAAGACCGACGTCGAAGTTGGGCGTGGCGCAGGCCGACTGCGTCGCCATGTCGAAGCACATGAGCGTGTTGGACGTGCCCTGCACACCCGCCACCCCCACGTAGTTGAAGGCGTAGAACTTCGTGCCGATCTCCACGCCGGCGGTCGGCGAAGCGGTGCCGAACGACCCGCCCGTGCCGAGCTGCGTGAACCCGCAGAACAGGTTTGTGGCGGCGGCCGGAAGGGTGGTGTCGATGCAGACCACCCCGACGGCGTTGTCGGACGACCGCGTCCCGTAGGAGTAGAGCCGGCCGTTGGCGTTATCGATGACGGTCGCCGATTGGTTCGACGTGGAGAAGTTGTTGGACGCGCCGTCCTGCACCAGCTTGTACGCGTCTGTCCAGCAGTTGGTGGCGTCGACCTGCTTGTGGCAGGCCACCCGCATCTCTGAGCTGTGGTGATAGATGTGGTACACGGCGTCCGGCGTGAGCGAGATGTCCCAGCCGTCGCCGCCTCCGGTGCCTGCGAAGTTCGAGGCCGGTGCCACCGGGATCGACACCTCGGCGGTGTAGGTCACGATGTCGGCTGACGACGTTCCCGTGATGATGGTGGGCACCGCGGCAGCGAGCGCAGCCACCACCGCCACCATCGAGCCGCGCCGTGCGGTGAAGAGCCTTCTCGGTCGGACACTTCGCATCGCTTGTCTCCCTGTCTGTGGGATTCGCCTCATTGGCGGCGTCGACCCAGGAGGCCGTCGCATAGAACGTCCGTACTCTAGTGCATCTGGCCCCGGACCGGAGACGGGAGTGCTGCGGGGTGGGGTGACCCCCGATCTGAGGTGCCGTCGCGCCAATCAGCTCGTGAGCCCGAACGTCGCCTGCACCTCGACGGCCAGGTCCGCAGGCAGCGATGACACGCCGACAGCGAGCCGGGGATGTCGTCCCGCCTCGCCGAACGCCGCGGTCAGGACGTCGGAGGCGGCATCGGCCACGGCGGTGTGGTCGGTGAACTCCGGGGTGGCGTTGACCGTCACCAGCACCTGGAGCACCTGTTCCACCTGATCGAGGTCGCCGAGTTCGGCCTGCACCGAGGCCAGCAGGCTTCGGGCCGCCAATCGCGCCGCGTCACGCCCGGCCTCGACGTCGAGCGAGCCGCCGAGCTTGCCGGTGATGAACTGGTCGCCGGCGGCCGACACGTGGCCGGCGGTGAAGAGCTGTGAACCCCAGCGCTTGCACATGATGTAGCTCCCGAACGACGGGAACGGCTCCGGGAGCTCGATTCCCGCCGCGGCGAGGCGGTCGGCGCAGGATGTGGGGGAACGCTTCCCGGCGGAATCGGTGGTCATGGCCGGATGCTCGCGGCGCCGGCCACGGTGTGCAAGTGACCGGCAGCGACCGGCAATGGCGAGCGGGACCGCGGTCGGGGAACGGGGCTGTTGCGGCGGTCTGACCGGACCGTGTGTCGCCCCGCCCTGCGTCGGCCGATCCGTCGACGGCCCAGGTGTGGCCGGTCGGATCCGTCGGATCGGTCAGCGATCAGGTCGGCCTTGTCCGGAGACGGCCGCTGCCGACGCATGTCCCACCGAGGAGTTCGCTGGTCAGCCCGGACGGGCAGGTGGTGTTGTGCCAGGTCGCTCCGGTGAAGTCAGCGTTGTTGACCATGCTCCCCGTGAGCACCGCGTCGGTCAGGTCGGCGTTCACGAACCGAACGTCGAGGAGGATGGCGTCACTCAGGTCGGCGCCCCGCAGGTTCGCCCCCGTCAGGTTCGCGTGGTCGAAGCGGGCGTGGCGCAGGTTCGCGCCCGCGAGGTTCGCCCCCGAGAGATCGGTGTTCCACAGGCCGGCGTCGGCCAGCTGCGCACCGGCCAAGTTGACGCCTCGCAACTGGCAGGAGACCGCGTCGCTCGAGGTCTCTGAGGGCATCATCACGGCTGCGCCAACCGGGACCTCGCCCCGTTGGAGGCGGGCGCAGGCCTCGGCGCGGGTGGCAACATCGCCCGTCTGCACGGACCGAGGGACCTGCCAGGCGAGGCGGTCGCGGATCTCGTTGACCGTCAAGCCGGCGCAGACGACGGCGAGGATGACGGCGGTGAGCACGAGCAGCCGTGGGCCCAGGCGCCTCGAGTGGGACGCCACGCCGATCGCCCCGCCGGCCACGGCGATCACGCTGGCGCCGACGGCCAGCGCCATCGAGTTGACGATGAGGGCGAGCACCAGGATCTCGAAGCCGCTGATCGCCAGGGCCGCGGCAACAGGCGCCCCTCGTGCCCGCCCGCCGGTGCTGGCAACGGGTGCGGTGTGACTACGGCCCGCGAGCCCATCCTCCGCGACGGGAAGGCTCGGCGGCGCGCTGATCTCCGCCTCGACGCCCGGGTGACGGGCGCGGTGCGCGGCGGCGACCCACCCGATGAGCGCCACCGTGGTGAGGGCCAGTCCGACCAGGAAGATCGGCGCCACGCAGACGCCGATCGCCATCTCCTTCATGCCTCGGGCGAACCCGTCGCTCTCGTGCGCCTCGATCACCGCCGTCGCCACGAAGACCCACAGCACCGGGGCGCCGAGAAGGAGGAGACCCAGCCGGAGGCGGCGTGACCATCGAGCCGTCGGTCGCAGGCCCGCTGGGAGGGCCGTGCCCGGGTGCTCGGACTCGAAGTGGCTCGACGCCGTTGGGCCGGGCTGCAGCTGCTCACCGCAGAGCGGACAGGGGACAAGACGCTCGGGGTGATCCCGTTGGCCACGACCGAGGACCGATGTCTCCATCGCAACGCTCCTTCAGTCGCACCGTCCCACCGGGATGCCGTGGGCAGAAGGGTCGTTCGTCACGACGCCGTCGCCGCCGAGACAAGCGGCACTGCCCGCGCTGGACGGTCGGACCGCGCCCCGGGGAGCGGGACTGTGCCCTCGGTCTCACGGCCCCGTAGGTCGCCCGGCCCACGTTGTGCGCCACCTGGGTACCCGGTGAGTAGGGGAGTAGGTAGGTACCTAGGTGTCCGCAGCCCCGGACGCCCCGTGGTGCGACGCCCGTCACCCGTCGAAATGAGGGTGCCGTACTCACGACGGAAGGCGACGCGAGGCGCATCGTGGCGACATCAGCTCGGACCGACCGAGCGACACCCCAAGGAGCCCCCACGATGAGCACCACCCCCAAGTCCAGCAAGTCCGCCCGCCGCATCGCCAAGGCCGTCGCCGTCTCGACGCTCGCCGGGATCGCCGGCATCGGCCTGACGCTGCCGGCTGCCGGGCCGGCGGGTGCCGCGGTCGAAGCGCCGTACAACAACTGCCCGGGGTCACCGTGCATCGTGAAGGCCGAGGTCAACACCTCGGGCGCCACCGTCAAGTTCCACGGCGAGACCCGCTACACCACCCAGCCCAGCCAGTGGTTCCTGACGGTGCGCCGCAACGGCACCGTGGTGACGTCCTACGCCAGCGACTACCTGTCGGGCAACAAGCTCGATGCCGATCTCGGCGCCCTGCCCGCCGGCGGGGCCTACGACCTGTCGGTGCTGGCCGGGACGCCCAGCGGCGACCAGCTCCTCATCAAGTCGTTCACCACCGGCCCGGCCGTCACGGCGACGCCCACCGCCACCAACGTCAAGCTCGCCTTCACCATGCCGGTCGGCGTCACCGCCCAGGCCTACATCCGCACCAGCAACGGCACGATCGTGGCCTCGGCCAACAGCACCGGGGCGGCCTACAGCCACACGCTCACGACGGCGGCGATCCTCAACCCCACCACCTCCTACACCTACCAGGTGAACGCCTTCGACGCCCAGGGTCGGGTCTACACCAAGGTCGGCTCGTTCCGGACCCGTGACGTCCGCCTCGAGGTGCAGCTCTCGGGCCTCCAGATCAACAACGACAGCGACAGCTTCGGCGCCGGTGAGCTCCGGGCCCAGCTGCACGTGGGCGGCTCGAAGTCGTGGATCTGGCAGTCCGAGCGCAGCGTCGAGACCGCCTGGGGCGCCAAGTACTTCGCCGTCAGCACGACCGGGGCCCTCCCCACGGCCGTCCGCAGCGTCCCGATCAGCGTGGTCGTCGAGGACGACGACTGCGAGGGCATCGGGTCGCTGTGCAACTCCGGCTACGGCGACCTGTCCGTCGGATCGGGCACGGTGTCCGACAGCCAGTGGGCCACCGCCTCGGTCACGGCGAACCTCCCCAACACCACCACGACCACGGCGTGGACCTCCTTCATGACCTCGGTGAGCGGCCCGGTCGGGTTCACCGTGACCGGCTCGTACCGCTGGGTCATGGTCTGATCGACCGCCGGCTCCCGCCGGCCGGTCAGGCATCCCTCGCTCGGCAACGGCGGGTCGGTGGCGCTCCAGCGTCGCCGGCCCGCCGTTCGGCGTTCCCCGACGTCGCGTTCCCGAGGCCGAGGCCCGAGCGCCGGCTACACGACGAGGGCGACGGTCCCGCCGTCGAGCATGCGGGAGAGCTCGGCCCGGGACCGCACCCCGAGCTTGTCGTAGGCCTTCGACAGGTGGTTCTCGGCGGTGCGGGCGGAGATGAAGAGGTGCTCGGCGATGGCTCGGCTGGTCATGCCCTGCGCGGCCAGCAACGCCACCTCCCGCTCCCGCTTGCTGAGGGCGACGACACCGGTGTCGATCACCGGGATCGCCGTGACCGCCACCTCGCACGAGTCCTTCAGCTCGCCCGCCCGCCCGAGCAGGCGGTTGGCGCTGCGCTGGTCGCCGGCACGGCGGAGCGCGTCGCTGGCGTGCATCGCCGCCTCGGTGGCGTAGAGCGCCCACCCCATCGCCGCGAACCGTTCCGCCAGGTCGGCCAGGGCGGCGCCGTCGTCGCGACGCAGGGCGGCCGCATGGTCGGCGAAGGCGCGCACGAGCTGCCCGTCGCAGGACTCGGCCAGCTCGGCCAGACGCTCGGCCGGGCTGGCGTCGCCCAGCCGGACGAGCTCGTAGCGGCACATGGCCTCGGCGTAACCGAGGGCGAGGGACTGCCACCGGTCGGCGGCGGCCTTCGCCGCGGTCGCCGCCTCGCCGCTGCGGCCCTCGGCCACCGCCAACCGGACCGTGCCCAGATCGGCGAAGACGTCGAGCGAGTGCAGGCAGCCCCGGTCGCGCTCGTAGGCGGCCAGCGCCAGCCGGGCCGCCTCGACGTCGCCGGCCATCGCCGTGCACAGCAGCCGCATCAGCCACCGGTAGCGGAGCGGCATGAACCCGCGGCAGTTGTCCCAGCGGTCGAGGTGGGCCTCGACGACGGACAGCGCCGAGCGGGGCCGGCCGCTCAGCGCCCGCGGGATGGCCAAATACAGCGACGCCAACGACAGGCCGACGTCGTCGGCCGCCTCGGCCAGGGCTGCCGCCATCCCCTGTTCCGCGGCGCGGACGTCGCCGCCGGAGAGATCGGCCAGCGCCTCGTAGACGCGGATGGCGATCGTGGCCAGGGGGTTGTCGGCGCCGAGGGAGGCGAGGATGTCGAGCGCGTCCCGCACGTGGCCGCGGGCGGCGTCGGACCGGTGGCCCAAGGCGTGGATCAGGCTGGCGGCCACGTGGGCCCGTAGCTGGACGAGCGGCCGCTCGTCGGTGAGGTACTCGGCCACCTCCCGGGCCAGCTCCCCGTTGTCGGCGCTCCCGACCCGGAACACGCACCGCTCGGCCCGCATGTCGTTGACGCACACCGGCCCCCAGTCGTCGCCGTCCTCGGGGTAGCGCTCGATGGCCTCGTCGATCAGGCGGTCGGCCAGGGCGGCGTCGTCGCCGACCACCCGCACCGTGGTGGCTTCGAGGAGGGCGATGGCCCGCTGCTCACCCGCCGCCGCCGCCCTCGGTCGCAGCTCGCCGAAGTGCTCGCGCAGCCCCTCCAGGTCGCCCTGGTACTGGAGGACCCGGCCCAGCTCCATCCCATCGGCGAAGCCGTCGGACTCCTCAGCCAGCCGGCGGGCAATGCGCTCGGCGAGGTCGAGCTGGCCGGCCTGCAGCGTGGGGGCGATCGCCCGGCGCAGCACCCCGACCTCGACCGGCACACCCCCGTCGACGGCCAGCCGGGCCAGCTTGATCACATCGGCCGGACGCCGGACGCCCCGGGCGGCGAGATCGGCGGCCAGCGAGCCGAGGATGGCCCGCCGTTGGAGCAGCCCGGTGGAGGCCCGGAGGACCTCGCCGTAGATCGGCTGCGCGATCCGGATGAGGAGCTGGCCTCGCTGCTCGGTGGTGACGATGGCCTCGGCGGCCTCCAGCCGCACCAGGGTGTCGGCGTCGGCCACGCTGGCCAGCTCGGCCGGGTCGCACGGCTCCGCGAACGCGATGTGGCGCATGGCGGTGAGGTCGTCGGGCGAGAGGTCGGCCAGGCGCCCGCGCACGAGGTCGACGAGACGGGGCGCGTCGGCGGGGAACTGCGTGATCGACGCCTCGCCGCCGCTCCGGTCGACGCTCCCGCGCTCGAGGGCCGACAGCAACAGCTCCTTGGCGACCAGCGGGTTGCCGCCGGTGGCGGCCAGCAGCCGTTGAGCCGTGGGGCGGTCGAGGCGGTCGCCGATGGCCCGGGCGGCGAGCGTCTGGAGACCGTCGAGATCGAGGGGCGGCACCTCGTGGCGATGGATCGTCCCGCGCTGGATCAGCTCGAGCACCCCGGGCGGGGGTTGCTGCCCGGTGCGGGCCGTGCAGATCAGCTGCGCCTGGCCTTCGCTGACGAACTGGTACAGGAGCGCGGACGAGGCGTCGTCGAGCAGGTGGATGTCGTCGACGACGAACAGGAGCGTCCGCCCGTCGGCGAAGCTGGTCAGCGCCTGTCGCATCTCGATGAAGAGCGACGCGATCGGCCGGTCGGCCGAGTCGAGGTGGCTGGCCAAGGCGCCGAACGGCAGCTCGGCGGAGCCGAAGGTGGCCCGGACGGCCACGACGGCGACATCGGCCCCTTCCCGCTCGGCCACGAGGAGGTCGGCCAGGTGCGTCTTGCCGATCCCGGCCGGACCCGTCAGGAACAGCCCTCGAGCGGCATCCAGGGCCTCCCGCAGCTCGCGTGGCGCCGGGGACCGTGCCGCCTCGTGCTCCTCCATCTGGCGCGGATGGTATTCGATCCGGGAAATGAGTAGGTACCTACTCATCCGGGGACGGTGGCCCTGTGGTTCACTCCGGACATGGAGCACGACGTGGCTGCCGACCCCGGAACCCCGTTCGCCCGCCTCGGCGGCGCCGCCGGCGTGCGCCTGGTGGTGGACGAGCTGTACCGCCGGGCCACGGCCGATCCGGAGCTCGCCGGCTACTTCCACACGACCGACATGACGTCGCAGCGGAACCGCCTGGCCGACATGATCGGGGAGGCGATGGGCGGACCCCCGGCGCCATGGCTCAAGGGCCTGGAGGAGGCCCATCGGGGGCGCGGCATCACCCACCGGCACTTCAGCCTGATGGCCGCCCATCTGATCGACGCCCTCGAGCACCACGGGATCGACCCCGAGGAGTCCGACCTCCTCACGGCCTGGTTCGCCCAGGGCCGCGAGGCCGTCGTGGACGAGACCTGAGCCACGCGAGGCCCTTTCCGGCCGGCGGAACGGGGGCCGCTACTGGCCGGGAAGCCGCCCCGGGCCGGGGCCTTGTGGTGCCGGCCCAGTGGCGTCGAAGTAGCGCTTCCAGGCCTCGGACAGAGGGACGCCGTCGTTGGCCTTGTTCCGGTAGAAGTCCGAGATCCACACCCCCGCGGCGTTGCCGAGCCGTTGGTCCGGCGGCGCCCACTTCGGCTGGTAGGCAGGGAAGCGCTTGAAGTCGTCGGTCACCACCTGGGCGGTGTCGCCGAGGTCGGTGTTGGCCCAACGGAGGAAATCGCGGTCGACGGCGATCGTGACCGGCGCCGAGATCCTGACCCCGTGACGGTGGCGGCCGGGTCCCACGTTGATCGTGATCGTCCCCTGCCAGTCGGCGGGTCGGTTCAGGTCGCTGCGGAGGCCGGCCATGGCGTGGTTCATGTCGATCTTCCGACCATGGCCGTCGGTCACGTACCACGGCGTGTTGCTCGTGAGAATGCCGTTCGGGTTGCCCGGCGCACCGAACAGCTCGCGAACCTGGCCCTGGTTCGCTGTCTCCGGGCCCTGCTCGAAGAGCTTGATCTGGGTCTTCGGCAGCTTGCGGTTGACGTCGTCGACGCCGGTGTAGCCGCCGTAGCGCGCGGCGTGGATCGCCGCGGTGAAGTCCTGCCATGTGTTGTTCGGCCGCGCCGCTTCGGCATGCCTCAGCCACTCGAGGTACTCGTTGGTGGTGAGCGTCGGATGCTCCTCGCCGTACGTCACGCCCGCATCGATCGCCAGCTTCCGGCGTGCGTTCTCCCAGTTCTCCGCCGGAGTGGGCACGTAGGTGCCCGTGACCATCCGGCGGGTCAGGTCGGCGAGCTCGGGGCCGAACTTGCGGAGCACGTCGCCCGGGACCTCGCCGGTCTCGAGCGCCTTGCGGGCGATGGCGGCTTCGGCCGCGCCGATCAGGCCTTGGGCCACGAGGGTCTCCACGACGGCGATGCCGGTCTTGGTGGCTTTGCGCTGCTCCAACTGCTCCGCGATCGGGTCCGGCTGGGGCTCGGGGCGGGGCTGGTCAGCGATCGTGCCGGTCGTCGTCCCGCCGACGCCATCGGGGCCCTTCGTGTGGTCGGCGCCCCCGCCGTTCCCGCCGCCGCCACCGCCACCACCGCCGCCGCCACCACCACCGGGTGCGATGGACGTCGTGCGCTTGGCCTCGAGCGTGCCGCCCTTCAGTCGACCCGTGATGCCGTCTCGGGAGACCGTGAGCACCACGTCGTCCATCGACGTGGAGTCGACGACGTCGAACTTGGTGCACGTGTCGAGCCCGTCCGGATCGACGGCATTGCCCGTCTGGTGCTGGACCTGGCCGCGCAGCACGAAGGAGCTCTCCTTCTCGTCGCTCGAGTGCAGGCTGTTGGGCCGGAACGTGTATGTGTCGTAGCCGCAGTAGTGGTTGCCGTTGAGGTTGTCCGACGTCGAGGTGCGGACAGTTCCGGACAGCTGGCCCGTCTCGAGACGGAGTTGCACCTCGACGACGTCCCACCGCAGGTACCTGCTCCCGCTCAACGGGTCGAGCTGCATCCCGCCGCCGTAGTCGCCGTCGAAGATCGTGACCGGCTCTGCGGCCGTCGCGATCTCAGCGGCCACGAGCACGATCGGCGCGCTGACGAGCGCGCCCGCGCCGACCATCACGAGGATCGCGATCGTGGCCGTGGCCCACGGGCCCGCCCCCTGTTGTGGACGGCGATGACCGATGATCCGGCCCACCGGGACCCCGAGCTGGAGCCCGACGCCGACGATCCCGATGGCCTGGCCGGCCGGCACGAGGCTGGCGTCGGCTCGGATCGACGCGGCCACGGCGAGGCCGAATCCGGCGACGGCCACGATCGTGGGCACGATCGGTCGCCGGGCGTACCGCTTCCCGTTCCCTGCCACCTCGACGTGGCCGAGCGCGCCCTCGACCAGCCCGATCGCCACGCCGACGGCGAGGCCGGCCGCCAGCGCCGGGGGTTTCGCCCCGCGGCCCGTGATCACGCCGATCGCCACGACCGCGCCGAACGACAGCACGGCCTTCCCGAGGTCGAACGGGATCCGCACCCGTCCCGGCGTCCGGATGCCCGCGAAGCCGAGTGCGAGCGCAAGCCCGGTCAGCACCAACATGGCCGTCGACGTCGCGGGCGTCGCCCCCTTCGCGGTCTGGGCCAACGCCAGGCCCCCGAGGCCCATCGCCGCCACGAGCCCGAGGCCGGCGACGATGAAAGCAGTCTTGGCCGACCGAGGCGCACTCGGGCCGGCCGCGGCCTCGGGCGCCGGCGGCGGGATGGGCGCAGGGACCGGTTCGATCGGCGGGATCACGACCTCGAGCACACCGGGATAGCCATTCGGTCCGGGCGGGGCGCGCAGCGCGGGCACCACCTGGGCCAGCCAGTCGAGCATCGCGTCGTCGCCGTCGATCGTGCCGAGGTGCTCGGCCGCCGCGGAGGGGGCGACGGGCACCGCCTCGAGGGAGCGTGCGTCGACCCAGGTCTCCCAGCCGTTGTCGCAGCGGACGTGGGTCCAGCCGTAGGCGGCGCGCTCGAGGATCACCACCTCGACATAGGGGTCGAGCGGCGGCGCGGGGGAGGCCGCCGGATCCGCCGCCGTCCACGCCCGGGCACCGTGCGGGCCCACACGATGGGTCGGCGTCCACGGCCACGGAGAGGACATCGGCCACTGGTCTAGTCGCGTCGGAGGCGGTGGTCAGGCAGGCTCGAGGCGCAGGGTCGCCTCGGAGGACACGGCGGCCCGCATCCGGCTCACGCCGTCCTTCTGTCCCCGCAGGTGGGCGTCGAGGAATCCGGTGATCGCCGCGGCCAAGGCGGGCGAGGCCGTGTCGAACATGTACGGCTCGATGTGCCCCCCGCCCTCGACGGTGAGCAGGTACGCCGGCACGCCGTAGGCCGTGGCGTCGCGCAC
>JAKOVR010000099.1 GCA_029782025.1 Actinomycetes bacterium | reverse complement strand
TTCGCGAACAATTCGCACCCACGGGAAGACCGCGGTCAGGAGATGCGGAGGGGTTTGCGGCCGAGGGCCACGGGCGACCAGGAGTGGTCGGTGGTCGGCACAAACGAGGCCGCCGCCCCGGCGGCTTCGGCTTCGGCCAGCAGGTCGTCGGCGTTGCCCCACACGCACTCGGGGTCGGGGTCGTCGAGGGACAGGCCGGTGAAGAACTTGGTGGCCATGCACCCGCCCTGGCAGGCGTCGTAGGACCCGCAGGACGCACAGGCGCCGGGCGAGGACGGCTGGCGCAGCCCGGTGAACAGCTCCGAGGTGCGCCACACCGCGCCGAACCCGCCGGGGTCGCGGACCGAGCCGGCGAGGAACTCGTCGTGGAGCACGAACGGG
Organism: Actinomycetes bacterium; assembly: GCA_029782025.1. Classification (GTDB taxonomy): domain Bacteria; phylum Actinomycetota; class Acidimicrobiia; order Acidimicrobiales; family Acidimicrobilacustridaceae; genus JAKOVR01. Next base: position 70,035 of record JAKOVR010000099.1, on the reverse strand, counting down.
CAGGCGTAGACGTCGCCGACCGGATCGATCAGGCACACCACCCGCCCGGCGCCGCACAGGTTGAGCCCGGGCAGCGGCTCGCCGAGGGCCGACAGGTGGAAGAACGAGTCGCCGGTGAGCACGTGGGGCCGCTCGATCAGCCAGCGGTAGAGGAACCGCTGCTGGTCCTGGGTGGGGTGCAGGTCCTTCCACGACTCGGTGCCCCGCCCGGACGGCCGGAACCGGGTGAGGCGCAGCTCGGCCCCGAACTCGGCGGCGAGGGCCTCGAAGGCGTCGACCTGGGGAACGTTCTCCCGGGTCATCACCACGGAGATCTTGAACGGGCCGAAGTCGGCGTCGTGGAGGTGCTGCATGGCCCGGCGGGCCCGGGCGAAGGAGCCGTCGCCCCGCACGGCGTCGTTGGTGGCGGTGTCGATCCCGTCGAGGCTGATCTGGACGTCGACGTAGTCGAGGGCGGCGAGGCGCCGGGCCTTCTCGGCCGTGAGCAGCCCGCCGTTGGTGGAGAACTTCACGCCCACCCCGTGGTCGACGCAGTGCTCGACCAGCTCGAAGAAGTCGGGCCGCAGCATCGGCTCCCCGCCGCCGACGTTCACGTAGAACACCTGCAGGGCCTCGAGGTCGGCGACGACCGCCTTCATCTCCTCGGTGGACAGCTCCCGCGGGTCGCGGGTGCCCGACGACGACAGGCAGTGGACGCACTGGAGGTTGCAGGCGTAGGTCCACTCCCACGTGAGGCAGATCGGGGCCAGCAGCCCGGCCTTGAGCTGGTCGCCCATGGTGGTGCCCCGGGTGGGGGCGGGGGCCGGGCCGGCGAAGGGCGCGGGGGTGGCCGTGCCCACCTCCGCCGCGGGGGCACCGGCGGGCACGAGGAAGGACGAGCCGGCCAGCGAGTCGAGGGCGGCGGTTAAGGCGCGGTGCCGGGCCGGCGCGATCGGGGCGGCGGCGAGGGCGGCGCCGATCGAGGGGTGGCGCTCGAGGTCCTCGACCAGGGCCACCAACTCGGGCGAGCGCAGCAGCGTGAGGCGGCGGTTGCCGTAGTGGTAGGCCAGCGCCCCGAACGGCTCGGGGCGCAGCGCGGCCTGGGGGTGGAGCCGGTAGGGCTGGGCGGGATCGATGGTCACGACGGCCGGAGGGCGAACGTCAGGAGCGGATCAGTAGACCCCGCACATCCCGTCGATCGACACCTCTTCCACGAGCAGCTCGTCGTCGGTGAGGATCTCCTCGGGGGCGGGGGTGGCCTCCGCGGAGGCGGGGCCGTCGGCGTGCTCGTCGCGGGGTTCGTCCATGGCGCCAGCATAGAGCCGACGGATCGAGGGAACGCCACCCGTGCGCGGCCCGGTCGGCGCCCTACCGCCAGTCGTCCTCGGCGTCGGCCCGGTCGGCCGCCTTCACGGCGTAGGTGAACACGAAGGCGGGGGCGAGGAGGATCGACCCGCCGATGAGCCCGATCTGGATCACCGTGACCGTGAGCCCGTCGAAGTTGCGGGCGAAGCCGGCGACGAAGCCGATCACCGACAGGGCGTAGAGGGCGTAGCCGGCCCGTTGGGCCATGGTGATGAGGCGCCGCACCTGCTCCCTGCGGACGAGGACGGGGTCGCCGTCGGGGGCGCGGTTGGCGGGGGCGGTCACGGGAGCCATCCTGCCTCGTCGAGCAGCGACCGGAGGCGCTCGGCCATCACCTCGACCGAGAAGTGCTCGGCGGCCAGCGCGTGGTTGTGGTCGAGCAGGGCGGCGTCGGGGTCGGCCAAGAAGTCGGCCAGGGCGGGCACGCCGTGGGCGTCGGCGTCGAACCACACGAACCCGAGCCGGCGCAGCTCGGCCCCCACGGGGTACGGGCCGACGGCCACGGGCCGGCGGTGGATCGCCGCCTCGATCGGCGGGTTGCCGAACCCCTCCCAGGTGGACGGGAACACGATGGCGTCCGGGGCGGCGTAGATGTCGGGGCCGTGGGGGAGCGGGCGGTGGATCACCCGGCACCGGGCGCCGGACAGGAGCTGGCCCAGCTCGTCGTCGAAGCCGTCCTCGGCCGGACCGAGGAGCCAGTAGGTGGCGCCGAGCTCCTCGCAGAGGGCCAGCGCGGCGCCGATGCCCTTGCGGGGGATGGCCCGCACCGGGTGGGCGAGTAACAGCTCGTCGTCGGCCACGCCGAGCCAGGCCCGCGTGGCGGCCCGGTCGCCGGTGCCGGCGCCGTGCACGTCGAAGCCGTTGTAGATCGTGGTGGCCCGCAGGCCCCGGTCGGCGAACTCGGCCTCGGTCAGCCGGTTGATCGTGACGTGGCGCCAGGCCGGGTCGTCGGGCGGCAGCTCGGTGACGTGGGCGTAGTGGCCTCGCTGCCACGGCGGGTCGTGGTGGTGCAGCACCGCCGGCCGGCCGCGCAGCACCTCCGCCACCACGAGGGCAGCCGGTAGGTTCATCGGGATGGTGCAGAGGTTCTCCACGACCACGAGGTCGGCGTCGCGCAGCGCCTCCTCCACCTCACCGATCGGCGGGGCGGCGCCGGCGCCGATGGCCAAGCCGCTCACCGTCCGGTCGACCGGCCCCTCGCCGGCCACGGTCACCACGTCGAAGCCGAGGTCGCGCAGCGCGGTGGCCCACGTGTCGGCCACGATCGACACGCCGTCGGTGAGGCCGAGGCGGAACGAGACGATGGCGCAGGTGGTCATGCAGGGGGTACCGGGACGGCGGCGGGGCGGGGTGCGATGACCGGCGCGCCCGCGGCGCCCGGCCCGCCCACGCTACCCGCCGCCGCCGAGGCCGAGACGCTGGTGGCCCGCAGCCGGGCCGTGCTCGACGCCCATTGGCAGCCCGAGGGCTACACCGTCCCCAACGCCTCGGTGTACCCCCACCAATGGCTGTGGGACTCGTGCTTCCACGCCATCGCCTGGGCCGCGGTGGGCGACGCCGACCGGGCCGTGGCCGAGCTCACCAACGTCTTCGCCCACCAGAGCTTCGACGGGTTCGTCCCCCACATGACCTACTGGCGGGCCCCCGACCTCCACGCCGACTTCTGGGGCCGCCGTCACACGTCCTGCATCACCCAGCCGCCGATGTACGGCCACGCCATCGCCGAGCTGTGGCGGCGCGGCATCGAGGTGCCCCCCGACCTGATCGACGCGGCGGAGGCCGGGCTGCGCTTCCATCTCGAGCGCCGGCCGCAGATCGTGCACCCGTGGGAGTCCGGTTGCGACGACTCGGCCCGGTGGGACCGCTGGTGCCCGGGCGGCTGGTCACCGGCCCGGTGGAAGGCGGTCAAGGGCGAGCTGGTGGCGGCGATCGAGCTCGACCCGTGGTCGGAGGCGGCGGTGGGGTCGAGCCGCTTCAGCGTCCGCTCGGCCGGCTTCGACGCGCTGGTGGCGTTCAACGCCGCCGAGCTGACCCTGGCCACCGGCCGGCCCCTCGACACCGAGGCCCGGCGTCGGGAGCTGGCGGCCCGGTGGGACGAGGAGCGCCGTACCTGGGCTGACGAACCGCACGGCATCGTGCGGACCCTCGACGCTCTGCTCCCGGTCCTCGTCGAGCCGTCGTCCTCGCCGCGGGTGGCGACGGTGTTCGCCGACCTGGCCGACCCGCGGGCCTACGGCACGCCGTTCGGTCCGGCCGGCATGCACCCCCGCGAGCCGGCCTTCGAGCCCGGGCGCTACTGGCGAGGGACGAGCTGGCCCCAGCTCACCTACCTGTTCTGGGTCGCCGCCCGCCAGCACGCCTTCGACGACGAGGCCGACGCGTTAGGCGCCCGTCTGGTCGAGCGCATGGCGGCCACGGGCTTCGCCGAGCACTGGAACCCCGTCACTGGCGCCGGCCTCGGCGCGCAGCCGCAGAGCTGGGGCGCGCTCGTCTCCGCCGTGCTCCTCCCGTCCCCGCCCGTTCCGGCCGCGGCGCTGCCGGCCCCACCCGAGCCGACGCCCGAGGCCGAGCCGGCACCACCGGCCGACCCGGCGACCAGCGTCGTGACGTCGGTGTTGGCCGGGGCGGCCACCGATCCGATCGCCGCCCTCTGGGCGGAACACGTCGGCCCGGCCGTCACCGCCGTGGTGCCGGGGACGAACTGCACGGCCTGGTGGTGGGACGCGGTCGGCGGGAACGACCGCCGGATCCACGTGGCGTTGCCCGGCCCGGACCTGTTCGGCCTGGTGGAGGCGCGCCTGCGGGCCGAGCTCCCGGCCACGGTCCACGGCGTGCCGGTGGCCCTCCACGAGTCCAGGCGCTGGCTCGACGACCTGCTCGGGGTGGCGGTGGCCGACGACGGCTCCATCGCCGATTGGCTCGAGGTCCCGTGGCGGCGGTTCGACGAGCTGGCCGCCACCGTCGTGCTGCACGACGGGGATGGCCACCTGACGAGCGCCCGTTCGGTCCTGGCGTGGTACCCGGATGCGGTGTGGCGCCACGTGCTGGCCTGCGAGTGGCACGGGCTGGCGTCGGCCGAGGTCGACCTCGGGTTGGCCGGCCGGGGCGATCCCCGCTCGGCCCGGCTGGCGGCCGCCGCCGTCGTCGACCGACTGGAGCGCATCGCCTTCCTCATGGCCCGGGTGTGGCCACCGGCGCTGGCCTCGCGGGGCCGGGTCTTCGGCCAGCTCCGCCTGGCCGGCGCCCTCGGCCCGAAGCTCGACGCCGTACTCGATCTGTTCGACCCGTCGGCCCGGCAGCTCGCCTACTGCGACGCCGCTTCCCTCGTGGCCCGGGTCGGCAACGAGCTCGGGCTCATCGCGCCGATCGACCCGATCCCCGCCCCGCACCCCGACCACGGCTTCTACGTCCTCGGTGCCGATCGGTGGGCGGTCGCGCTCGCCGATTCCGGTGGCCTCGCCCACCTGGGCTGGCGCGGTGCCCCCGATCAGCGCTGACCGGCGCCCCGTCGATCAGGCGTGGACAGGTGCCGGCGAGGCCGGGGTGCGCCGATCGCCGACGCGGTAGCTGCCGCTGCCGTCGAGGATCATCCCGTCGCTGATCACGTGCTGGCCGGCGACCATGGCCGTGCCCCGGATGCTGCCGCCGGTCACCACGGCGTGCTCGGTGACCAGGGCCTCGCCGAAGATCATGGCCGGGCCGGTCACGGCCGCCTCGCCCTGGACGCGGGCCTCGCCGTTGACGTGGGCGCCACCCTCGATCCGGGCCCGGCCGCCGATGCGGGCCTGTCCGGCCACGGTGGCCTTGCCGATCGTGGCCGACCCGCCGACGTGGGCCTGCTCCTTGATGAGGGCGCCGGGCAGGACCACGGCGTCGTCGGTCACGACGGCCTCGTCCTCGATCCAGCACCCGCCGGCCACCCGGGCGTTGCCCGTGACCACGGCCCGGGCCCCGACCCACGCCTCGGCGTCGACCTGGGCGGTGGCGGCGATCCAGCCGCCGGTGGAACCGTCGGGGTTGGTGTGGCGCCGCACTGCGGCGGCCGGGGCACTCGGTCGGACCTCATCCTCGACGGCAGCGTCGGCGGCGTCGGTGAGGTCGATCGTCTGGGTCCGGAGGCGCTTGAACATCACCCCGTACAACGGCCCGCATCAGCCGAATCTTGACCGCGCTGCGCCTATTTTCTGTGTGACTGACGGCACCGAGCGTGGCCGGCCGGCTCAGCGGGCGGCCGGGCCGTCGACCCGGGGCGCGTCGGCGGTGGCCGTGGTGGCGCCGCCGCCGGCGGGCACGGCCACATCGGCCGGATCCAGGATCGGCACCGAACGGCTTCCCCACTCCACCGGCGGCCCGGGGCGCAGGGCCTCGGCGTCGTAGCGGGTGGCGTCGGCCGGGGCCTGCCACCGCCCGCCCTTGGCCGGGGTCGGGGGGACCGGCACCGGGCGCACCTTGGCCCGCGACGCCGTGGACCGGGTGACGTGCACCTCGGCGGTGGGGTCCTTCGTGGCGATCGTGTTGCGCGGATCCGGCACGGCCTCGAGGATCGACAGCAGCGCGGCCTCGGCGCCCCGGGGCAGCTTGCTGCGGGGCTCGGGGTCGGGCTCGTCGTCAGCTTCCTCGGCGACGGGCTCCTCGGCGACGGGCTCGGGGCCCGCATCGACGGCGGCGGCCGGTTCGGTCGCCGGTGCGGTGGCGGGCGGCTCGGTGGCGGGCGGCTCGGCGGCGACCGGCTCGGCCAGGGTGGGGCGGGCGCCGTGCGGATCGGTGAGGTCGATCACGTCGACCTTGGGCGCGGGCTTGGTCGCCACCCGCACGGTGACCAGCGGGGCGGCGGGGGCGTCACCGATGGGCTCGGCCTCGGGGAGGGCCACGGGCTCGGCGACCGGCGCGGGAGCCGCCTTCGGGGCGGCGCTCGTCGGCGGGACGTCAGCGGGGGTGGCGGCGTCGACCGACGTGGCCGCCCCCGCCTCCTCGATCCGGGCTTCCTCGATCCGGCGCTGCCGGCGGTCGAGCCAGCCCACGGCCCCGAGCAGCGCACCACCGAGGGTGAGCGAGATGGTGGCGGCGGCGAGGTTCAGTTCGGCGATGGGGGCGGGCGGCATGGTGCGACAGGGGGTCATCGTGGGGGCGGCGCGCCACACCGTGGGGCCGCCTCCGTCATGGAACCGCAACAGTAGTAGGTGTGATGGCGGGATGGGGAGTGCAGGGGGCGGGTCAGGCGACCCGGTCGTCGAGGACGTCGCCGAAGAGGGCGTCGAGGGCCTGCGCCGCGCCCTTGGGCATCTTGCTGCGGGGGCCATCCGCCTCGACGTCCGCCGCCGGTTCGACCGGGGCTGCCGTGGCGTCGGCCGTCGGGGCCGGCGTGGGGGCGGGCCGGCGCCGAGGGGTGGGCGCGAGGTCGGTGGTGGGGCCGAGGACGTGCACCCCGACGCCGGGCTCGGCCGGTGCGGGCTTGGCCGGGGCCGCCTTGGGCTGGGCCGGCTTGGCCGCAGCCTTCGGCTGCGCCTTCGGTGCGGCGGCCTTCGGTGCGGCGGCCTTCGGCTGCGCCTTCGGTGCGGCGGGCTTCGGTGCCGCGGCCTTCGGCGCGGGCGGGGCGGCCGCATCGGCGCGCGCGGCCCGGGCCCGCTCGAGATCGGCCTTGGGCACTTCGAGGGGGCCGGTGCGGTCGATGCCGACCACGCTCAAGCCGGCCGTGCCCCGCATCAGGCGGCGCTCCTCGGCCGAGGTGGGCCAGGTGGCGTCGCGGCGGGGGCGGCCCTCGGTGCGCTGGTCGAGCCACCCGACCAGCCCGAGCAGGGCGATCCCGGCGCCGAGGAGCACCACGGCGAGGACAGGGGTGAGGCCTTCGGCGGCGAACATGCCCCCCGAGGGTAGAGAGGTGCGGCGACCCGGAGGTGGACCCTGTACCGTGTCGGCCCCATGGGAGACGACACCCCGCCCGCCGACGAGCTCCTGTACCAGTGCGAGGAGGGCGTGGCCCGGCTCACCATCAACCGGCCCGAGCGCCACAACGCCCTGTCGTGGACCGTCGTGGCCGAGCTGCGCCGGCGCCTGGAGGAGATCCGCACCGACCCGGCCGCTCGCGTCCTGGTGCTCTCGGGGGCGGGGGAGAAGGCCTTCTGCGCCGGCGCCGACCTCGGCGGCATGGCTGAGGGCGCCGGCTACCTCGACCTGCACGACAGCCGGGGCGAGCTGGCCGAGGTGTTCCGCCAGCTGTGGTCGCTGGGCAAGCCGACGATCGCCGAGGTGCGGGGCTACTGCCTGGCCGGCGGGTTCGGCCTGGCGCTGGCCTGCGACCTCGTGATCGCGGCCGACGACGCCCGCTTCGGCACCCCCGAGATCGACCGGGGCCTGTGGCCGTTCATGATCACGGTGCCGATGCTCCGGTCGATGGCGCCCAAGGTGGCGCTCGAGCTGATGATGACCGGCCGGCGGCTCACGGCGGCGGAGGCCGCGCCGCTCGGGTTCCTCACCCGGGTGGTGCCGGCGGCCGACCTGCGCCCGGAGGTCGACGCCCTGGCCGCCACGCTGGCGGCCAAGTCGCCGGCGGTGATGCGGCTCGGGCGTGACGCCTTCTACGCCGTCCTCGACCAGTCGGCCGACGACGCCCTGCGGCTGCTGCACCCGCTGCTCACCGTCGTGACCGGCACCGAGGACGCGGCCGAGGGCATCACCGCCTTCCTCGAGAAGCGCCCGCCGGAATGGCGGGGCCGCTAGCTACCGCGCGGTCATGTAACGGGCCCCGGCCGCCGGGGGTCGGGACACCGACACCAGAGGGAGCACACCATGATCCACAGCGAGCGGCAGGGCAGCGTCACGCTCATCACCTTCGACCGACCCGAGCGGCGCAACGCCCTCAGCTACGAGGACGTCGACGGCTTCGCCGTGGCCGTGGGCGACGCCGTGGCCGATCCCGAGACGAGGGCGTTGGTGCTGACCGGGGCGCAGGGCGACTTCTGTGCCGGCGCCGACCTGCAGGGTGCGGTCGACAGCGAGTTCGTCTCGAACCTCCTCGAGGTCCTCGACGTGCTGCGCCAGGCCCCGTTCCCCACCATCGCCGCGGTGGAGGGCTACGCCCTCGGCGCCGGCACCCAGATCGCCGTGGCCTGCGACCTGCGGGTGGCGTCGCACACGGCCAAGTTCGGCATCCCCGCGGCCAAGCTCGGCTTGATGATCGACCAGTGGACGGTCCAGCGCCTGGCCCACATCGCCGGCCAGGGCGCGGCCCGCGCCATCCTCCTCGGGTGCGACATCCTCACCGCCGAGCAGGCGGTCAACGTCGGTCTGGTGCAGCGCACCGGCGCCCTCGAGGACGCCCTCGAATGGGCCCACCACATCGCCACGCTGGCCCCGCTGTCGATCGCCGGTCACAAGCTCGGCCTGAACCAGAGCGAGCCGTTGGCCCAGAGCACCCCGGAGTTCGACGTCGCCTTCCGGCTGGCCTGGGAGAGCGAGGACCTCCAGGAGGGGCTCGACGCCTTCCGCACCCGCCGCCCCCCGGAGTTCAAGGGCAAGTAGGGCCGGGGCCCAGGTCGCACCCCCGGGTCAGAGCCGGCTGTCGCGGGCGGTGCCGGTGAGCTTGCCGCCGTCGGCGCGGGCCCGCACCAGGCAGGCGAGGGTGTGCTTGTAGGTGAGCCCCCAGTTCGTGCGCGACGGCGCCTCATAGCTGTACTCGAGCTCGGAGGTCTCGTAGGGCTGGCCCACATAGGCCGTCCACGACTTGAGGCACTGGCGCTTGGCCAGCGTGGTCAGCGCCGCATCGCCCGGGAAGGTGGTGTCGGGGATGTCGACCAGGGCGAACACCTCGAAGCTGTGGGGCTTGTCGCAGTCGAGCTTGAGGATGTAGCCCCGGTTGCTGCCGTCGGTGGACTTGCGGCGGTCGAAGCAGTCGCCGACCGACGGGTTGTAGACCGAGAGCTGGGTGCCCTGGTCCGGCGGGACCTCGGTGGTGCCGGGCACCTCGTCGGCCGTGGTGACGGTGGTGGTGCCCTTGCCCGCCGCCGCCGGCTCCTCCTTGGCGCAGCCCGCGGCCGTCGCCGGCCCGGCGAGGAGCAGGGCGGCGACCAGCAGGTGACCGCGGCGCCGCCGGCCCGCGCCGGCCCGGCCCCGCATCGTCAGTAGCCCGCGGGCAGGGCCCGGTTGATGTTCTCGAAGCAGAACCACAGGAGCACACCGAAGGGGATGAGCCCGACGGCGTAGGCCGGCCACTTGATGCGGCGCTTCCAATGGCCGAGCAGGGCGACGAGGAGCCAGAGGGCGCCGGCGCCGGCCCCGAACTCGATGGCGGGGATGCGGGCCGAATCGTCGCCGGCGGCCAGCGTGGCCACCTGGGTGGTGGCGGCCTGTTCGTCGGCGCCCAGCGCGCCGATGGCGGCGTCGGGCCGGAACCCGGGCGGCGGCTCCGACTGGGGTGACTCCTCGGCCGGGTTCTCCACCAGCTTGGCGGTGACGACGATGCGCTGGGCCGCGCTGTACTTGGGGTGGCACGCCATCAGGGTGAGCCGGTTGTCGCCCTTGTCCTCCAGGATGCTGACGTTGCTCGGGTTGACGATGAAGTAGCCGAGCCCGCCGTCCTGGGGCATCACCTCGTAGGTGAAGCGGCCCTGCAGGGTCTCGACGGTGATCTTGTCGCCGGGGGAGAGCTCGTCGATCCGGTTGAACGGCGCCTTCCACGTGGTGCGGTGGCCGGCCAGGGCGGCGTTGCCGGGCTGGCCGGGCAGCGGGGTGGTGGGGAAGTGGCCGGGGCCCTCCGACAGCAGGCTCAGCTCCACGCCCTCGATCATCCAGAAGTCGGCCCCGATCTTGGGGATGACGATCTTCCCGATCGACTCGCCCCACTGGTACTTGTGGGTGCGGGCGTACTCCTGGACCTTCGGGTCCTTGGCCAGCTCGGCCAGGCTCAGCCCGGTGGGGCTGGCGGCCTGGGCGCCGCTGTCGCCGCCGCCGCCCAACCCGGGGGGGAGGGTGACCCCGGTGACCTTCTGGAGCTCGCTGACCTGCGCGCCGAAGGCGTCGCGCAGCTTGTCCTGGGCCCGGTCGGTGCGCAGCCCCGTGCCCCAGAGCTGGTAGGCCGCGAACAGCAGCACCAGGACACCGGCGGAGATGAGGGCGCGGCCGATGCCACCCAGGATCTTGGCGAGGAGCACGGCGGTCAGGGTACTGGCCGACATGGGAACGTCCAGGCGCGGGGGGTACCGTTGGCCCGGATGCAGCCGGTGATCGAGCTCCGTGGTGCCGTGGCGCTCCTCGGCCGGTTCCCGGCGTTGGCCGGGGTCGACCTGGCTGTGGCGCCGGGGGAGATCGTCCTCGTGCAGGGACCGAACGGCGCCGGGAAGTCGACCCTGCTCCGGTTGTGCGCGGGATTGCTGCCGCTCCGCGGGGGCGAGGGCCGGGTGCTCGGCGCCGACCTGCGCCGCGCCGCCCGGGACGTGCGCCGCCGCGTCGGGTACCTCGGGCACCGCACCGGCCTCTACGAGGAGCTGTCCGTCCACGACAACCTGCAGTTCTGGGCTCGGGCCTCCGGGGCCGACGACGCCGACGCCCAGCGGGCGATGGCCGCGTTCGGCCTCGACGGGCGGTTGCGTGACGTGGAGGTGGCGCGGCTGTCGGCCGGGCAGCGCCGGCGGGTGGCCCTGGCCGCCCTCGTGGCCCGCCGGCCCGAGCTGTGGCTGCTCGACGAGCCCCACGCCGCCCTCGACCACGACACCCGCGACCTCGTCGACCGGCTCGTGCTCGAAGCCGCGGCCGCCGGGGCCACCGTGCTGCTCGCCACCCACGAACACGAGCGGGCCGACGCCATGGCCCAGCGCACCGTGACCCTCGTCGGGGGCGTGGTCACGAGCGACACGGCCGTCCCCGCCACGGAGGCCAGCCGTGTTCCGTGATGTCGCCCTCGTGGCCGGCAAGGACCTGCGCATCGAGTGGCGCTCCCGGGTCGGCATCAACCAGATCGGGCCCTTCGCCGTGCTGGTGCTCGTGCTGTTCGCCTTCGCCCTCGATCCCGACCGGGGTGTGCTGGCCAAGGCCACCCCTGGGCTCTACTGGATCGCCGTCCTGCTGTGCGGGCTCCTCGCCATCCAGCGGGCGTTCGCGGTGGAGGTGGCCGACGGGGCCACCGACGCGCTGCGGCTCTCGGGCATCGAGCCCGCCGCGCTGTTCCTCGGCAAGACCCTGGCCGTGGCCGCCCAGCTCCTGGTCCTGGCCGCCCTGCTCCTCGTCGGGGTGGCGGTGCTCTACTCCGCCACCCTCGGCGGGTGGCCCCTGCTGATGGCCACCGTCGTCTCGGCTTCCGTGGGGATCGCCGGCGCCGGTACCCTCTACGGCGTCCTCGCCGCCGGCCTGCGCGTGCGCGAGACCCTGCTGCCGCTCCTGCTGCTGCCGGTGCTCGCGCCGGTGCTGATCGGCGCCACCCGGGCGTTCGAAGCAGCGCTCGCCGGTACCCCGGCCGACGGATGGCCGTGGTTCGGCTGGCTCGCCGTGTTCGCCGTGATCTATCTCGTGGCCGGAGCCGCCCTGTTCGGTCCCCTGCTGGAGGAAGCGTGACCGCACCCGCAACCAGTGACGCCGAGCTCGCCCCCGCCCCCGCGGCCGGGGCCGACGGCGGCCCGCGCGGCACGGGGTCGACCGCCACCCGCGCCCTCGGCGCCGTGGTGCTGGCCGGTGCGGCGGCCCTCGCCGGCCTCGGTCTCTTCGGCACCCCGGAGGACGTGGTCCAGGGCGCCCTGGTCCGGCTGCTCTACATCCACCCGCAGGCCGCCACCACCGCCTACATCGGCTGCTTCCTCACCACCGTCGGCAGCGGCGTCTACCTGTGGCGCCGGTCGGTGTGGTGGGACCTCGTCGCCCTCGCCTCGGCCGAGATCGGCGCGCTGTTCACCGCCCTGGCCCTCATCACCGGCAGCCTGTGGGGCCGCCCGGCCTGGGGCACCTACTGGGTGTGGGACGCCCGGCTCACCTCCACGGCCATGCTGATGCTGCTGCTCCTCGGCTACCTGGCCCTGCGCAAGCTGCCGGGCGACACCGACGTGCGGGCCCGGCAGGCCGCCGTGCTCGGGCTGCTGCTCCTCCCGAACGTGATCCTCGTGCGCCAGTCGGTGGTGTGGTGGCGCACCCTGCACCAGCTCCCCACCCTCGACGTCACCGGCACCAACATCTCGGGCCTCCAGCTCTTCACGATGATGCTGGGCTTCGCCGTGTTCGCCGTCCTGTTCGTGTGGCTGCTCATGCACCGCTTCCGGGTGGCCTGGCTCGAGCGCCAGCGCGACGAGGTGCTGGTCGACGAGGCCATCCGCGCCCGCGTGGCCGAGGGGAGCGGGCGATGAGCACCGCCGCCGACAACGCCCCCTACATCATCGCCGGATGGGCGGCCGTCGCCGGGGGGATCGGCGCCTACGTGGCCGTCCTGGTGCGACGGGGCCGCGCCCTCAGCGCCCAGGTGCCGGCCGACCGGCGGCGGTGGAGCACCACACCGGCCGAGGGGAGCGTCCGATGAGCGGCCCGACCCGCCCCTCCCTCGACGAGGAGGAGAGCGCCGACGCGGCCGAGGTGCCCGGGCTCGACCTGCGGCCCCGCCCCCGGCCCGAGCGGGCCCGGCCGGCCGGGGTGCGGCGCTGGGCGTGGGCCGGCGTCCTGCTCGTACTGGCCGCCGTGGCCTTCCTCGTGGTCCGCAACCTCGCCGGCGCCACCGTGTTCTTCTACAACGTCGACGAGGCCGTGGCCCAGAAGGCCACCCAGGGCCGCAGCCCGTTCAAGATGCAGGGCACCGTCGTGTGCCGCTCGGTGCGCCCCACTGCCGACGGGGTGGACTTCCAGGTCGCCTACGGCGGCGCCACCGTCGACGTCCGCAGCGTGGGGGCCCCGCCGCAGCTGTTCCAGGAGGGCATCCCGGTGCTGCTCGAAGGGTCCTGGAGCGCCGACGGCAGTCGGTTCGAGAGCGGCGTGCCCATCGTGAAGCACACCGAGCAGTACATCGAGAAGAACAACGACCGGCTCACCGAGGCCGGCAACGCCAGCGACGCCAAGCTCACGATGGGGGGCGCCCAGAGCGCCAACCTGTGCGGCGCCTGACCACCGGGCCCACGATGTACCGCCCGGCGAGGATCCTCCGATGAACACCGCCCTCGGCGTGGCCGGGATCGTGCTCGGCCTGCTCGGCTCGGTGTTCGGCACGCTCGTGCTCGGCGTCGGCCTGGTGCGGCGCAACCCGACCATGGTGCGCAGCGGGCGCAGCTACGCCTGGCTCGTGCTGGCCGGCGCGCTGCTGTGCGTCGTGGCCATGGAGCGGGCGTTGATGACCGACGACTTCACCGTGAAGTACGTCCACGACCACTCGGCCACCACCACCCCCGCCCTGTTCAAGTTCGCCACGATGTGGGCGGCGCTGGAGGGGTCGATCCTGCTGTGGGCCCTCGTGCTGGCCGGGTACACCGCCGTGGTCGCCCGGCGCGAGCGCGACCGGTTCGCCGACCCGCTGGTGGGCTGGACGCTCCTCACGATGCTGGTGGTCGCCGCCTTCTTCTTCCTGCTCCTGGCCGGACCGGCCAACCCCTTCACCAGCGTCGAGGTCCCGCCCGGCTACGACGGGCCAGGGCCGAACCCGCTGCTGCAGAACCACCTCCTCATGGCCTTCCACCCGCCGATCCTGTACCTCGGCTACGTGGGCTTCACCGTGCCCTTCGCCTACGCCATCGGCGCGCTGGTCACCGGCCGGGTGGGCGAGGGCTGGCTGGTCGGCACCCGGCGGTGGACCCTGTTCGCATGGGCCTGCCTCAGCGCCGGGATCGTGATGGGCGCGTGGTGGTCCTACGAGGTGCTCGGCTGGGGCGGCTACTGGGCCTGGGATCCGGTCGAGAACGCCTCCCTCCTGCCCTGGCTCACCGGTACCGCCTACCTCCACTCGGTGATGGTGCAAGAGCGCCGCGGGATGCTGCGGGTCTGGAACCTGTCGCTCTTGTGCGCCACCTTCTCGCTCACCATCCTCGGCACCTTCCTCACCCGGTCGGGCGTGCTCGACAGCGTCCACGCCTTCTCGGCCTCGGGCATCGGGCCGATGATCCTCGGGTTCTTCGCCCTCATCGTGGCCGTGGCCGTCGGCCTCATCGGGTGGCGGGGCGACCGCCTGCGGGCGCCGGGCCGCATCGACTCGCCCGTGTCGCGGGAGGGCGCCTTCCTGGCCAACAACGTGCTGTTCTCGGGCTTCGCCTTCGTCGTGCTGCTCGGCACCGTGTTCCCGCTCATCGTCGAGGCCCTCAACGGCGACCGCATCTCGGTGGGCGTCCCGTACTTCGCCCGCATGAGCACGCCCCTCGGGCTGGCCTTGCTGTTCCTCATGGCCGTGGCCCCCGTGCTCCCGTGGCGCATGGCCAGCGGCGAGCTGCTCCGCCACCGCCTGCTGTGGCCGTCGTGGGTCGGCGCGGCCGGCCTCGTGCTGGCCGTGCTGCTCGGCGCCACCGGTCCGTCGCCGCTCCTCGCCTTCTTCCTCGGCGGGTTCGCGGCCGGGGCCGCCGGCCGCCAGCTCGTGCTGGCCACCCGGCGCCAGGGCTGGCGGGGGCTCGTCGGCCGGGCCAACGGCGGGATGATCGTGCACCTCGGCGTGGTGGTCATGGCCGTGGCCATCGCCGCCAGCTCGGCCTACGGCCGCACCACCGAGCTCAAGCTGCGGCCGGGGGAGACGGCCGAGTTCGCCGGGCACACCTTCGTGTTCCGGGGGACCGAGCAGCAGGTGCTGTCCAACAAGGACGTCGTGTCGGCCACGGTCGAGGTCGACGGGCGCCCCTTCGCCCCGGCCCTCAACCGGTTCAAGTTCGGCTCGATGGTGATCGGGACGCCGTCGGTGGCCAGCGGCCCCCTCGAGGACGTGGCCCTGTCGCTCCAGGAGCTGCCCTCGGCCGGCAGCGACGTGGTCACGGTGCGGGTGATCGTCCAGCCCCTGATCGTCTGGCTGTGGATCGGGGGCGGCATCATCGTGGTCGGGACGGCCCTGTCGATCGTGCCCGGGCGCCGGCGCGATCCGCTCTCGCCCACCTCCGCCCTGCCCGGCGACGGCGTGCCCGCCCCGGCCGACCCGGTGGGCGTGGTCGGGTGACCGCCACCGACGGCCCGGCCGACGCCGGTGCGCAGGACGCGGGCCCGGCCCGCCGGCGCACGGCGCCGTGGATCGCCGGCGGCGTGGGCGCCGCCCTGCTGCTGCTCGTCGTCGTGCTCGCCACCCGCGTGCCGGCCGACCAGAAGCCGGTGCCGAGCGCGCTGGTCGGGCGTACGGTGCCCCGCCTCGTCGGCACCACCCTCGACGGGCAGCGCTTCGACATCGACGACCAGCGCGGTCGCTTCGTCGTCGTCAACTTCTTCGCCTCGTGGTGCGTGCCCTGCCGGCAGGAGCACCCCGAGCTGGCCGCGTTCGTGCGGGCCCACGCCGCCGCCGGCGACGTCACCGTGGTGAGCGTGGCCTTCAACGACACCCCCGAGGCCATCCGCGCCTTCTTCGCCCAGTACGGCGGCGACTGGCCCGTCATCAGCGGCGACACCGGCCCGGCCGTGCTCGACTTCGGCGTGTCGGGCGTGCCCGAGAGCTACGTGGTGTCGCCCGCCCGCCAGGTGGTGGCCAAGTTCATCGGGGTCACCCAGGCCGGGCTCGACGCCGTGATCGCCGACGTGAAGCGCCAGGGCGGGTTCACCGACCCCGCCCCCGGCCCGGCGCCCGCCCCGACCCGCGGGACCTCGCGATGAGCGCGCCGGGCGGCGCGGCGGCGCCCGGCGGCGCGGCGGCGCCCGGCCGGACCCCGTGGTGGCCCTGGGTCGCGCTCGTCGTGGTGGTGGGCGCCGCCCTGACCGTCGGGTCGCTGCGCCCCCGGCCGGCCGCCACCGACACCGAACGGGTGGCGGCCATCGCCTCGAAGATCAAGTGCCCGGTGTGCGCCGGCGAGTCGGTGGAGCAGAGCGCGGTGGAGATCAGCCGTGAGATCCGCATCGACATCGGCAAGCGGATCGCCGCCGGGCAGACCGACGAGCAGATCCAGGACTTCTACCGCCAGAAGTACGGCGACGAGATCCTGCTGACGCCCGGCGCCACCGGCACGGCCGCCCTGGTGTGGGTGCTCCCCGTCGCCGCCTTCGTGGTGGCGGTGGGCGGCCTCACCTCGGTGTTCCTGCGCTGGCGGCGGGAAGCGGCGGGGGCCGGGCACGCCACCGACGCCGACCGGGCCCTCGTCGAGCGGGCCCTCGAGGAGCAGGCCCGACCGGACGGGCCCGAGCAGGACCAGCCGGACGCGGAGCAGCCGGACGCGGAGCCGCCGGCGTGAGCGGCACCCGGGAGCGCCGGGCCCGGCGCGACGAGGTGGCGACCCCGCCCTCGGCCCCGGCCGGTCCCGCCGCCCGGCGCGCCGCCCGCCGGGCCCTCGACCCCGACGTCCTCGTGGCCCTGGAGGAGGAGCGCGATCACCTGCTGCGCTCGCTGCGGGACCTCGACGCCGAGGCGGCGGCGGGCGACCTCGACGCCGAGGACGAAGCCGCCCTGCGCGACGACTACACCGCCCGCGCCGCGGCGGTGCTGCGGGCCATCGAGGAGCGGGAGGCCGGCCTGGCCGCCGTCCACGCCGCCCGCCCGCCGGCGGGCCGCCGGATCGCCGTCACGGTGGCCGTGCTGGTGTTCGCCGTGGTGGCGGGATGGCTGATGGCGTCCGCCGCCGGTCGGCGATCGGGCGGGGACGCCCTGACCGGCGACAACCGCCAGACCTGCCGCGACCTCCTCCTCGCCGCCTCCAGCCAGCTCGGCGACCAGGCGGCCGAGGCGGTCCGCACCTACACCACCGTGCTGGAGCAGTGCCCGGGCAACGCCGAGGCCTACACCTACCGGGGTTGGCTCCTCTACCGCACCTCGCTCCAGGCCCAGGGCGATGACGCCCAGCGCCTGCGGGCCCGGGCGCTGGCCGACCTCGACGACGCCGTGACCGCCGATCCCGGCTACAGCGACGCCCACCTGTTCCGGGCCATCGCCTTCAAGGACCTCGGCCGCATCGACGACGCCCGGGCCGAGCTGGCCCGGATCGACCCCGCCCGCGTCCCGCCGTTCATGGCCGACCGGGTGGCCTCGTTGCAGGCCCAGCTGGCCACCCCCGGCTCCACCCCGGGCTCCACCCGCTGACGCTGGATCCTTGGGTGCGTAAGGGTGCGCTATACGCGCCCTTACGCACCCAAGGGATCGGTCAGTCGGGGACGCCGGGCGGTTCGTAGCGGGCGGCCACCACGCGGCCGGCGCCGTCGGTCTCGAGGACCCACAGCGACCCCTTCTGGGCCGTGCCGTTGACGCCGTCCACGCCGGTGCTCCCCAGCCGGCGCAGCAGGCGGGGGATCACGTCGCCGTGGCTGCACAGCACGGCGTGGCGGGGATCGGTGCGGGCGATCAGGGCCAGCACCGGCTCGGCGTCGCCGCCCTCGAGGAGCTCGTCGCGCTCCTCCACGGCCAGGTCCCGGGCGGCGGCGATCCCGGCCACCGTCTCGATGCACCGCGAGTAGGGGCTGCTGTAGACGGCGTCGATCGGGCAGGCGGCGAGGAGGGACTCGAGGTGGGCCCGCTGGGCGTGGCCCTTCGGGCTGAGCGGGCGGTCGAAGTCGAACCCGGCGGCGCCGCCCCGACTGCCGGCATGGGCGTGGCGGATCACGTAGATCGTCACGGGCTCGACACTAGCGGAGGACGAAATCCTTGCGGAGCAGGGGGGAGCGGCCGATGGGTACCGAGGGTCATGCGGTTCCGACCTCGGCACCTTCGCACGGGACGACGTCATGGGGTTCTTCGAACGCAATCGGCAGGCGCTGGCCGAACGCGGCATCGACGCGTCCCGGCTGCCGCCGGGGCAGTACAGCACCGACCGGTTCCCCGTGCTCCACGTGGGCGACGTGCCCCGCTACGACATGGCGGCGTGGCGGTTCCGGGTGGGCGGCGCCGTCGAGCGGGAGGTGGTGCTGACCTGGTCCGACCTCCTGGCCCTGCCCCAGGTCGAGATCACCACCGACATCCACTGCGTCACCAAGTGGTCCAAATTCGACACCGGGTGGGCCGGCGTCCGCATCCGTGACGTGCTCGCCCTCGCCGGCCTGCCCACGACGGCCGCCTTCGTGCTCATGCACGGCGACCCGGGCTACACGGCCAACCTGCCCCTCGCCGACGTGGTCGGCGACCACGCCCTCCTGGCCCACACCTACGACGGCGCCCCCTTGGCCCCCGACCACGGCGGGCCGCTGCGCACCCTGGTCCCGCACCTGTACCTGTGGAAGTCGGTCAAGTGGGCCACCGGGATCGAGGTCCTCACCGAAGACCGTCCCGGGTTCTGGGAGCAGAACGGGTACCACCGCCGTGGCGATCCCTGGCGCGAAGAGCGCTACCGGGGGGATTGACCGTGCGCCCGTCCACCCGACCTCGGCCAAATCCGAACGATAGAGTTCCGCGATGCCCCCCGAGCTGAGCGACGACCTCGCCGTCGACGTGCTCATCATCGGGGGTGGCATCCAGGGCCACTACCTGGCGCGCCAGCTCGCCGACCGCTACTCGGTGTGCCTCCTCACCGATCCCGCGGCGCGGGTGGAGACCACCGAGGCCGAGGGCTACCTCAGCGCCGGCTACGAGGGCAACGACGCCAACCGGATCCAGCCCGCCCGCCGCGCCGCCGGCTACTGGAAGCTCTGGGCCGAGTCCCACGAGCTGCGCCACGACGAGGCGCGGACCCACTACGCCGTGGCCCCCGACGAGCTGTCCACCCGACCCCGACTGTGGAGCGACGCCTCCCTCGTGTACCGGGAGGCCGAGCTGCCCGGCGTGTTCAGCGGCGGGTCGATCTCCGACCACGTGACCTTCGAGACCAGCAACGACGTGCTCATCAGCCCGTCGGTGCTGCTCAACGAGCTCCGGCGGGGCATCGAGCACTGCTGCCTCCGCGGGTCGGTGATCAAGATCTCGCTCAACAACGACAAGGCGGTCGACTGGGTCGACGTCGAGATCGACGGGGTCACCATCCCGATCGTCCCCCGCTACACCGTGCTGGCGGCCAGCGGCGGCAACGCCGGGCTCCTCCAGAAGGTGGCCCTGCGACTGCGGGACCCGGTGCGGCGCAAGGAAGGCGTCGACGTGGCCAAGGCCAGCCAGGCCGTGCGCCGCCGCTACCTGCTCTGCGTTCGCGGCGCCGACCTCCCCCTCGTGGCCGGCCACTACGGCGGCTACACCATCACCGCCCACACGGTCGACGGTGGCGACGTGGTGTGGATCGTCAACCCGCCCATCGACGACACCCTCACCACCCTCGGCGCCGACGACCTGCGCTTCGAGGTCAACGTCGACGACAAGGTCGTGGCCGGGGCGGTGGGCGCGCTGTTCGCCATGAGCCCGCAGATCGAGCGGGAGGCCCACCATTTCCAGTGGCACGTCTACGCCCGCCGCAAGACCGAGCACCCGATGATGGCGGCCCGCAACACGGCCAAGGTCGGCCAGCCGGCGCCGGCCAAGATCGACAACTTCGGGCTCGAGCAGTTCATGGCGCTGTGGCCGTCGCATTCGAGCTACGCCATGATCGTGGGCGACGTGGCGGCCGAGCGCATCGCCGAGTCCCTCGGCCCCAAGGGCGACTTCGGCCTCGCCCTCTCGCCGGCCGAGTTCGCCCACGCCGAACCGGAGCCGGCCATCGCCCGCTGGGAGGCCCCGGGCTTCGGGTGGCGCAGCTGGGACGCGTTCCGGGCCGATCACTCGATCGACTGACGCCCCGCCGGGTCAGCCCGCGCCCAGGGCCCGCAGGTCGGCCACCACCCGGGGGAGGTGGGCCAGCAGTGCGTCGACGTCGGCGTCGGTGGTGCTCCACCCGACGCTGATCCGCAGCGAGCGGTGGGCGTCGACCCCCATGGCGGCGAGGACGGGCGACGGCTCGAGCGACTCGCTGCTGCAGGCGCTCCCGGAGTGGCAGGCGATCCCGGCCCCGTCGAGCCCGAGGAGCACCCCCTGGGGCTCGATGCCTTCGATGCCGGCGCACACCAGGTGGGGGAGGCGCAGGGCCGGGTCGGAGGGCCCGTAGACGGTGACGCCGTCGAGGGCGGCGAGCCCGGCCCGGATCCGGTCGGTGTGGCGGCCGGCGGCGGCGGCCTCCTCGGCCAGGCGGTCGCCGGCGGAAAGCTCGGCGCAGGCGGCGGCGAACCCGGCGGCGGCCGGCAGGTTCTCCAGGCCGGCCCGGCGGGCCCGCTCCTGGTCGCCCCCGACGAGGAGCGGGTCGATGCGGAGGCCCCGGCGCACGAGCAGGGCACCGATCCCGGGCGGGCCCCCCAGCTTGTGGGCGCTGACGGCGAGGAGGTCGGCGCCGAGGTCGGCGAAGGACAGCGGGACGCGGCCGGCGCCCTGGGCCGCATCGACGAGGGTGAGCACCCCCCTGGCCCGGCAGTGGGCCACCACCTCCGCCACGGGCTGCAGCGTGCCCACCTCGTGGTTGCCGAGTTGCAGGCACACGAGCGCGGTGTCGGACCGGAGGGCCGCGGCGGCGTCGTCGGGGTCGACCCGCCCGGCCCCGTCGACGGGGAGCACGGTGGCCTCGTGGCCCGCGGCGACGAGGCGCTCCACGCTGCGCCGCACGGCGGCGTGCTCGACGGCGCTCCGCACCACGTGCCGCCCCCGGTCGGCGCAGCCGGCCACGGCGGTGACGAGGGCCTCGGTGGCGCTGCCGGTGAAGACCACCTCGCGGGGCCGGGCCCCAAGGAAGTCGGCCACGGCCTGCCGGGCGGCCTCGAGGGCGTGGCGGGCGTGGAGGCCTTCGGCGTGGACCCGCCCGGGATCGGCGGCCGGGAGGTCGAGGGCGGTGACCATCGCCGCCCGGGCCGAGGGGCGCAGCGGGACGGTCGACGCGTGGTCGAGGTAGTGCCGGGTCACGCCTCGACCGACGTGACGCACACGTCGTCGCCCTTGGCCATCGACGCCGCCAGCTCGGTGGAGGCCTGGCCGTAGATCGAGCCGAGCATCCCCCGCACCATGCCCCGGTCGACGGCGCAGATGACCGGGTTCTCGATGGCGGCGTCACCGAAGGGGCAGTGCTCGGACACGATGCGGAGCTGGTTGCCGTGCTTCTCGGCGTGGGCGGCGAAGCCGTGGGCGGTGAGGGCATCGGCCACGATGTGCAGCGCCGACCGGAAGGACCGCTGCGCGTCCTCGCTGGCGCCGCCGATCGACGACGCCATCAGCCGCCCGTACTCCAGCCCGACCTCCTCGGCCAGCGCCTCGGCCTCGCGCCGCGGGATGCGGGCCAGGGCCCGACCGAGCAGCGTGACGAGGAGGTCGTCGTGGCGGACGGGGAAGGCGGGGGCGGGGGTGCGGTCCGACACCCGGTAGTGCTTGGCCGGCCGCCCGGCGCCGGCCTTGCCGCCCCGGGACACCTCGATCTCGAGGTACCCGCCGGCGGCGAGCTTGTCGAGGTGGTGGCGGGCCACGTTGGGGTGGAGGGCGAAGCGCTGGGCCACCTCGGTGGCCGTGACCCCGCCGTCCTGCTCGCGGGCGAAGAGGTAGATGCCCCGCCGCGTGGGGTCGCCGAAGGCGGACGTGACGGCGGTGACCATCGAGGAGAAGTCGTTCGGCGACAGCGCCGTCTGTTCGGCCGGCGCCGTGGTCCGATGGTGTGGGGTCGCGGCCACCTCGGTATTGTACCTATCGCTATAGGAGAAATTCGTTCCGGCGCCCAGGAGGTCCCATGCCGGTCACCGAGACCGCTGTCATCGACGCCCTGCGACCCGTGGAGGACCCCGAGCTCCACCGCAGCATCGTCGACCTCGGCATGGTGCGATCGGTGGGCATCGACGGGGAGACCGTCACCGTCCTGGTGGCCCTCACCGTGCCCGGCTGCCCGTTGCGGAACGAGATCCAGCGGCGCGTCACCGAGGCCGTGGTCGCCCTCGACGGCGTCGAGCAGGTCGGGATCGACTTCACCGTGATGTCCGACGAGGAGCGGGTCGCCTTGCGCGAGCGGCTCCACGGCGACCCCGGGTCGACCGCCGGCCAGAGCCACGCCCACGGCCACGCCGAGGGCCGGCGCATCCCCTTCGCCGACCCGGCCAGCCGCACCCGCGTCCTGCTCATCGCCTCGGGCAAGGGCGGGGTGGGCAAGTCGTCGCTCACGGCCAACCTCTCGATCGCCCTGGCCCAGCGGGGGCACAGCGTGGCCGTCATCGACGCCGACGTGTGGGGCTTCTCGATCCCCCGCATGCTGGGGGTGGACCGGCCGCCGGTGGTGATCGACGAGATGCTGGTGCCGCCGGAGGCCCACGGGGTGCGGGCCATCTCGATGGGGTTCTTCGCCGGCGAGGACCAGCCCGTGATCTGGCGGGGCCCGATGCTCCACAAGGCGCTCGAGCAGTTCCTGGTCGACGTGTTCTGGGACGACCCCGACTACCTCGTCATCGACCTGCCGCCCGGCACTGGCGACGTGATCATCTCGATGGCCCAGAACCTGCCCCGGGCCGAGCTCTACGTGGTCACCACCCCCCAGCCGGCGGCGCAGCGGGTGGCCCAGCGCGTGGGCTTCATGGCCGAGAAGGTCAACCTCGAGCTCAAGGGCATCATCGAGAACATGTCGTGGTTCACCGGACACGATGGCACCCGCTACGAGATCTTCGGTCAGGGCGGCGGCGAGGAGCTGGCCCAACGGCTCGGCGTCCCCCTCCTCGGTCAGGTGCCGTTGGTGGAGGAGCTGCGCGAGGGCTCCGACTCGGGCCGGCCGGTGATGGCGGTGTCACCCGACAGCGAGGTGGCCCGCGCCATCGCCGCCATCGCCGAACGCATCGACGTGGAGCTGGCACCCACCCGCCGCTACAACTCGGGCCTCAAGCTGCTGGCCGACTGACACCGGCCCGGCGGGCGCCCTACCCGGTCCCCCCGCCGCCATCCCCTTCGAGCGAGCGGCGGGCCATGAGGACCCGCTCGCGGTTGGATCGGAGGAAGCCGTCGGAGAGGAGCAGGCCGCCGTCGATGGGGATGACCACCCCGGTGATGAAGGCGGCGTGATCGGAGGCGAGGAAGCCGACGAGGTCGGCGACCTCGTCGACCCGGCCCATGCGCCCGGCCGGCACGACGGCGCTGAACGCGGCGAAGTGCTTCTCGCCCATGCCCCGCATCAGCTCGGTGTCGATCGGCCCAGGGGCGACGACGTTGACCGTGACGCCGTCGGCCGCGACCTCGAGGGCGGCGCTGCGGGCCAAGCCGTGCAGGGCGGCCTTGGCCGTGGCGTAGTTGACCTGGCTGGAGGAGCCGGTGATCCCCCCGACCGACGACACGAACACGACCCGCCCCCACCCCCGGGCGGCCATGCCGGGGAGCACCCGGGAGGCGAGGCGCATGTTGCCCTCGAGGTCGACGTGGAGGACCTCGAGGAACTGCTCGTCGGACATCCGGAACGACATGCCGTCGCGCAGGATGGCGGCGTTGCCGACGGCGATGTCGATCGGGCCGTCGGCGGCCTCGGCCTCGGCGATGACGGCCTCGAGGGCGCCGGGCTCGACGATGTCGCTCCGGTGGAAGCGCACGCCCTCCACGGCCGGCGGTTCGGTGGACCGCCAGGTGGCGTGGACGATGTCGCCGCGGGCGGCGAGGTGCCGGCACACGGCCAGCCCGATGCCGCGGGCGGCACCGGTGACGAGGGCGACGCGTCGCCCAGGCGGCGGGCTGGGAGGGAGGGGATCGGTGTCCACGCGGCGGGCAGTCTACGGGGGCGCACCGGCCGGGTCGCGGCCGCTCGTACACTGCCGCGGTGGAAACGGAGCGGCTGGTGGCGATCTTCGGGGGGAACCGCGGCCTCGGCCGGGCCATCGCCGACCACCATCGGGCCGCCGGCGACCGGGTGGTCACCACCTGGCGCACCGAGCCCGGCGGCGTGGGGCCCGAGTACCGCTGCGACGTCGCCGATCCCGACGCCGTCGACGCCACCTTCGAGGCCATCGAGGCCGAGCACGGCCCAGTCGACGCCGTCGTGGTCAATGCCGGCTTCGCCCACCGCAACCTGGCCATCCGGGCCTCCCCGGCGTCGTTCCGCGAGGTGGTCGACACCAACCTCAACGGCAGCTTCTTCGTGGCCCGCCGGGCGGCGCAGTCGATGGTCCGGCGCCGGCGGGGCGCCATCGTCTTCATCTCCTCGGTGTCGTCGCTGTACGGCACCCCGGGGGTGTCGTCCTACGACGCGTCCAAGGCGGGCCAGATCGGCCTGGCCCGGGCCCTCGCCCGCGAGCTCGGGTCCCGCAACATCCGGGTCAACGTCGTGGCCCCCGGGCTGCTCGACAACTGGAGCGACGTCACGCCCGCCGGCCCCGGCTGGGTGGCGGCCACCCCGCTGAAGCGGGCGGGCACCCTCGACGAGGTCGCGGCGGTCGTCCACTTCCTGACCACCGACCGCGCCTCGTTCGTGACCGGCGCGGTGGTCCCGGTCGACGGCGGCTTCGCCATGGGCATCGGATAGCGCGCGTTCTCGGGTGCTGGTGGTCGCGGCCGGCGCTCCTGTCGAGGCCAGTCCGGGTACCATGGCCCGTCCGCGCGTGCCGGCAGGCGCGCTGGAACGAAGGACCCGAGGTCGTTCACCACATGGCATGGCAACCGCTCCTTCTCGTGCTCAACCAGCGGGGCGTCGAGTTCACGAACCACCTCGACGTGGTCAACCTGGGCTACGACGCCCTCCACCTGCTCGAGCAGGTCGCGGCCACCGGTTCGGAACCGCCGGAACCCGTCTCGGAGGACGCACCCGAAAGGGTCGTGGTGGACGCGCTCCTCGACCGGCTCGGGCGCGCTGCGCCGGGACCGACCCCGGATCCGCTCGGACTCCGATCCGGCCTGCCGCTGGCCGAGCTGCCCGGTCGCCTGGCGGCGCCGGCGGCGCCGTCGGCCTCGGATCTCCTCTCGCTCAGGTTGCCGCGAACCCTCGCGCTCACCGCCGAGGGATTCGCGTTCTTCCACCCCTCGGGCGCGAGAGCGGCGACGGTGTCGGCGGCCGAGCTGGCGGCGTTGCTGTTGTTCGGACCGACCGTCGAGGCGTCGGAAGCCTTCGCCCTGCACCAGCAGGCCCTCGGTCCGGCGGCGATCGATCGGGATCACTTCGACCGGTTGGTCGAGGATGCGGTGCGCGGCTCGATCCTCACGGTTGTGGACCCCGTCGCGGCACCGGACGTCGACGACGGTCGCTTCAAGGTGCGCTCGCTGGCGGAGGTCTTCACGCAGCGCAAAGGACTCATCGCCTCGGGCAACGAGATGATGCGGCGGCCGGCCGCCCCGGGGAAGGTGTCGGTCGTCGCCCTCTACGAGAACCCCATCGCGATCAACCTCGCACTCGGACTCCTCCTGTCGTACACAGCGCAGTACGAAGGCGGTCGCTTGCTCGACCACTACGAGCTGCTCCCGGCCTGGCTCGCATCACCGAAGGCGATCAGGCGCAGGCTGGAGCGGAGCGGGCCGGCCGTCTTCCTGTTCTCGAACTACATCTGGTCGGTGGAGCAGAACCTGGCGATCGCCGCGATGATCAAAGAAATGAGCCCCGAGAGCGTTTGCATCCACGGCGGCCCGAGCACCCCCAAGTACCACGACGACGCGGCGGCCTTCTTCGCGGCCAACGTCGGTGTCGACGTGGCGGTGCGCGGCGAGGGCGAGCAAGCGCTCGTGGAGATCCTCGACGCGCTCGGCGGGGTCCTTGCCGGCCGCAACGGCGACCTGACGGTGCTCGATCGCGTGCCGGGGGTGTCGTACCGGGACGGTGGTGAGGTTCGCCGTACCCCGGATCGCCCGCGGATGGCCGAGCTCGACGTCGTGCCGTCGCCGTACCTCACCGGCTTCTTCGACGAGATCGTGGGTCGGGGCGTCGACTTCCAGACCCTGGAGACCAACCGCGGGTGTCCGTACGGCTGCACCTTCTGCGATTGGGGCTCCGCCACCAACTCGCGCATTCGCCAGTTCGACCTGCAACGGGTGCTCGACGAGATCGAATGGGGGGCCAGGAACAACATCGAGATGCTGTTCCTGGCCGACGCCAACTTCGGCATCTTCTCGCGCGACGTCGACATCGCCCGGAAGATCGTCGAGTGCCGCGAGACGTACGGCTTCCCGCGTTCGGTCGTGTGCTGCTTCGCCAAGAACACGACCAAGTACACCGTGGAGATCTGCTCCTTGCTGTGGAACGCCGACATCAGCTTCTTCGCCGCGATCGCCCTCCAGAGCATGGACCCGCAGGTGCTGGCCACCGTCGATCGCTCGAACATCAAGACCGAGGCCTACGACCGAATCGCCGACCATCTGGTCGGGTTGGGGGCCACGGTGTACACGGAGCTCATGATGGGTCTTCCCGGCTCGACAGTGGCGAGCTTCTCCGACGATCTCCAGGGCTGCATCGACCGTGACATCTACGCGAGCGTCTACGACACGATGTTGCTCCCGAACAGCCCGATGAACGCGCCCGAGTACAGACAGCGACACCGGCTCGAGGTTGACGTGGTGGAGGTCCAGCCGGGCGTGGAGCGGACGCTCGTGGCGTCGAGCGCAACCTTCACGAGAGCTGATCGCGAGCTGATGAACCTCCATCGGAGGACCTTCCGGGTCTTCGAGAACCTGGGCCTGCTTCGACACGTCGCCCGATGGGTGCGGCACACCACCGGGACGCGTGAGATCGACTTCTACGACCGTCTCGGTGAGCGCGCCGTCGCGCCCGGTTCCGACCTTCCTCTCGTGCGTTGGATGGTGCAGGACCTCCAGATCCTCGTGCCCCCGATGAGCTGGGCCCACTTCCTCGACGAGGTGTCCCGTTACCTCGTCGAGGAGCTCGGCCTGCCGCGATCGTCAGGCATGGACACCGTCTTCATGGTGCAACACACACTGATCTCCGATCTCGGTCGAGCCTTCCCGGCGGTCGTCGATCTCCCCCACGACTATGCAGCGTGGTACCTCGAGCTCAGCACCGCTCGGCGGTCGGGAGGCCGGTGGTGGGAGACCACGCCGCCCCTTGAATCCTTTGGGCCTGCGACCTTCGTGGTCTCCGGCAGCGAGTCCATCAACGACGCGCAATGGGGCCACTACCTGCTCGAGGACCTCACCAAGTTCTACGAGCTCGATTCGCCCGTGATGCGTGGGGCCCGATCGTCCGCTCACAAGTTGCTCACCGCCACGAGCGGTGCTGCGCCTGCCTGACGTGGGAGCATCGCCGGCGCCCGCCCTCGTGCTGGTCACCGACCGAGGGATCGAGCACGTCCGCCGGCTCGAGCGCACCCTGCTGGGCGCGAGCGAGCTCGCCGCGCTGCAGGCTGCCGCTGCGGGTGCGATCGTTCCGGCCGAAGCGAGCGGCACGCTCTCGGAGGTCCTGGGAGCCGCGGTGCCCTGCGTCGGCGCCCAAGAGGTCGGGCCCCGTCTCGGCGGTACGGCGCTCACCCCTGTGGCGATCGACCCGCCGGCCGTGCCGAGCTCGTCGAGCGTTCTCGTCGCCGCACAGCCACGGCTGGTTGCGGTCACCGGCGACGGGTTCGTGTGGTTCGGCCCCAGCGGATCGGCGCTTCGACCGCTGTCCGCCGCAGAACTGCACGTGCTCGCGACGTTCGCGCCCGGGAGCTCGGTCGCCCAGGCGTATGCACGTCAACAAGTCGACGTGGGGGCCGGCGCCCTGCCTGAGCCCGAGTTCCGGGCGCTGGTGACCGAGCTGTGCGCGGCGGGCGCGCTTCGAGCCGTCGCGCCGGCCGAGGCCGAGGTGTCGGCGCCGCCCGCCGTCCGCCACGTCGCCTTCGCGCAGCGCAAGGCGCTCATCAGCGCCGGCAACGAGCTCCTGCGCCGGCCGGGGGCACCGGGCCGGGTCTCGGTGATCGCCCTTTACGAGGACCCCACCCCCGTCAACCTCGCTCTGGGTCTCCTCCTCGCCCATGCCTCGGCGTTCGACGGTGGTCGACTGCTCGAGACGTACGAGCTCCTCCCTGTGTGGGTGGCCTCGATCAAGGCGATACGGCGGCGTCTGGAACGCGAGGGGCCGGCGATCTTCCTGTTCTCCAACTACGTGTGGTCGATCGACCACAACTTGGCGCTGTCGGCGGCCATCAAGGAGCTCAGCCCGGAGAGCGTGTGCATACACGGCGGGCCGAGCACGCCGAAGTACCCCGATGATGCGGTCGCGTTCTTCGCCGCGAACCCCGCGGTCGACGTCGCGGTGCGGGGTGAAGGCGAGCAGACCTTCGTGGAGATCCTCGACGCGCTGGGAGGCAAGCTCGCGGGCCGCGCCGGCGACCTCTCGCTGCTCGACGCCGTTCCCGGCCTCACGTACCGTACGCCTCGCGGCCCGGTTCGCACGGGCGAACGGGAGCGGATGGCCGACCTCGACGCGGTGCCGTCTCCCTACCTCGCCGGGTACTTCGCCGACATGGCCGCGCGTGGCATCGAGTTCCTCCCCATCGAGACCAACCGCGGGTGCCCGTACGGCTGCACGTTCTGCGACTGGGGGTCGGCGACGAACAGTCGCATTCGCAAGTTCGACCTCGAACGGGTCTTTGCCGAGATCGAGTGGGGCGCACGGCACGAGGTCGAGACGGTGTTCGTGATCGATGCCAACTTCGGCATCTTCGCCCGCGACGTGGAGATCGCGGCCAAGGTCGTGGAGTGCCGAGAGCGTTACGGGTTTCCGAAGCAGTTCTACTGCTGCTTCGCCAAGAACACCACGAAATACACGTCGCAGATCTGTCAGATGCTGTGGGACGCGGGGATCGGCTTCTTCCCGGTGATCGCGTTGCAGAGCATGGATGACGACGTTCTTGCCGTGGTCGACCGCTCGAACATCAAGACGGCTGCCTACGACGATCTGGCCGGCCATCTGCGTGGTCTGGGTGCCACGGTGTTCGTCGAGTTGATGATGGGCCTGCCAGGTTCGTCGCTGGCCACCTTCGCGAACGACCTCCAGGGTTGCATCGACCGGGAGGTGTACGCGGTCGTCTACGACACCATGGTGCTCCCGAACAGCCCGATGAACGCCCCGGAGTACCGCGAGGCCCACCGCCTGGAGATCGCCGACGTCGCCGTCGGTGAGGGAGCGACGCGACGGCTGGTGGCGGCCTCGGCCACGTTCACCCGCGCCGACTACGACCTGATGCGTCGGCGACGCCACCTCTTCCGAGTCTTCGAGGATGGTGGCGCGCTGCGCCACTTGGCGCGGTGGGTGCGACAGGAGGCCGGGGTCCGGGAGATCGACTTCTACGACGCGTTGGGAGATCGGGCCATCGCGGACCCCGACGCGTGGCCATCGGTCCACTGGCTCATGCACGACACCGTCGCCCTCGTCGCGCCGCTCTCCTGGGCGCACCTCCTCGGCGAGGTGCGGTCCTACCTGGTGGACGAGCTGGGTGTGGTGCCGTCGTCGGCGATGACGACGGCGTTCGAGGTTCAGAACCACCTCCTCCCCGACATCGGGCGGGTCTTCCCGAGCAGCGTCGACCTCCCGCACGACTATGCGGCTTGGTACGGTCAGGTCCGGGAGGCCGGGCCGGGTTGGTGGGAGGTCGTCCCGCCGCTGGCGTCGTTCGGCCCCGCTCGGTTCGAGGTCACCGGAACACCGGAGAAGAACGCGCTCATCTACGGCAGCGACCTCCTCGCCGAGCACACCAAGTTCGCGGAGCTCGACTCGCCGGTGATGCGGGGGAGCTGGTCTGGGGCGGCATCGTGACGGGGTCGGCCGAGCCGGCGGCCGTCGTCGGCACTTCGGTCGATGACCCCGACCAACTTGTCATGGACATCCTCCTCACCGCGGAGGGCCGGGCCCGGCCGTTCGATCGCTATCGCCAACTTCGCGAGATCGCCCCCGTCCACAAGACCGCTCAGAGCCCCATGTGGTTCCTCACTCGGTATGCCGACTGCGAGGCGGTCCTGCACGATCCCCGCTTCGGCAAACCGGACCCGAGCGGGGGCGCTGGTGGGGTTTCGGGTGCCACCGCCAGCCTGTCGAGCGCGTTCACGCGCCACGGGCTCGTCTTCCTGAACCCGCCCGACCACACGCGGCTACGGGCCCTGGTCTCCGGGGTGTTCGCCGTGCGTCGGGTGGACGCCCTTCGTGCACGGATCGAGGAGATCACCGACACCCTCGTCGCCGACATCGGCGAGGTGCTCGAGGTCGACGCCATGGACGCCTTGGCCCTGCCGCTGCCGATCACCGTGATCGGTGAGCTCTTGGGGGTGCCCGCGCAGGACCGCAACCAGTTCCGCACGGTCGTGCGCGATGTCACCGCCGCGATGGAAGTCGGCGTCGCGCCCGAGGAGATCGCCAGCGCGGCGGCCGCCATGCGCGACATGGAGAGCTACTTCCTCGAGCTGGTCGCGCGTCGCCGCCGCGAGCCCGCCGACGATCTGGTGTCGATGCTCACGCGGTCCGCTGACGACGGGCTGCTCGACATCGAGGAGCTCGTCGGCACGCTCATCTTGCTGTTCTCCGCCGGGTTCGAGACGACGACGAACCTGATCGGCAACGGGCTCAACACGTTTCTCGACCATCCGGAGGCCTGGGCGCTGCTGCAACAGCGTCCCGACCTGGTCGGTGCAGCAGTCGAGGAGATCCTTCGTTTCGAAAGCCCTATCCAGGTGGGGTCGCGGATGGCACTCGAGCCAGCGGAGATCGACAGTCGGCGGGTCGAACAAGGCGAGATGGCTGTGCTGTTCCTCGGTGCCGCGAACCGCGATCCGCTGCGGTTCGCCGACCCCGACGTGTTCGACATCCAGCGCGAACCGAAGCCGTCGCTGGCCTTCTCGGGCGGGGTCCATTACTGCCTGGGCGCCCACCTGGGGAGGTTGGAGGGTCGGGTCGTGTTCGAACGTCTGCTGAGGAGCTTCGCGGGGATGCACCGCGTCGGCGAAGGACCCCGGTGGCGTGGCTCCCTCGTGCTCCACGGGTTGGAGGAGCTCCCGGTACGTTTCGAACGCCGCTAGCCCCGGCCTTCAGGGAGCAGCGAGCCAGCGGTCGATCGTCTCGTGGAACGCCACGATCCGTCGCTCGTCGGTACCGAGCCTCACCGCGGTGAGCGAGCGATCGTGCATGCCGAGCTGCACGCCGGGCAGTGCGTCGAGATCCTGGTTGGCGATGCGCCCGAGCTCGTCGGTCGGCACGCCGTCGTAGATCGGGGCGGTGGGCGTGGGGGTCGTCTCGTGGATCCGGGAGAGCACCCACACGTCCCACCACGACCGCTCGTGGTCGGTGGGGTCGGGGCGGCAGCGGGTGACCAGGGCCGTGCTCCCGAAGTGGTTCACGATGAGGTTCGGGAACAGGAAGTAGTGGTGGTCGTCGACGAGCTGGGAGTCGGTGAGGTCGGTGGCGACGCCGTGGGCCGCGAGGTAGTCGCGGTTGAGGCCGGCGAACCACGACGCCGCCGTCTGGCCGGCGGGCACCTCCACCGTGCGGTCGATCCCCATGGCGCGCAGCACCATGCCGTAGAAGCCCTCGTCGTCGACCATGCGCCGGAGCACGTCGGTGGGGGTGAGGTCGCCGGCTCGGGGGCTGGGCACGCCGATCGGCACGACCATGTGGGAATGGGTGTCCCACACCTCGAAGGTGACGCCCTGCTCGTCGAGGTAGGCGAGGACCTGTCGGTGGATCCCCTGGGCGTGGTAGGCCTCGAGGAACGAGTCGCACAAGGTCTTCCAGTTGGCCTCGACGCGGACGCTCGCCTTGGTGATGCACCCGTACTCGGGGAGGTGGTACGGACCGAACCGGTCGGTGACCGGTTGGAGGTAGTCGCGGAGAGGCGGCGGATCCTCGCCGAGGAACACGAACACCAGACCCTCCCACTCCTCGACGGCGCACGGGTGCAGCGCGGCCTCGTCGTCGGTGAGGCAGGGGAAGGCCTCGCGCCGGGGGATGTCGGAGACGCTTCCGTCGAGGTGCCAGCACCAGTTGTGGTACTGGCAGCGCAGCAGGCCGGCCCGGCCGTTGCCCTCGCGGAGTCGGTTGCCGCGGTGGGTGCACACGTTGTGGAACGCCCGCAGCACGCCATCCTTCCCGCGCACGACGAGCACCGACTGGTCGTCGATCGCCAGCTCGGCGACGTAGCCGGGCTTCGCGACGTCTGCGGCGATGCACGCCATGAGCCAGGTCCGCGGCCACAGCCGTTTGCGCTCCGCGCGCGCGAACTCGGGGTCGGTGTACCGCGAGGGGTCGAGGGTGGCGTCGCGGGCAGCGCCGTCGGCGGTCACGGTCGACTCGTCAGGGTTCCACCGGCGCCAGGGCGATGCACCCGTTGTGGCCGCCGAGGCTCACCGAGGTGCTGAGGCTGAGGCCCGGCGTCCACGGCCGGGGCTCGCCCTTGACCACGTCGACGCCGATGGCGGCGATCTCCGGGTCGATCTCCTGCAGACCGGCGGTGTGGGGGATGACGCCCCGGTCGATGGCCAGGGCCACCGACGCCGCCTCCATGGCGCCAGCGCCGGCGCCGGAGTGCCCGACGACGCCCTTGATCGAGTGGACCGCCGGTCCGGGGTCGGTGCCGCACAGCGCGGCGATGGCCAGCGACTCGGCCACGTCGTTGGTGTGGGTGGCGGTGCCGTGGACGTTGACCAGCCGGACCTCGGCACCGGTGCCGTCGGCGTCGGCCACGGCGTCGGCCATGGCCTGGCGCAGGCCCTCGCCGTCGGTGCGGGGCGAGATCAGGTCGGTGGCGTCGTTGGTGTTGCCGTAGCCGACGATCTCGCAGTAGATGTGCGCGCCCCGCGCCACCGCGGCCTCGTACTCCTCGACCATCATCACGGCGGCGCCGTCGGCGGCCACGAAGCCGTCGCGGTTGACGTCGAACGGGCGGGCCGTGGCCTCGGTGGTGAGCACCCGGAGGTTGGCCAGGCCGGCGAGCATGGCGTCGCACAGCTCGGACGACCGCTCGTCGCCCTCGGGGGCGTAGAAGACCTCGGCCCCGCCGGCGTAGACGAGGTCGGCGGCGCCGTACTGGATGAGGCGCATGGCGTGGCCGACGGCGTGGGTGCCCGAGGCGCAGCCCGACGAGATGCTCTGGGTCTCGCCGGTGGCCTTCATGTTGAGCGCGATCAGCGCCGTGCCGGCGTTGCTCATCGTGCGGACCCCGATCAGGGGGGAGACGCCGACCGGGCCGTACTGGCGGTAGTTGTCGAGCTCGTGGATGGCGGTGGCGCCACCGCCGCCGCCGCCGGTGCCCATCACCACGCTGGTGCGGTGCGACGGGTAGTGGGCGGGATCGAGCGCGGCATCCTCGAGGGCCATCACGGCGCCGGCGTAGCCGAACTGGGCGAACAGCACCGAATGGCGGACCTCGCGCCGGTCGAGCCAGTCGCGGGGGTTGAACTTCTCCATCCGGGTGAAGGTGGGCCGCGGGGTGGGATCGGTGAGTGCGTCCCAGAACTGGTCGACGCCGCGCACCGGCCCGCAGAGGGCGCCGATCCCCGTGATCACCGCCCGCCGGCGGAGCTTCCGTACCTCGTTGTTGAACACGCTCGACCTCCTTGCCGAACGGGGGGTTCGCAGCCTGCCGGCTAGCCGAACCCCATGGCGAACCCGCCGTCGACGGGCACGATGGCACCCGTCATGAAGCTGGCCGGCTCGGATGCGATGAAGGCTACGACCTCGGCGACCTCTTCGGGCGCACCGAGCCGTTTCAGCGGCGTCTCGGCCGTGACGTCGTCGACGTGGCGGGCCACCAGCGGGTTGGTGGCGACGAGATCCCGCAGGTAGGCGGTGTCGATCACGCCGATGGTGACGCAGTTGACCGTGATCCGGCGCTTGCCGAGCTCACGGGCCAGGGACCGGGTGAGCCCGAACATCGACGACATCGTGGCGGCGTAGGGCGACTCGACGGCCACGCCGTAGAGCGCGGCCACCGACGACAGCAGCACGATGCGGCCCCACTTGTGGCGCGACATGTCCGACGCCACGGCCCGGACGGCCCGCCAGATCCAGGCCAGCTCCCCGCCGACGGCCCGCTCGGCGGCGTCGGGGTCGGAGCGGAACACGGGCTGGGCGTCGCCCACGCCCGGGCTGGTGACGAGGATCTCCACCGGCCCGTGGCGCTCGACGGCGGCGGCCACGAGCGCGTCGATGTCGGTGTCGCGGAGATCGGCCTCGCCCACGACGGTGACGCCGGGGTGGTCGGCCCGGGCACCGGCGCCGGCGATGCTGACCCGGTGGCCGTCGGCGGCGAGCCGGGCGGCGGCCGCGGCGCCGATGTCGGGGTTGCGGGTGAGGACCAGCGCGTGGCGGGTGGTCATGGTGCCGGCCGCCGTCAGGCGCCCGGGGCGCCGAGGCGCAGGAGCTCGACGCCTTCGGCGGCGGAGAGGGTCATCTCGCCCCGCTCCTCGTCGGTGAACTGCTGGGCCGGATCGGCCTCCCGGTCGGACCGCCGGCACCGGAACACGTGGTAGGCGCCCTTGCCCCCGGTGAGCACGTCGTTGAGCGTGCTGCCGTCGGCCCCGACCCACTCCTCCATGCCCTCGGGCGCCTTGCCGTCGCCGAAGGCGAGGCGCTGGCGCTCGGCCCGCAGGCGGCGGCTCTCGGCCACGTTGGGGGTGACGTCCTTCTCGCCCACGACGTCGAGGCCGAGGGCGGTGAACACCTCGCGGTAGCGGTCGACGAAGGTGCGGGCCATCAGATCGGCGTAGAGGAACCAGCCGCCCGGGCGCAGGACCCGGCTGACGTCGCGGAAGAAGCGCTCGACGTCGGGGTAGCAGCCCGAGCTCTCGACGTTGAGCACGGCATCGACCGACCCGGTGCGCACGGGCACGAACTGGGCGTCGGCCTGGAAGAACCGGGCCCGCTCGGCTGGGTAGCGGTCGGTGCAGTAGGCCATCGAGTTGAAGGCGATGTCGGTGCCGAACACCCGACCCACGTCGTAGTGCTCCATCAGCAGGCCGAGGTTGCCGCCCCGCCCGCATCCGACCTCGAGGACGGTGGCGCCGGTGAGGTCGGCCTCGCCCACCACCTGGAACAGCAGCAGCGCCGAGTCGCGGTTGGGGTAGTTGCGACCGAGGGGCGGGCCGTAGTGCTCCTCGCCCTCGAGCGGGGCGTAGCCGAAGTTGAAGAAGCGCAGGAAGCGGTCGTACTTGGTGGCGTGGAGGACCTCGTTGAACCGGTCGAAGTTCTCCCGGTAGCCCTGACCGATGGCCTGCTCGTCGTGGCTGAGGGGGCTCGGGGTCATCGGCGCGTCACGACGCCTTGGCGATCTCGCGCTCGACGACGTCGACGAAGTCGCCGAAGGTGGCGATGTCGTACAGCAGCTGCTCCTCGATCTGGAGGTTGAACTCCCGCTCGACGTGGTTCACCACCTCGATGATGTCGATGCTGTCGGCATCGAGCTCGGCGAAGTCGCTCTCGTTGGTGATGGTGCTCGGATCCACTTCGAGGATCTCGGCGAAGCGCTCGCTGATCCAGGTGAACAGCTCGTCTCGGGTCATGGTTCTCCTGCCATCTCTTCCCGGCCCTCCGGGTACAACCGGCTGAGCATACCCGACCGTGCCCGGCCGCCTGCAGACCGCCGGGCCGGGTCAGGCGCCGGCGACCCGGCGCCGGAGCTCCTCGGGGGTGTGCTCGATGTGCCGCATGGCCGCCGACCTCGACACCTCGGACCGCAGCTCCCAGTCGACGGTCTCGCCGTCGCGGACGGGCCGGCTGCCGTCGATCAGGCCCGTGACCTGCAGCGGGTCCGACACGGTGAGGGTGCCGGGGCCGAACGAGTCGAGCGGCGGCACCTCCTCGCGCCAGCGGCCGCCGGGCCGGCGCCGCGCCGCGAAGGCCTCGTGGTACCAGGCGGCGTAGTCGTGGGGCAGGGCCACGGTCTCCGGGAAGGGCCGGTGGAGCGCGGGGGCCAGCGCCGTGCACACGGCCAGCACGGTGTCGAGGGCGGAGCCGGGCGGGGCGCCGGCCTCCTCCACCAGGAAGCGGCCGAACTCCTCGTGGAGCTGGGGCCAGCTCAGCGGCGGCACGGCGAGGTGCACGAGGTGGCGGAGCGACCACAGGAGCAGCGGCCACCGCTCCGGCTCGGCGCGGCACCGGTCGTCGATGAGCCGGTACAGGTCGATCTCCCGGCGGCCGGTCACGTGGTGCACCCACAGCGCGGCGTGGCGGTACAGCCCCACGTTCTCGGCCACGGTCATGATGTCGCGGAGGCGCAGCATGCGCCCGAGGTCGGCCCGGGTGTAGGTGGCGGTGGACAGGACCAGGGCCCGACGCCCCCCGGTGATGTCGGCCGGTTCGACCACCGGGACGATCCGGTGCTCGCTCCGGTAGGCCGGGTCGTTCATCGGGCTGTTCACCAGGACCTCGAGGCGCACCATCCGGGAGGTGACCTGGTTGTCGATGCAGAACTGGAGGTCCTCGGCGAAGGAGTCGACCGTGGATCCCGGCAACCCGATGATCAGGTCGGTGATCAGCGGGAGCCCGGCCTGGCGGAACTCCTCGGCGACCTGGACGTAGGTCTCGGTCTTGATGTTCTTGCGGGCGATCGTGGCCAGCGTGCCGGCGTCGGTGGACTGCAGGGCGAGGTTGCCCTCGGTGAGGATGCCGTTGTCGATGAACAGCTGGATGATCGGCTGGAGGTACTTGGCCGTGTTCTTGGCGAAGCAGATCGTGACGGCCAGCGGGTAGCCGAAGCGCTGCTTGAGGTCGACGATCCGCTGGGCGATCTCGACGTCGCGGGGGAAGATGCCGAAGTTGGCGTCGGCCAGGAGGAGGGTCGACACCTGGTTGCGGGCGCACCACTCCAGCTCGGCGTCGACCCGCTCGTGGTCGAACTTCCGGATCCGGGACAGGGTGGCCGATCCCCAGTCGCAGAAGGTGCAGCCGTAGGGGCACCCCCGGTTGGACTCGAGGATCACGAACCGGGCCGCACCGTTGGCGTAGCCGTCGAAGAGGCCGGTGAGGTAGGGCGAGGGGATGGCGTCGAGCTCGGCGAAGCGGTCGCGGTCGGGCGTGCGCACCGGCCCGTCGTCGCTGCGGTAGGTGAGGCCAGCCACGTCGCGGAGGGGGGCGAGGCCGCGGTCGGGGCGGTCGAGCCGACCGGCCACGCGACCGTCGAGGGCGTCGAGCAGCTCGGCCGTGGTGAGCTCGCCCTCGCCCCGCACGGCCACGTCGACGTGGGGGTGGCGGGCGAGGAAGCGGGCGGTGTCGGCGTCGTACTTCGGCGTGGACGGGCCGCCGTGGACGGTAACGCTCTCGGGGCTGAGCTCCTTGACGAGGGCCGACACCTCGAGGTTCTCCGACAGCGACCAGAGGTAGTTGGAGAAGAGGAACACGCTCGGGCCGTGCTCGGCCAGGATGCGCTTGATGGTGCGCCGCCGCGGCATCCACTGGAGGGTGAAGTCGTAGCGGTCGTGCAGCCTCCCGCCCTCGTGGACGTCGGCGTAGGCGAAGATCAACCCCAGGCCGAGGTTGGGGCTGACGATGTGCCAGCCGCGGTCGAAGATCGGCGCGGTGTGGCTGACCGGGACCACCGCGGGTCGGGGCTCGCGGCCGGTGAGGCCCCGCGCCGCCCGGTAGGCGGCGTCGGCGGCGTCCATCTGGTCGACCAGCCGGCGGGCCGAGGTCCACCCGCCGGTGGGCTCGGCGGTGGTCGAGGGCTCGGGCGGGGCCTCGACCGGGGCCTCGACGTCGGCCGGCACGAGGAGGCCGGCGGCGACGAAGCCGGCGATCGTGGCCGTCGGGTCGGCGGCGGGCCGCGGGCGGACCGCCTGCCAGCGCTCGACCGCGGTGGGCAGGGTGGCCGCGGTGGCGAATCCGGCCAGGAGGGCCAGCTCGTCGGCGTCGAGGGCGGCGACGGGACGACCGTGCTGGTCGTGGAAGATGAAGCGCCCGCGGCGGAGGGCGCAGGTGAGCACGTGGGGGAGCCGGAGCCACCCCTCGACCGGGACGGCGGGCCCTGGTGCCGCCGGCGGGGTGGGCCCCGGCGCGGCGGTGGCGGTCGGCGGGTCGGCGGGTCCCGGCCGGACCCACCCGTCGGCGACGAGCCGGCTGAGGTCGGCGCCGGGGGGCGGGGCGCCGGTGGCGTCGATGGCGGCCAGCGCGTGCAGGTCGTCCTCGCCGAGCACCGGGGTGTCGGCGGGGTGCCACTCGAGCCCTTCGCCCACCAGCTCCTCTTCGGGGGGGACGTTGGGACGCGGGGGCTGGATGCCGCGCGGCGTGACCGCCAGCACCAGGGCGGGCGACACGTGCAGCGGCTCGGCGCTCATGGCGTGCCCCCGGCGGCGGTGAGCGCCGGCTGGTTCTGGGCGTCGAAGACGTGGCGGTAGGGCGCCAGCTGGGCCCGCGACACAGGGGACTCCAGCTCCCAGAGGCCGTTGCTGGCGTCGGCGTTGACCATCCGCCCGTCGAGGGTCTCGCTCACGCCGTGGGGATCGTCGACGGTGAACGACGCGGGCCCGTGGTGGCCGAGCGGTGGGACCAGAGCCGGCCAGCCGACGCCGGCCTCCCGCCGGGCGGCCAGGATCTGTCGGTACCAGGCGGCGTAGTCGTGGGGGAGGGCGACGGTCTCGGGGAAGCGTCGGCCCCGCTGGGGGGCGAGGGCGTGCTGTACGGCCAGGACGGTGTCGAGCTCGCTGCCGGCCGGGGCGCCGAGCTCCTCGGTGAGGAATCGGCCGACCTCGTCGTAGAAGGAGCGCCAGCTCACCGGCGGGGCACCGACGTCGATGAGGTGGCTGCAGGCCCAGGCCAGCAGCGGGAAGCGCTGGGGCCGGGAGCGGACCGTGGCCTCCAACTGCCGGTAGGTGGCCATCTCCGGCTGGCCGGTGGCCTGGTGGGCCCACAGCACGGCGTGCTTGAGCATCCCGCCGTTCTCGGCGAACGTGAACAGGTCGCGCCAGCGGGCCATGAGGGCGAGGTCCTCGGTGGAGTAGGTGCTGCTGGCGACCACGAGGGGCCGCTCCACCGCGCTGCGCACCACGGTGTCGACCGGGGACTCGATCTGGTACCGGGCGCGGTAGGCCGGCTCGTTCATCGGGCTGTTGACCAGCAGCTCGAGGCGGCTGATGCGGGCCTGGACCTCGTGGTCGATGCAGAACTGGAGGTCGGCGGCGAAGGAGTCGAGGGTGGCGCCGGGCAGCCCGAGGATGAGGTCGGTGGTGATCGGGAGGTTGGCCTGGCGGAACCGTGCGCCGACGGCCACGTACTTGTCGGCCGGGATGTTCTTGCGGGAGACGATGGACAGCACCTCCTCGTCGTTGGTCTGCAGGGCGAGGTTGCCCTCGGTCATGATGCCGGCATCGACGAGGATGCCCACGATCTCGGCCAGGTGCTTGGCCGTGTTCTTGGCGTAGGACGCGTGGAAGCCCTGGGGGAAGCCGTAGCGCTCCTTCATGGCGGCGAGGTGCCGGGTGATCTCCACGTCCCGCTTGAACATGCCGAAGTTGGCGTCGCCGAGGGCGATGATGTGCATCTGGTTGCGGGCCACCCACTCGATCTCGTCGAGCACCCGCTGGGTGTCGAAGTGGCGGATGCGGGCGAGGGTGGCCGATCCCCAGTCGCAGAAGGTGCAGCCGTAGGGGCAGCCCCGGTTCGTCTCGATGATCGCCATCTCGGCGATGCCGGCGAAGTCGTCGAAGAGCCCGGTGAGGTAGGGGGAGGGGAGGACGTCGAGGTCGGCCAGCCGGGGGCGGTCGGGGGTGCGGACCACACCGCCGCCGTGCCGGTAGGTGATGCCCTCCACCCCGGCGAGGTCGCCGAAGTCGCCGGCCCGGCCCTCCAGCCGGCCATCGAGGGCGGAGAGCACGGCGGCGGTGGTGAGCTCGCCCTCGCCCCGCACGGCCACGTCGACGTGGGGGTAGGCGGCGAAGAAGCGGGCGACGTCGTCCTCGTACTTGGGCGTGTTGGGGCCGCCGTGGATGCAGATGCTCTCGGGGCTCATCTCCTTGACCAGGGCCGAGAGCTCGAGGTTCGGGGCGTAGGACCAGACGTAGTTCGAGAAGAGGAAGACGCTCGGCCCGTGCTCCTCGAGGATGCGGCGGACCTTGCGGCGCCGGAACACCCAGAGCGGTTCGATGTCGTAGCGCTCCGTGAGGGCACCGCCGTCGTGGACCTTGGCGTAGGCCAGGATCAGCCCGAGGGCCAGGTTGGGCGACAGGATGCCGGTGCCGATCTGCACGACCCGCATGGCCGAGCTCACGGGGATCACCGCCGGCCGGGGGGGTCGGGTGCGCTCGGCCCGGCGGGCCGCCACCCCGGCGTCGATGCGCTGGTCGAGCACCTTGGCCTTGTCCCACTCCCAGGCCGCGAGCCGGGCCGCGCCGCCACCGGTGTCGGTGTGGGGGACGAGGAGGCCGACGGCGTGCAGGTGGCCAGCCAGGGCGAGGAAGGCGGCGTCGTCGAGGGCGCCGGCGCCGGTGGCCCGGTGGCGCTCGAAGGCGGCGGCGGGGCTGGAGGCGGAGCGGAACTCGCCGAAAGCGGCCAGCTCGGGCCCGTCGAGCACGGTGAGGACCGCGCCGTCGCGGTCGTGGAACCGGAAGCCGGCCTCGGTGGCCAGGCCGGTCGAGGGCACGGCGGCCCGGAGCACCTCGCCCGGGTCGATCGGGGCGGTGACACGGGGCGGCGCGTCAGTGCCCGCCCCGAGCGGGCCCATCGCCACCAGGTCGGCGTCGGGGATCGGCGGCTGGTCGAGCAACCGCCACTCGCCCCCGGTGGGGAGCAGGATCTCGTCGAGGCGCGGCGAAGGGCGCCCGGCGTGCCACCCGGTGGCCAGCAGGGTGACGACGGTGGGGAGGGGCAGGGGGTCGTGCGGGGCGCCGGCGGGAGCAGGCAGATCGCCGACCGGCCCGGTGGGGTCGACGAGCACGTCAGGTCACCCTGGCTCTCCGGGCGAGCCGGGCCCCGCGCATCACCGGCGACTCGAGCTCGCAGAAGAAGGAGAAGTCGGCCAGGACGTCGGCGCCGTAGATCATGTCGTTGGCCCACGGGGACCCTTCGACGGTGAAGGTGCCGGGGCCATGGTCGCGCAGGTGGGGGACGGTGCGTTCCCACACCTCGCCGGCGGCCCGGGCCGAACGGATGGCGCGGTACCAGGCGGCGTAGTCGTGGGCCACGTCGATCGTGGCCGGGAAGGCGCGGTCGGCGTCGGGGATCAGGAGGTGCTGCACCCGGAACACGGTGGCCATCGCCGTGTCCGGCTCGAGGCCGTAGGTCTGGTGGAGGTAGGTCCACACCTCGCCGAGCACCTGCACCCAGCTCGACGGGGCCACGAAGAACTGGGCGTGGTCGAGCATCCAGGCGAGGAGCGGGGCCCGATCGGGCTCGGCCACGATGTCGAGGCCGAGCCGGTCGTAGAAGTCGATCTCGCGGGTGCCGGTCTCGTGGCGGACCCACCGCGCCACCTGGCGGAGCACGCCGATGTCCTCGAGCAGCCGGAACTGGCGTCGCCGCTGCTGCATGAGCGCCCGGTCGGCCCGGGTGAAGGTCGCCGAGGCGGCGATGATGCGCCGGGTCTGGCCGGGGATGGTGGACACCTCGTCGATCTCGAGCTGGTGGCGAGCCCGGTACTCGGGGGCGTTCATCGGGGCGTTGGGGAGCACCATCGTGTCGTAGACGGTGGCGAAGAGCTCGCGGTCGATGCAGCCTTGGAGGTCGCGGGAGAAGCTCTCGACGGTCGATCCCGGGAGGCCCATGATCAGCTCGGTCCCGACGGTGGCGCCGAGGCTGCGGAGGTGGTCGGCAAGGGCGTCGTAGGCCTCGGTCTTGATGTTGCTGCGGTCGACGGCGTCGAGGACGTCGGGGTCGGTCGACTGGAGGGCGATGACGGGATGGAAGGTGATCCCTTCCTCCCACAGCATCGTGCAGATGTCGGCCGTGTGCTTGATGGTGTTCTTGGCGAA
This sequence comes from Actinomycetes bacterium, assembly GCA_029782025.1. Lineage (GTDB taxonomy): Bacteria > Actinomycetota > Acidimicrobiia > Acidimicrobiales > Acidimicrobilacustridaceae > JAKOVR01. The sequence goes on along the minus strand of JAKOVR010000099.1, from coordinate 27,902 downwards.
GCAGGACGACAGCGAGCGGGGGAACCCGTAGCGCTGGTGGCACTCGACGACCTTGCGGGCGATCTCGACGTCACGGGCGAGGATGCCGAAGTTGGCGTCGACGATGAAGAGGTTCTCCACACCGGCCCGGCACGCCCATTCGATCTCGTCGAAGACGCGTTGGAGGTCGAACTTGCGGATGCGGGAGTTGGTGGCCGATCCCCAGTCGCAGAAGGTGCAGCCGTAGGGGCAGCCCCGGTTGGTCTCGATCGAGATGTACTCGGGCCCGCCCTCGGTGAGCGGGTCGAACATGCCCTCGAGGTAGGGCGACGGGAGGACGTCGAGCTCGGCCAGGCGGGCCCGGTCGGGCGTGCGCACCAACCCGTCGGCGGTACGGAACGTGAGCCCCGCCACCTCGGCCAGCGGCGCGAGATCGCGGCCGTCGGGGTGGAGGTGGCCGGCGAGGGCGTCGAGCAGCTCGACGAAGGTCTGCTCGCCCTCCCCGCGCACCGCGACGTCGACGCCGGGGTGGGCGGCGAAGAAGGCGTCGGCGTCGGCCTCGTACTTGGGGGTGCTCGGCCCGCCGTGCACCAGGACGCTGGCCGGGCTCCACGTCTTGATGCGGTCGGCCAGGGCCATGTTGTGGTCGTAGGACCACACGTAGTTGGAGAACAGCACCACGGCGGGGCCGTGGCGTTCGAGACGCTGCTGGAGGGCCCGGGGCGAGGTGACCCACACCGGGAGCAGCTCGTAGTGGTCGAGCAGCCGACCGCCCTCGAACCCGGCGGCGTAGGACAGGAGCAGCCCGAGGGCGAGGTTGATGGGCATCGCCGCGTCGTAGAGCGCGATGACCGGCACCTTCCCGGGCGTCGGGGGGCGGCGCACGAGCTCGGTTCCGGCGGCGATCATGGCTTTGCGGCGGGCGAACCCCTGCTCCCGGACCCGCACGTGGTTGCCGGTCTCGGGCCCGCCGGGCGCGTCGCCCTCGGCCGTGGCCAGCAGCCCCTCGCCGGCCAGCCGGTCGACGAGCTCGGTGAAGGCATCGGCGTCGAGGGCCCGGACGCCGAGGGCGGCGACGTGGTGGCCGTGGGCGTCGCCGGCCCGGAGCGGGGTGCGGAACTCGGCCAGGGCCCGCAGCTCGATGGCCGAGAGCAGCGCCCGCCGATGGCCGTCGGGGCCGTGGACGGCGAAGCCGTCGGCCGTGAGCGCGACGGTGCGGGGCAGGAAGGTCACGAGGCGGGCGCCCGGCCGGTACGGGGGGCGCTCGACCTGGGGGACGGCCTCGAGGGGCAGGGTGGCCGGCGGGTTGGCGGGGACCAGCGAGGCCGTCCCGCCCGACCGGACCCGGTCGCGCACCTCGCGCACGAGCGGCGCGACGGCGGGGGGCCCGTCGTCACCGGGGATGCCGGCGGCCGCCGCCTGCAGGGCGAGGAGGTCGTCGAGGTCGAGGGGCTCGGCCCCGACGTGCTGGGCCATCTCGACGCCACGGGCCGAGAGCACGAGGAGGACCGGTCGTGATGCCATCGGTCAGGAGGCCGAGTAGGTGAGCGGCGAGGCGTCCAGGCGGTGCTCGATCGTGCGGGCGCCGCGCATGATCGGGGATTCGAGCTCGAAGAACTTGGCGAAGTCGGTGAGGAGATCGGTGCCGTACAGCGAGGCGTTGGTCGCCTCGCTCCCGACCACCTCGAAGGGGGCGGGCCCGAACGTCTCGAGCTTGGGGACGACCTCCCACCAGGGCTCGCGGCGGCGGTACGCGGCCCGGATCTCGAGGTACCAGGCCCCGTAGTCGTGGGGCAGGTCGACCCGCACGGGGAAGGCCCGGCGCACGTCCGGGATGAGCAGGTGCTGGACCTGGACCGCGGTCTGCATGCCCGACGACACCGGGAGGCCCATCACGTCGACGAGGTAGCCGACGACCTCGTCGAGGAAGAGCTGCCAGCTCAACGGCGGGATCACGAACTGCATGTGGTGCATCGTCCAGTGGACGAGCGGCATGCGGTCGGGGTGGTCGACGGCGTACTGCCCGAGGGCCTGGTAGAAGTCGATCTCCCGGATGCCGGTGGCGTTGCGGACCCAGCGGGCGACGTGGCGCAGGAGGCCCACGTCCTCGAACACCCGGAAGAGGTGGCGGAGCCGCTGCATGGCGTCGCGGTCGTCGCGGGTGAAGGTGGCGCTGGCCACGACGAAGGGCCGGGTGACCCCGGGGCGCACCGGCACCTCCTCGATCTCGAGCTGGTGCTCCTCCCGGTACTCGGGGGCGTTCATGGGGCTGTTGGGGAGGACGAAGGTGTCGTAGACCGTGGCGTAGATCTCGCGGTCGATGCAGCCCTGCAGGTCGGCGCTGAAGGTCTCGAGCGACGAGCCGGGCAGCCCCATCATGAGCTCGGTGAACACGGTCGCGCCGAGGTCGCGGAGGTGGTCGGCCAGGGCGTCGTAGGCCTCGGTCTTGATGTTGGAACGGGCGATGGCGCCCAGCACCTGCTCGTCCATGCTCTGGAGGGCGATGACGGGCTGGAACGACACGCCGGCGTTCCACAGGAGCGAACAGATCTGCGACGTGTACTTCGTGGTGTTCTTGGCGAAGCAGTTCGACAGCGACCGGGGGTAGCCGTAGGTCTGGTAGCACTCGACGATCTTCTCGGTGATCTCCACGTCGCGGGCGAAGATGCCGAAGTTGGCATCGACGATGAAGAGGGTCTCGGCCCGGTTCTTCGCCCCCCACTCGATCTCGTCGAAGACGCGTTGGAGGTCGAACTTGCGGATGCGGGAGTTGGTGGCCGACCCCCAGTCGCAGAACGTGCAGCCGTAGGGGCAGCCGCGGTTGGTCTCCACCGGCTGGAAGTCGATCCCGGCTCGGGCGACGTCGTCGTAGTAGCCGAGCAGGTACGGCGACGGGAGGATGTCGAGGTCGGCCAGGCGGGGGCGGTCCGGGGTGCGGGCCACGCCGGACCGGGTGCGGTAGGTGAGGCCGGGGACGTCGGCCAGCACCGAGAGGTCGCCGTTGCGCCCCTCGAGCTTGCCGCCGAGGGCGTCGAGGATCTCCACGAAGGTCTGCTCGCCCTCCCCCCGGACGGCGATGTCGACCCCGGGGTTGGCGGCGAAGAAGGCCTCGGCGTCGCGCTCGTACTTGGGGGTGCTCGGGCCGCCGTGGATCATGATGCTCTCGGGGCTGACCTCCTTGAGGAGGTTGGCCTTGACCAGGTTCTGCTCGGCCGACCAGATGTAGTTGGAGAAGAGGAAGACGGCCGGGCCCTCGCGCTCGAGCCGGCGCCGCAGGGCCTTGACCGACGACATCCACGCCGGCACGAACTCGTAGGTCTCGAGCAGCCGTCCGTTGTCGTAGGCGGCGCCGTAGGCGAAGAGCATCCCGAGCCCGAGGTTGAGGGGGATGGGCTCCTCGTACATCGGGAACACCGAGACGCGCCCCCGGTCGGCGGGGGCCCGGATGAGCTCGTTGCCGGCGGCCAGGAGGGTCTTGCGGGCGGCGAAGCCCTGCTCCCGGACCGTGGCGTGGCGCCCGCCGGTGTGGGCGGCACCGCCGCTGGTGTCGGCCGGTTCGAGCAGGGCGGCGGCGGTGAGCCGGGCCACGAGGTCGGCGTGCCGGTCGGCGTCGAGGGCGAGGGCGCCGGCCTGGGAGCGGTGGGTCTCGAAGGCCACATCGGGGGTCGACGGCGAGCGGAAGTCGAGGAAGGCCAGGAGCTCGAGGGCGCTCAGCTCGATGGCGGTGGCGCCCAGGGCGTCGTACAGGGCGAAGCCGGAGACGGTGACGGCGGCGGTGCGGGGCAGGTACGCCACCAGCGGGGCGCCGGCGTCGGGGGGCGAGGGGGTGCGGGGCGGGGCGGTGCGCTCGACCAGCCCGGCCGGGGCGGGAGGCGCCAGGACGAGGGGCCCGGCCGCCGCCAGGTCGGTCACCAGGCCGGCCACCCGGGGGTCGAGGTCGGCCGGCCCGCGGCCGCGACCCGCCGCGGCGTCCTCCAGGGCCTGGAGCTCGGCGAGTCCGAGGGCGACGAGATCCACGTTCCACGGGAGCTCGGCGCCACGCGAGGAGAGCAGGATCAACTGCGGTTGCGGGGACATGGCTCCCCCGATGCTAGCCCGTTCCGGCGGCCGTTCCCCGGCCCTCTTCCGTGGCGACGGCGCCACCGCCGCTCAGGTACCCGACGGTCCGGGCGCCCCGCATCACCGGCGAGTCGAACTCGGCGAACTTGGTGAAGCTGGTGAACAGCCCGGCGCCGCACATGTCCCGGTTGGCGCCGTCGGTGCCGCTGACCTCGAACTCGGCCGGCGGGAAGGTGGCGAGGCGCGGCACCTCGCGGACCCAGTCGAGCCGGGCCCGCAACGCGGCGTCCCGGGCCGCCCACCAGGCGGCGTAGTCGTGGGCCAGCGGCACCCGCAGCGGGACCACGCGGCGGGGACCGGGCAGGAGGGCGGCCTGGACCTGCAGCACGGTGGCCATGGCCGGATCGGGCGGGAGGCCGAGCTCCTCCACCAGGAGGCGCTCCACGTCGTCGAGGTAGTGGCGCCAGCTCAGGGGCTCGACGACCCGGGCCATGTCCTCGACGACGAAGGCGAGGTGGGGGAAGCGGTCCGGGTCGGCGGCCACGGCCTCGCCGGCCCGGATGCAGATGTCGATCTCCCGGGTGCCGGTCTCCTGTCGCACCCAGCGGGTGACGTGGCGCAGCAGGCCGGTGTCCTCGAGCACCCGGAAGAGGCGACGCCAGCGCGCCATCCGCTGCCGGTCGTCGCGGGTGTAGGTGGCCGTGGCCACGGCGATGCGGGTGCGGGTGCTCTCGGGCCCGGTGCCCCCGACGCGCTCCTCCTGGATCTCGATCGCCCACCGGTCGCGGTACTCGGGCGCGTTCATCGGGCTGTTGGGGAGCATCATCGTGTCGTAGATGGTGGCGAACAGCTCCCGGTCGATGCAGCCCTGGAGGTCGTCGGCGAAGGAGGCGGGGGACGACCCCGGCAGCCCCATCATCAGCTCGGTCCCCACCGTGGCGCCCAGGGCGCGGAGGTGGTCGGCCAGGTCGTCGTAGGCCTGCACCTTGATGTTGGAGCGGTCGACGGCGGCCAGCACCTCGTCGTCCATCGACTGCAGCGCCACGATGGGGTCGAAGGCGATCCCGGCGTGCCAGAACAGCGAGTAGATCTGGGCCACGTACTTGGTGGTGTTCTTGGCGAAGCAGGCGCCGACGTTGGTCGGCACCCCGTAGCGCTCCTTGCAGGCGACGATGGCTTCGGCGATCTCGACGTCGCGGGCGAAGATGCCGAAGTTGGCGTCGCAGATGAACAGGTTGCGGAGCCCGTGGCGGGCGCCCCACTCGATCTCGTCGACCACCCGCTGGAGGTCGAACTTGCGGATGCGGGAGTTGGTGGCCGACCCCCAGTCGCAGAAGGTGCACCCGTAGGGGCACCCGCGGTTGGTCTCCACGGTCAGGAAGGCGGCGTCGTGCACCGGGAGCCCGTCGAAGAGGCCGGCCCGGTAGGGCGACGGCACCTGGTCGAGCTCGGCCATGCGCTCGCGGTCGGCGGTGCGGACCACCCCGTCCGGCGTGCGGTAGGTGAGGCCGGGGACGGCGGCCAGGGCCGACAGGTCGCCGCCCCGCCCGGCCAAGCGGCCGCCGAGGGCGTCGAGGATCTCGACCAGCGTCTGCTCGCCCTCGCCCCGGACGGCGATGTCGACGCCGGGGTGGGCGGCGAAGAAGGCCTCGGCGTCGTGTTCGTACTTCGGGGTGCTCGGCCCGCCGTGGATCATGATGCTGTCGGGGCTGACCTCCTTCAGGCGGCGAGCCTTCTCGAGGTTGGCCTCGATCGACCAGACGTAGTTCGAGAACAGCAGCACGGCCGGTCCGCGCCGGCGCAGCCGTCGCTCCAGCATCGACAGCGGCGCCAGCCACGCCGGGAGGAAGTGGTAGGTGGCGGTGAGGCGGCCGCCGTCGTAGGCGGCACCGTGGGCCAGCAGCAGGCCGAGGGCGAGGTTGAACGGCACCGCCTCGTCGCTGACGGGGATCACGGCCGTGGTGCCGTCGGGATCGGGCTGGCGGAGGCGTTCGTTGATGCCGGCCATCCAGGTTTTGACCCGCCGCAGGATCTCGGCGTCGGCGACGCCGGCCGTGGGATCGGTGGCCGGGCCCGGCGCCGGTTCGGTCCGGCCCACGAGCCCGAGGGCGTGGAGTCGGGCGAGGATCGCCTCGGCCCGGTCCGGGCGGGCGCCGAGGGCGGTGGCGACGCGACCGGCGGCCTCGGCGGCCGGGACGGGGTCGGCGAGGGCCAGGAGCGCGTGCACCTCGTCGGCGTCGATGACCCCGGTCTCCTCGCCCCGGTGGTCGAAGAGCGCGACGCCGCCGCTCCGGACCTCACCCACCCGGGGGAGGAGTGCGGCGACCTCGTCGTCGGGCCCCCAGGAGGCGGCGGGACGGGCCGGGGCGTAGTGCAGGGTGGGGGCGATGGCCGACGGCGCGGACGGCGCCACGGGTGGGGTGCCGTGCGCGGCGAGCAGCGCCGGCAGCTCGGCCGCGGGGACCGGCCGGGGATCGGGGCCGCCGGGGACGAAGGCGCCGGCGTCGGTGAGGAGGAGGAAGCGGGTCATCGCGTCACGCGGGGATCGTCACCCCGACCCGGCCCCGCTTCATCGGGGAATCGAACTCGGCCGCGGTGAAGTAGTCGAGCAGCACGTCGCTGCCGAGGAGGTTGGCATTGGCGTCGAAGGTGTCGTCGATCTCGAGCACCCCTGGACCGTACGTGGCCAGGACGGGGACGGTGCGGCGCCAGTCGTGGCCCTGCTCGACGGCATCGCGCACGTCGAGGTACCAGCGGGCGAAGTCGTGGGGGAGCGCCAGGGTCAGCGGGAAGGCCTGGCCCCAGCGGGGGGCGAACGCCGCCTGCACCGCCAGCACCGTGTCGAGCTCCGACCGGAGGGCGTCGTCGCGCCGCGCCACCTCGTGGACCACGTCCTCGAGGAGGTAGCGGCGGATCTCGTCGTAGAACCAGGCCCAGTCGCCCGGCTCGGTGAGCTCGGTCATGGTGCCGAGGATCCAGGCCGTGACCGGGAACCGCTCCGGCGCGGCCCGGACGGCGGCCTCGATCCCGGTGTACAGGTCGATCTCCCGCATGCCGGTGCGGTGGCGTACCCACCGGGCCACGAAGCGCAGCAGCGATGCGTTCTCGAACACCCGGTACATGCGCCGCCACCGCAGCATCGTGGCGTGGTCGTCGCGGGTGAAGGTGGCGGCCGACACCACGATCTGGCGGAACTGACCGGGGGCGACCTCGTGGCGTTCGCTCCCGATCCGGTGCTCGTGCCGGTAGTGGGGGTCGTTCATCGGGCTGTTGACGAGGAGGGCGGTGAGGTAGACGGTGACGAAGATCTCGCGGTCGATGCAGGCCTGCAGGTCGTCGGCGAAGGTGGTGAGGGACGAGCCGGGGAGACCGAGCATGATGTCGCTGGCCACGGTGGCCCCGGCCTCCCGCAGGGCGATGGCCAACCGGTCGTAGGCCTCGGTCTTGATGTTCTTGCGGTGCACGGCCTCGAGCACGCCCGGATCGCGCGACTGCAGGGCCAGGGTGCAGGCGAAGGGCATGTCGGCGGCGGTGAAGAGCCGGATGATCTGCTCGATGTGCTTGGTGGTGTTCTTGGCCCAGCAGGCCACGAACGACTTGGGGTAGCCGTAGCGCTCCTTGAGCTCCACCACCTTGGCCGCGATCTCGACGTCGCGGGCGAGGATGCCGAAGTTGGCGTCGGCCAACCAGATCGAGTCCACGCGGTGGCGCGCCCCCCACTCGAGCTCGGCGAACACCCGGGCCAGGTCGAACTGGCGGATGCGGCTCATGGTGGCCGAGCCCCAGTCGCAGAAGGTGCAGCCGTAGGGGCAGCCCCGGTTGGTCTCCACGATCATGAACTCGAGGTCGAGGTCGCGAAAGTCGTCGAAGGTGCCGTCGAGATAGGGCGATGGCAGGTGGTCGAGCTCGGCGATGCGGGGACGGTCCGGGGTGCGGACGATGGTGTCGCCGTCGCGGTAGACGATCCCGGGGATGTCGGCCAGCACCGACAGGTCGCCGTTCCGCCCGGCCAGGCGGCCGTCGAGGCGGTCGAGGATCTCGGCCACCGCGTGCTCGCCCTCGTTGCGCACGGCGACGTCGACGTGGGGATGGACACGGAAGTACTCGGCGACGTCGCCCTCGTACTTCGGCGTGTCGGGGCCGCCGTGGATGCAGACGCAGTCGGGCTCGGCCGCCTTCACCGCGGCGGAGACGTGGAGGTTCTGCTCGTGGGACCAGACGTAGTTGCTGAAGAGCAGGACCGCCGGTCCCTCGTGGCGCACCCGCCGGGCGAGGCCGCGCTCGCGCACCACCCAGTCGGTCTCGAAGCGGTAGCGCTCGTTGAGCCGGCCGCCGTCGTAGGTGCGGGCGACGCCGAGGATGAGGCCGAGGGCGAGGTTGGGCGGCGTGACCGGGTCGTAGACGGGGATCACGGGCACCCGACCGTCGGCCGGGGCGGCGGCCCGCCGGGCGGTGGCGGCGTCGACCAGGCGCTTTCGGCGGTCGAAGTCACGGTTGACGGTGCGCTGGGTGCTGCCTTCGTGGCGCCGGTCGCTGGCGGCGTCGGTGCCGACCGCGAGCACGAGGCCGGCGGCGAGCAGGGCGTCGAGCCGGTCCGCCGAGGGCGCCGGGGTCGCGGTGCCGTCGAGCGCGGTGGCGGCGGCGGCCACGGCCGCGCCGGGCGGGGTGGGCGACCGGCAGGCCCAGAGCAGCGTGAGGTCGGCCACGTCGAGGACGACGGTGCCGGCCGGGGTGGCGCAGCAGAACCCGTCGGTCGTGACGAGGAAGGCCCGGGGGGTGTTGACCACCACCGCTCCGTCGGCGGGGGACACGGCCGCCGGGTCGACGGCCAGCGGGGTCGCGCCGGCCGGGACGGGGGTCCCGGTCTCGAGGAGGCCGGCCAGCGCCCGCGGCTCGATCCCCCGGTCGGGGTGCTCGGGCTCGAGGGTGAGCCCGCGGCTGGTGAGGGTGACGAGCGCGGTCACGACGCGCACCGCAATTCGGCCCGTTCGGCACACAGGCGCGCCACCCGCTGGGCCAGATCGGTGCTGTACCGGGCGCTGCCCTCGGCGTTGAGGTGGAACGTGTCGAAGAACAAGGTGTCCGGGTAGCCGACGTCGGTCATGTCGATCACGGCCAAGCCGGCCTGCTCGATCCGCTGCCGCAGCTGGCCGGCCAGCCGGCGCCACGCGTCGACGTCGACCCCGCTCTTGCGCATGCTGCTGAGGGCGGCGGGCTGCAGGACGACGACGGCGGGGACGGACCGGCGGCGGTACACGTCGAGGACCGTCTCGAGCTGGGTGAGGTCGGCCGGGCTCTGCACGAGCTGGACGAGCGACGGCAGGAGGCCCTCGGGGACGCCGCCGGCGGCCGAGCCGGAGGCGAAGGCGCGGATGTGGCCGTCGGCGGCCAGGTTCTTCTCCCAGAAGCCGGGCGGCCGCACCGCGGCGAGGAAGGGCTTGCCGTTGGTGAGCTTGCTCCAGGTGGCGTTGAGCAACGTGGAGGGGTAGCGCAGGGAGTTGCGCCGCTCCACCAGCGCGACGCGGTCGCTGACCGTCTCGTCGAGACGGCTCCAGAACGGATCGCGCACCGCGGCGATGTTGGTGTTGAGGATCGAGTCGTAGACGGTGAGCCCCTGGGGGTCCATGCCGAAGGTGCTGACCAGGGTCGGGCTCATGCCGTGGATGACCAGGTCGGGCCGGGCCAGCGGGAGGACCACGTCGTTGAGCCAGTGGGCCTGGGTGTTGAGCCGCGCCCCCATGAGCGCGGCGTTGTACACCCTCCCCTGGAGCGGCGCGCCGGCGACGAAGACGGCCGGATCGGCGGCGGCGTCGACCATCGAGTCGCCGATGAAGACCACCCGGCGGCTGCCCGTGTCGGCGCCGAAGGCCGCCAGCGCGTCGTGCTTCACGGCCACCTCGCCGGCGCCGGCCGAGTTGCGGGGCGGGAGGTAGTCGGCCACGGCCCGCACCCACAGCTCGCCCACCAGGGCGACGGCCACCAGGGCGACGGCCACCCGGGTCCAGCCCCGGGGACCCCGGTGGGGACGGGCTCGAGCCTCTGGACGGGGAGCAGTGGACATGGCGACGCGCCAGTCTAGGAGGCGCCGATCAGAAGTTCGTGTAGACGAAGTCCTGGCCGAGCGAGCCGCTGGCGATCACGATCCCGATGGCCATGGCCGCCAGGGCGAAGGCCCGGGGCCAGGGCACGCTCCACGGTCCGCCCTCGCGGCGCGACTGGCGCAGGTCGTAGCGGTCGAGCAGCACCAGCATGGACACCGCGAACCCGAGGGTGGCCAGGAGGCTCAGGTCCAGCACGGAGGGATCGAAGCGGGCGATGCGGAGCCAGTCGCCGGCAGAGGTGGTGAACCCGGCGCCGGCCAGCACCACCTGGCAGAACATGATGCAGAACCACACCCAGGCCACACTCCCCGTCCGGCCCAGGGCCCGTCGCGCCTTCGACGGGGGGCGACGCGGCGGCCGGGCCGCCCGGCGGGTCGCCTTCATCTGTGTGACCCGCCGCTCGAGGGCCAGCAACCCGCTGATCGACAACCCGAACAGCAGGAACCCGACGTTCAGCCCGTGCCAGAGCGAGACCACGAGGAAGACGAGGGTCATGCTCTGGCTGATGCGACGGCGGGTCCTGCTGCGGCCCCGCACCGTGACGAACAGGTAGTCGCGCAGGAACCCCATGAGGGTGGTCTGCCACCGCCGCCAGAAGTCGGTGAAGTTCCGTGAGCGGGTCAACGGCTGGGCGAAGTGACGCGGCAGTTCGATGCCGAGGAGCTTGGACGAACCGCGGGCGATGTCGATGTAGCCGGCGATGTCGAAGTAGCCACCGATGATGACGAGGACCATGACGACCACGATGAGCACCGCGGGATCGGTTCCCGCCGTCGCCGCGCTCAGGCGGGCCTGGTAGTCGCGGTTCACGCCCAGCAGCACATCGGCCACGGCGACCTTCTTGAACAGGCCGACGAGGATCAGTTCGAGGCCCTCGTTGGCCTGGCGCCGCTTCAGCGCGGGACGGGGGTCCTTGATCTGGGGGATCAGCCGGCGGGCCCGCACGATCGGGCCGGCCAGCAGGTGGGGGAAGAAGCACACGAAGGCGGCGAAGACCACGGGGTCGTCCTCGGGCTCCTGGGTGCCGCGGCGGACGTCGATCAGGTAGGAGATGGCCTGGAACGAGTAGAAGGACAGCCCGGCCGGGAGCAGGGCGCTCCCCGAACCGATCCCGTCGGCCCCCGGCGTGAGCGCGCCGAGCAGCTTGAAGGCGGCCAGCATGGCCAGCTGGCCACCGACCGCGGCCCACATCAGGATCCGCCGCCGCTCCTCGGGCAGCCGGGGGAGGGCCCGGCCCGCGGTGAACGCCACGGCCACGGCCGCCAGCAACAGCAGGTCGTACCACCAGGTGCGGGCGCCGTAGAAGATCAGCGACGCCGCCACCAGCACGTGGGGGCGCCACCGCGTCGGCGTGGCCCAGTAGATCGCCACCACGCCGACGAGGAACAGGGCGTACTGGACGGAGTTGAACGACATCGGTGGCGGTGACGGGGTACCGGGTCAGGAGAACCGGAGGTTGAGGTGCTCGGGGCCGTGCAGCAGCGCACCGGGGCGCCACTCGATCTCGTCGTCGAGGAGCTCGATGCGATCGAAGCGGTCGACGAGCCGCCCGACGACCGTCTCGGCCTCGAGCCGGCCGAGCACCTCCCCACAGCAGTGGGCCGGCCCGGGAGCAAAGGTCAGCACCCGGCCCGACGGGCGGGTGAGGTCGAAGCGCTCGGGGTCGGGGAACACCTCGGGGTCGTGGTGGGCGGCGCCGATGGTGATCACCACCACGTCGCCGGTGTCGAAGTGCTGGTCGAGCACGTCGACGGGGGCCACGGCGATGCGGGGGGCGAAGTGCGTCGGGCTCTCGTAGCGCATGCTCTCCTCCAGCAGCGCCGGGAGGAGCGAGCGGTCGGCCTTCACCCGCTCGAAGAGCCCCGGGATGCGGGCCAGGGTCAGGACCGTGTTCCCGATGAGGCTCATGGTGGTCTCGTAGCCGGCGGTGTAGGCCATGATGCAGAGGGCGGTGATCGAGCGCTTCGGGAGGGGCTCGCCGTTGACGGTGTCGTGCACGAGCGCGCTGAGCAGGTCGTGGTGCGGGTCGCGGCGCCGGGCCCGCACCAGCGGGTTCAGGGCCACGGTGATCTGCTTGGCGCCTTCGGCCCCGCGCTCGTACACGTCGGGGGTGGCCCAGGGCTCGAGGGCCATGGCCACGTCGTGCACCCAGGGCTGGATCTCGTCGAACACCTCGTCGGGGAAGCCGATGGTCTCCCCGATGAAGCGGCCGGGCACCCGCAGGGCGGCGCCCCGCATCAGGTCGTAGGGCTCGCCGGGGACGATGGCGCCCACCTCCTCGTCGGCGATGGCCTCGAAGTGGGCTTGGTGGTTCCGGACCTGCTTCGCCGAGAAGAGGCTGGCGAAGAGGAGCTTGAGGCGCCGGTGGTTCTCGTCCTGCATGAACACCGGGTGCACCCAGTTGCCCGGCTCCGGGGTCTGCAGGCCCACGATCATGTGGCCGACCTGGGTGGTGGTGAGCTTCTGGAGCTCGCCCTTGCGCATCGCCTCCCGGCACCACTCGTAGCCGATGGCGATGTAGCCGGGGAAGGCGCCGGGGCCGAGGAGCGGACCGACGGAGCGCAGCTCGCGGTACAGGGCGTTGCGAGCCTCGGTGTGCTCGCCTCGGAGCAACCGGTCGACCAGCTCGTCGGGGGCGGTGGGGACGGCCGCGCTCACGGCGCGAACCTTACTCGCAGGGTTTCGGGGGCCCGCAGGACGATGCCGGGCCGCAGCCGGGGGGCTTCGACCAGGTCGATCGTGCCGAACCGGTCGAGCAGGCGCTCGAGGACCACGGCCAGCTCCAACCGGGCCAGGGGGGCGCCCAGGCAGTGGTGGGCGCCGGTGGAGAAGCTCAGGTGGTGGTTGGGCGACCGGTCCACCCGGAAGGCGGCGGGGTCGGCGAACTGGGCCGGGTCGCGGTTGGCGGCCCCGAGGAAGCACAGCATCCAGTCGCCAGGCGCCACCGGCTGGCCCCCGATGTCGGCCGGTTCGAGGGCGACCCGCCCGGCGACCTGGGTGGTGGTCTCGTAGCGGAGCACCTCCTCCACCGCCGACCCGACGAGGGAGCGGTCGGCCCGCACCGCGGCGAGCTGGTCGGGGTGGCGCAGCAAGGTGTGCAGGACGTTGCCGATCATGCCCATCGTGGTCTCGAAGCCGGCGCCGAAGAGCAGGAGGAGCGTGCCGACGATCTCGCGGCGGCTCAGCCGGTCGTCGCCCTCGCGGGCGGCGATGACGGCGGAGGTGAGGTCGTCGGCCGGTTCGGCCCGGCGGGCCCGCACGAGGGCACCGAAGTAGGAGATGAGCTCGAGCGCGGCCCGCTTGGCCCGCGCCACCTCCTCGGGCGTGGCGCCCAACTCCAGCGACTTCGCGTTCTCGGGGAACAGGTGGCGCAGGACGTCGCGGTCGGCCGGCGGGACGCCGACGAGCTCGCCGATCACCGCCATCGGCAGCGGGAAGGCGAGCGCCTCCATCACGTCGACCGGCTCACCCACCGGGATGGCGTCGAGCAGGGCGTCGGTCAGGGCGACGATGCGGGGGCGCAGGGCCTCGACCCGCAGCGGCGTGAACGCCTTGTTCACCAGCGCCCGGACGCGGGTGTGGTCCGGGGGGTTCAGGAAGAGCAGGGAGGGGAGCAGCTCGGTGCGCAGCTCCCGGCCGGTGGTGCCCCCGAGCACACCGAAGATCTCCTCCACCCGGGCGTCGCCCTTCCCGAACCGGCGGTCCCGGAGCACGGCGTGGCAGTCGTCGAACGCGGTGAGGGCCCAGAACGGGCCCGAGGTGGCCCGATGCCGCGGATGGTCGGCGCGGAGGCGGTCGTAGGTGGCGTAGAGGTCGTCGTTGCGGTCGCCCCGGAGGACGTCGACGACGAGCCGGTCCACCTCGTCGTCGCCGGCGCCGGAGCCGGAGGGGTCGGGGCGGGCGGCGGGAGCAGGCATCGCGGAAGGGCCCGGGGTGCGGTGGCGGTGGGGCCGACGGTGACCGCCGGGGTCGACGTAAGGTGTGCACCCTAGTCGGCCCCACCGGCGCCGGAGAGCAGCCCGCATGTCCGCCAACGACCCGTCCGACGTCGACGTCGTCCGTCGCTTCACCCACCTGATCGCCACCACCCCGCTCGACGGCGAGGAGTGGCGCGAGGTGCGGGCGGTGCTCGGACGCCTGCTCGAGACGCACGGCGAGCACCGGCTCGAGTCGCCCTACGCCGCCGGGTTCCGGGACGGCAGCGACCTGGCCGACGTCGACCGCAACGCCCGGCACCCGATCGCCACCGGGACGACCGCCGTCTTCCCCCAGCTGGCGCTCGAGGTCGACGGCCACACCGTGATCGCCCGTCTGCGCTTCGGTCCCGCCCACGAGGGTCCACCGGGGCTCGTCCACGGCGGCTTCGTGTCCGCCGCCTTCGACATGGTCGTCTCCGCCGCGGCCAGCCAGATCGCCCCGCTCAACGTCACCCGCTGGCTCAAGGTGCGGTTCCTGCGCCCGTCGTTCCTCGGTGACGACCTCACCTTCAGCGCCAGCGCCCAGGCCGTGGAGGGGCGGCTCATCGAGGTGGCGGCGCGGCTCACCAACCCCGACGGCCGGCTCATCGGGCGGGCCGAGGCCCAGTGCGCCTCCCTGCCCGTGCACCGCTTCGCCGACCGGTCGGCCGCGGCCCCGGCCGCGGGCGACGGCGAGGCGCCGGCGTGACGGCTCCGACCCTCGACACCACCACGGCCGCCTTCTTCGCCGACCCGTACCCGGACTACGCCCGCTGCCGGACCGACGCCCCCGTGCTGTACGACGAGCGGCTCGACGTGTGGATGGTGTTCCGCCACGACGACTGCCAGGCCGTCCTTCGCCATCCCGCCACCACGGTGGCGATGCGCCGGGCCATGCGCCTGCGCCCCGAGCAGCAGCCCCTGCGCATGGCCCGCATGCGGGAGGCGATGGCCGGCGGTCCCTTCCCGCGGCCGAGCCTCTCGGTCTACCAGTCCGACCCGCCGGCCCACACCAAGCGCCGCCGGTTGCTGGGGGCGGCCTTTGCCGCCGCCGGGGCCGACCGTCTGCGGGCCGTGGCCGATCGCGAGGCGGCGACGAGGCTCGACGAGCTGGCCCGGCGGGGGCGGTTCGACGTCATGGACGACTACGCCTTCCCGATCCACACCGCGGTGATCGACGCCCTCGTGGGGTTCGACCACGACGACGAGGGTCGGGCCCTCGTGCGGACCTGGAGCGACCAGGCGGCCCGGATCGCCGACCCCGACGCGTCGGCGGCGGTGCTGCGGGAGGGGTTCGCGGCCACGGCGGCGCTGGAGCGCCACTGTGCCGA
This sequence comes from Actinomycetes bacterium, assembly GCA_029782025.1. Taxonomy (GTDB): domain Bacteria; phylum Actinomycetota; class Acidimicrobiia; order Acidimicrobiales; family Acidimicrobilacustridaceae; genus JAKOVR01. Next base: position 12,476 of record JAKOVR010000099.1, on the reverse strand, counting down.
GCTGATCGAGGCCCGCCGACGGCGGCCGCCCCCGGCCCCGACCGACGTGGCGTCCTCGCTGCTGGCGGCCCAGCGGGACGGGGCCGGCCTCACCGACGACGAGATCCTCGACCAGGTGGTGCTGGTGTACCTGGCCGGGCTGGAGTCCACGGCCAGCCTCATCGGCAACGCCGTGCACGCCCTGTTCCACGACGGGGCGGCCCTCGAACGGTGGCGGCGCGAGCCCGACCTCGACGCGCCCGCGGTCGACGAGCTGCTCCGCTTCGACAGCCCGGTCCAGTTCACCCGGCGGGTCCCCACCGCACCGCTCGCCGTCGGTGGGCACGAGATCCCCGCCGGCAGCTTCGTGATCACCTGGCTCGGCGCGGCCAACCGCGACCCCGACCGGTGGGGGCCCGACGTCGATCGGCTCGTGCTCGACCGCCCCGGCACGGCCGGCGCGCTGTCCTTCGGGGGCGGGATCCACCTCTGCCTCGGCGCCGCGCTGTCACGGATCGAGGGGCAGGTCGCGCTCCCCGCCCTCCTGCGTCGCTTCCCCCGCCTCGCCCCGGTCGGGGCGACCGTGTGGAACGAGCGGGTCATGCTCCGGGGCGTGCGCTCCCTGCCCGTGGCCACGGAGGGCTGACCGGTGGACCCCGCTGGCTCCGACGCCGAGCTCCCCTCCGGCCACCGCTACCGGGGCGACCGGCCGCTGTTGCATCCGAACCCGTTCGTGCGGGTGATCGAGATCGCCAGCGAGCCCACGCCCGGGGGCGGCACGCGGACCACGGCGCAGGTCGACGACTGGTTCCACGGGTTCTCGGTCACGGTCGACCGGCTCGGGGACGAGGTGGTCCGGGTGGCGGCCGACACCCACCGGCACCCCTGGACGACGTGTCCCGGTGCCCTCGAGGCCGTCGGCCTGCTGGCCGGGCCGGCCGCCGACCTGCCCGCCCGCGTCGCCGCCGTCCGCCGCGACGAGCGCTGCACCCACGTCCTCGACCTGCTGCTGCTGGCCCACCGCAGCGGCCGGACCCGTCGCTACGACGTGGTCCTCGAACCCGAGGCGGCCTGGGTGTGCGTCGACGGCGAGGAGCGGCTGGCCTGGGCCCTCGACGACTTCCGCATCGTGGCCCCGGGCCCGTTCGACCGGCTGTCGGCCCGGCGCAAGGGGTGGCGGGCCGCGCTCGAGAAGGTCGGGGACCCCGACGAGCGGGAGGCGGCGGAGGTGCTGCGGCGCGGGCTGGTGGTGGGGATCGGCTACTACACCCTCCCCTGGGAGGAGGTCGAGGGCGGCAGCGGGATGCTCCGGCGCCCGATCACCGGATCGTGCTGGGCCTTCTCCCACGACCGGGTCCACGACTCGGACCGGGTGGCCCGCGTGCCGGTGCCGCGCGTGCGGGCCGCGGAGATCGCGGCGCGCGAACAGGCCCGGATACGCTGACCGCGATGGACCCCGCGCCGAGGTGCCGAGCGAGGTGACCGCACCGGGCGGCGGCGCCCCGACCGATCCGGATGCCGTCGTCGAGCACCTGCTCTTCACCGACGAGGGTCGGGCCGCGCCCTACCCGGACTACGCGTGGCTGCGGGCGCACGCCCCGGTGCACCGCATCGGCTTCGCCGACGCCTGGATCGTCAGCCGCTACGCCACCGCCAACGCGGTGTTGCGGGACCTCCGCTTCGGGAAGGGGCCGGCCAACTTCAACGACCTCGTGGCCCCGCCGGGGTCGCCGAAGCGTGAGACCCCCGACATCATGCGGGACGGGGCCCTCGTGTTCATGAACCCGCCCGAGCACACCCGGTTGCGCTCCCTCGTGGGCAAGGCCTTCACCCCCCGCCGGGTCGACGCGCTGCGCCCGATCACCGAGGCCCGCGCCGCCGCCCTCCTCGACGAGGTCACCGGCGGCGGTCCCGGCCCGGTCGAGCTCGACGTGATGGAGCGGTTCGCCTTCGAGCTGCCGGTCCAGGTGATCAGCGACCTCGTCGGCGTGCCCCTCGACGACCGGGACGAGTTCCGCCGGCTGGTCCGGGTGGGCGCCGTCGGTCTCGAGCCCGGCGCCGACGACGAGGCGTGGCGGGAGGCCGAGACCGCCGCCCGATCGCTGGCCGTCTACTTCCACGACCTGATCCGCAGCCGCCGGCGCGCCCCGGCCGACGACCTGCTCAGCGCCCTCATCGCCGCCCGTGACGGCGAGGACCGCTTGAGCAAGACCGAGCTCATCGTGACCACGATCCTGCTCTTCGGGGCCGGCTTCGAGACCACCATGAACCTCATCGGCAACGCCGTGCTGGCCTTCGCCGCCCACCCCGACGAGTGGGCCCGACTGCGGGCCGACCGTGACCTGCTCCCCACCGCCGTCGACGAGGTGCTCCGCTACGAGGGCACGGCCCAGTTGGCCGGCCGGCTCGTCCTCGAGCCCGCCGACATCGACGGCCACCCGGTCGAGCCGGGGGAGTGGGTGATCGCCCTGCTCGGCAGCGCCAACCGCGATCCCGACGCCTTCCCCGATGCCGACCGCTTCGACATCGCCCGCCGCCCCAACTTCCACCTCAGCTTCTCGGCCGGGGCCCACCACTGCCTCGGCGCGTCGCTGGCCCGCATGGAGCTGGGCGTCGTGCTGTCGTTGCTGGCCGACCGCTACCCCTCGATCGAGGTGCTCGACGACCCGCCGACGTGGCGCCCCGGCCTCGTGGTGCGGGGCCCCGAACGCCTCCGGGCGAGGTTCTCGTGACGGCCTGGCCCGATCCGCCCGAGCTGCTCCTCCAGATCATCCGGGGCGAGCGGGCCGACGACCTGTACGCCACGTACCGGCACCTGCGGGCGGTCGCCCCCGTCGTCCGGTTCAACAACATCCGGGCCACCACCCGCTACGCCGACTGCCTCGAGGTGATGCGCGACCGGGCCTTCGGCAAGGGCTCGGGGCAGGCCTTCGACCTGCCCGGGTTCGAGCGCCGCCAGGAGCTCGACCTCGAGATGATCCCGTCGCTGCTGTTCCTGAACCCGCCCGACCACACCCGGCTGCGGGGGCTGGTCAGCCGGGCGTTCACGCCCCGGCGGGTCCAGGCCCTCACCCCGATGGCCGAGGCCGTCACCGACGCCATGCTCGACGACCTGGCCGAGCGGGGGGCGGGGGGCCGCCCGGTCGACCTGATGGCCACCTTCGCCTTCTCCCTCCCCATCCACGTGATCGGGGGGCTGGTGGGCGTGCCCGAGGCCGATCACGACCGGTTCCGCACCCTCGTCCCCGCCGGGTCGCGCTGGATCGAGCCCGGCGCCACCGACGACGAGGTGGTGGCGGGCAAGGCGGCGGCCCTGGAGATGATCACCTACTTCGGTGACCTCCTCCGGGAGCGGCGGGCCTGCCCGGCCGACGACCTCTTCAGCGCGCTCATCGAGGTGCGCGACGACGACGGGGCGCGCCTCAGCCGGCGGGAGCTGATCATCAACACCATCCAGCTGTTCTCCGCCGGGTTCCACACCACCCAGAACATGATCGGCAACGGGGTGCGCACCCTGCTCGAGCACCCGGCCGAGCTGGCGCGGCTCCGGGCCGACCCGGGGCTGCTGCCCACGGCGGTCGAGGAGCTGCTCCGGTTCGAGACCACCACCCAGGCCATCGGCCGCGTCGCTCTCGAACCGACCACGGTCGCCGGGGAGCCGGTCGCGGCGGGGGACTGGGTGCTGGCCTTCATCGGCGCGGCCAACCGTGATCCGGCGGTGTTCCCCGATCCCGACCGGCTCGACCTCGCCCGCCGGCCCAACGACCACCTGAGCTTCTCCTCGGGCATCCGCTATTGCCTCGGGGCGTCGCTGGCCCGCATGGAGCTGGGGGTGGCCTTCGACCGCCTGTTCCGCCGCTTCCCCGACCTCGCCCTGGCCGAGGACGCGCCGCCCTGGCGCGACGGGATGCTCGTGCGGGGCCCGGCCCGGCTGCTGGTGACGCTGTGACCGCGGGGCTGCCACCGGGCGCCGGTGCCCACGACGACCTCCTGACCTCGATCCTCCACGGGGTGCCGGGGGGCGACCTGCCCGCCGTGCTGCGCCGGCTGCGGGAAGCGGCGCCGGTCTACCGCTCGGGCCTCGGCCCGTTCTGGGTGCTGACCCGGCACGCCGACGTGCAGGCCGCGCTGCGCGATCCCCGCATCATCAAGGGCGACGACTCGGTGGCCGACCTGATCACCGCGCCCGGCTTCGCGCCCCGGGCCGTCCCGTCCGTCACCAAGAGCCCGGCCCTCGTGTTCCTCAACCCGCCCGACCACACGCGGCTGCGCAGCCTGGTCAGCGCCGGGTTCACGGCGGCGCGGGTGGAGGCGTTGCGCCCCCGGGTGGAGGAGATCACGGCCGAGCTGCTCGACGCCGCCGCCGCCCAGGGCCGGGCCGAGGTCCTCGGTGACCTGGCCTTCCACCTGCCGGTCCGGGTGATCGGCGAGCTCGTCGGCGTCCCCCCGGAGGACCGGGCCCAGTTCCGTGCCCTCGTGCGGGCCAGCGCCGTCGCCCTCGAGCCGGGGGCCGACGAGGCCGCCGTCGTCGCCGCCGACCGGGCGGCCAAGCGGATGGCCGCGTACTTCGGCGCCCTCGTCACCGAGCGTCGCCGGGCGCCGCAGGACGACCTGGTGTCGGCCCTGCTGGCCGTGCGCGAGGGCGACCAGCAGCTCACCCGCCGGGAGCTGGTCGTCACCGTCACCCTGCTGTTCTCGGCCGGCTTCGAGACCACCATGAACCTGATCGGCAACGGGCTGTTCCTGCTGCTGTCGCACCCGGACCAGCTCGAACGGCTCCGTCGCGACCCGGCGCTGCTCCCGACCGCCATCGACGAGGTGCTGCGCTACGAGAGCCCCGTCCAGGTCGACGGCGGCGTCACCACCGAGCCGGTGACGATCGGCGGCGTCACCATCCCGGAGGGGGAGTGGGTGCTGACGCTGCTCGGCGCCGCCAACCGCGACCCCGCCGTCTTCGGTCCCGACGCCGAGGTGTTCGACGTCGGCCGGCACCCGAACCCGCACCTGGCCTTCAGCTCGGGCATCCACTACTGCCTCGGGGCCGGGCTGGCCCGCCTGGAGGGGTCGGTGCTGTTCGCCCGGATCCTCGAGCGGTTCCCCGCCCTCCGCCTCGCTCCCGGCCCGCCCCCGGCGTGGCGGCCCGGGATCGTGTTCCGGGGGCTCGAGCGCCTCGACGTGGAGCTCGGGCCGTGAGCGGGGCCGACGACATCCTGCGTCGGCTGCTGGCCGACCCCGAGGCCCGCCGCGATCCGTACCCCTGGTACGAGCGTCTGCGGGGCGAGGCGCCGGTGCACCGCACCGACCTCGGCCGGGCATGGCTGCTGGCCCGCCACGCCGACTGCTGGTCGGCCCTGCGCGACCCCCGCCTCGGCAAGGGCGAGACCTCCAGCGCCGACCTCAGCGCCATCGTCGGCGCCGCGCCGCTCCCGGAGGTGATGCGGTCGGGGTCGCTCGTGCACATGAACCCGCCGGACCACACCCGGTTGCGGGGCCTGGTCAACCGGGCCTTCACCCCGCGGCGGGTGGCGGCCCTGCGCGACGGCATCGCCGCCCACGTCGACGCCCTGCTCGACGAGGCCCTCGAGGCGGCCGCCCACGGCCCGGTCGACCTGATCGACGCCCTCGCCTTCCCGCTGCCCGTGCGCGTCATCGGCGAGCTGGTCGGCGTGCCGCTCGACGACCAGCCGCTGTTCCGCGAGTGGGTCCGGGCCCAGGCGCTGGCCTTCGAACCGGCGGCCGGCGTCGAGGCCATGGCCGCGGCCCGTCGGGGCGCCACCGAGATGGCGGCCTACTTCGCCGCCCTCGTCCGGTCGCGCCGGCACCGCCCCGCCGACGACTTCGTGTCGGCCCTGCTGGCGGCGCGAGGCGACGACGGCGCCGCCCTCAGCAAGCAGGAGCTGGTGGGCATCCCCGTCCTGCTCTTCGGAGCCGGCTTCGAGACCACCGCCAACCTCGTCGGCAACCTGCTGGCCTGCCTGGGCTTCCGGTCCGACGCCGCGGCGTGGGCCGACCGCCCGTTGGGGTCCGAGGAGGCCGGGCGGGTGGTCGAGGAGGTGCTCCGCCTCGAGAGCCCGGTGCAGATCGACGCCCGGGTCGCCCTGGAGGCGGCGGAGGTGGCGGGGGTGGCCCTCGCCCCGGGCGACTGGATCGTGGCCCTGCTGGGCGCGGCCAACCGCGACCCCGACGCCTTCGGTCCCACGGCCGCTTCCTTCGCCCCCGACCGCTTCCTCGACCCGGCCACCCCGCCCATCCTCAGCTTCTCGGCCGGCATCCACCACTGCCTCGGCGCCCCGCTGGCCCGGTTGGAGGCCGCCACCCTCCTCGAGCGCCTCGGGGCCCGGTGCCGGTGGGCCCCGACCGATCCGGCGCCGGCCTGGCGGCCCACGCTGACCTCCCGGAGCCTCGCCGCCCTCCCCGCCACCCTGGCCGCCCGGTGAACCCGGCGCGCCCGGTGCGCCCGGTGCGCCCGGCCCCCGTGCCGGTGACAAGATGGCGGTCGTGGTGACCGACGCCGGACCCGGGACGGCCGGGATCGACACGTCGGGGCTGGCCCCCGACGACGCCCGGTTCGTCGAGATCTTCACCGGGAGGTGGCCGGCCGACCTGTACGGGTTCTACCGTCACCTGCGCGACACCGACCCCGTGCACCGGTGCGGGTTCGGGCCGGTCTGGGTGGTGACGCGCTACGACGACATCTACGCGCTGGTGCGGGACCGGCGCTTCGGGAAGGGCGAGCTCACCGCCGATCAGCTCGACCTCACCTTCCTCGAGGACCGCCCCTCGCCCCACCCCCACGACCGCACGAGCATGGTGTTCCTCAACCCGCCGGAGTACACGCTCCAGCGGGCGCTCATCAGCCGGGCCTTCACGCCCAAGCGGGTGGAGGAGATCCGCCCCGAGATCGAAGCCCACGTCGATCGGCTCCTCGACGCCGTGGCCGAGCGGGGGGAGGTGGACGCCCTCGAGGACTTCGCCTTCGAGCTGCCCATGGCGGTGATCGGCGACCTCGTCGGCCTGCCCGACGACCTGCGCCACCGCTTCAAGCAGCTGGTGCCCCAGAACGGCATGTTCATGGAGCCCGGGGCCACCCCGGCCCAGATCGAGGCCGCGGCCCGGGCCCGCATCGAGATGTTCACCACCTTCGGCCAGCTCGTCTACGACCGGAAGCGGGCGCCGCGGGACGATCTCGTCACCGGGCTCATCGAGGCCCGCGAGGGCGATGCCCGGCTCGGGCGCCGGGAGATCATCGGCGTGCTGATCCTGCTCCTCGGGGCCGGCTTCGAGACCACGATGAACATGATCGGCAACGGGCTCTACACGCTGCTGCGGCACCCCGAACAGCTGGCCCTCCTGCAGGCCGACCCGTCGCTCGTGCCCTCGGCGGTGGAGGAGATGCTGCGCTACGAGAGCATCACCCAGATGATCGGGCGCATGGCCCTGGAGGACGCCGAGGTGGCCGGGGTGCCCATCCCCGCCGGCCACCACGTCTTCGCCTTCCTCGGCTCGGCCAACCGCGACGACCGCCACTTCGTCGACCCCGACCGGTTCGACGTGCGCCGCACCCCCAACGACCACCTGGCCTTCTCCGGGGGCGTTCGCTACTGCCTGGGGGCCTCGTTGGCCCGGATCGAGCTCACCGTGCTCTTCGAGCGGCTGGTGCGGCGGTTCCCGGTGATCGAGCTCGTCGACCCCGATCCCGGGTGGCAGCCGCGGGTGATCGTGCACGGCCTCCGGTCGGTCCGGATCAGGGTGGGGGAGCCGTCCCCGGCCGTCGTTGGTCCGGCGGCGACGGAGTAGCCTCCCGGTTACCCGGCCGCCACCCGGCCCGGCCGCCGACGAAGGAGCATCCGTGGACGTGCGCATCGGTGTGATCCACACCATGAAGGAGATCGAGGTCGAGTTGGACAACGACACCGACCGCGATGCCCTCAAGCAACGCATCGACGAGGTGCTCGCCGACGACGATCGCACCCTGTGGCTGACCGACAAGTCGGGCCGCGAGATCGCCATCCCCTCCGCCCGCGTCGCCTACATCGAGCTCGGCAAGTCCGACGTCGATCGGCGCATCGGCTTCTCCGCCTGACGCCTCGGTCCCCCCGACCGCCCGGTCACCGCTCCCGCCCGCCGATCCATGAGCCCGTCCGCCGACGTGCCGCTGCTCGACCGCCGCTTGGTGTTCGTGACCGGCAAGGGGGGCGTGGGCAAGACGAGCGTGGCCGCCGCCCTCGGCCTCCTCGCCGCCGAGCACGGCCGGCGCACGCTGGTGTGCGAGGTCGACGCCAAGGGCAACCTCGCCGACTTCTTCGAGGCCGCACCCAACCGGTTCAAGCCCCAGGAGCTGGCGCCCGGCCTCTTCGGCATGGCCATGAACACCGAGGAGTCGCTCAAGGAGTACCTGTCGCTCCAGCTGCGCGTCCCCCTCATCGCCCGGGTGGGCCCGCTGGCCCGCAGCTTCGACTTCGTGGCCTCGGCCGCCCCCGGGGTGAAGGAGATCCTCACCGTGGGGAAGCTGTGCTTCGAGGTGCGGGAGCGCCACTACGACTTCGTCGTGGTCGACGCGCCGGCCACCGGCCACGTCGTCGCCCAGCTGGCGGCGCCCCAGGCCATCCGGGAGCTGGTGAAGGTCGGCCTGGTGCGGGACCAGACCGGGTGGATGGTGGAGATGCTGGAGGACCCGGCGGTCACCGGCACCGTGCTCGTGTCGGCGCCGGAGGAGATGCCGGTCACCGAGACCATCGAGCTGGCCCACCGGATCCGGGCCGAGACCAACGTCGACCTCAGCGCCGTCATCGTCAACAAGGTGCTGCCCGAGCTCTTCGGCCGGGGCGAGGAGGAGATCTTCCGGGCGCTCCAGGAGCCGGCCCACGCCGCCGCGCTGTCCGCCGCCGTGGGCCACGCCGTGGGGCCGGTGCTCGAAGGGGCCCAGCTGGCGGTCACCCTGCGCCGGTCGCGGGCCGAGCACCTCACCCGCCTCCGGGCCGAGCTGCCCCAGGGCCTACCGCTCCTCTACCTGCCCTACCTGTTCTCCCGCACCCACGGAGTGCGCACCACCCGGGCGGTGGCCGAGGCCCTGAGCGCGGAGCTGGGGTACTGATGGCCCGCAGCCCGAAGGACGGCGGGGCCGGCGACGAGGTCGCGGTGCGCAACCTCGAGCAGCTCGTGGCCTCGCGGGAGATCGTGGTCACCTGCGGGTCGGGCGGGGTGGGCAAGACCACCTCGGCCGCCGCCATCGGGGCCATGGCCGCCGCCCACCTCGGCGGCAAGGTGCTGGTGCTCACCGTCGACCCGGCCAAGCGCCTGGCCTCGGCCCTCGGGCTCGAGGCCTTCGGCAACGTCGAGACCCGGGTCCCGCCCGAGCTCTTCGCCGCCGCCGGCGTCGCCCCCCGTGGGGAGCTGTGGGCGGCCATGCTCGACACCAAGGAGAGCTGGGACGGGCTGGTGCGCACCCACGCCCCCGACATCGCCACCCGCGACGCCATCCTGGCCAACCCGCTCTACCAGAACATCACCGGCAAGTTCGTCCAGAGCCACGACTACATCGCCATGGAACGGCTCTACGAGATCCACACCTCGGGCCGCTTCGACCTGATCGTGGTCGACACGCCCCCCACCCGCAACGCCATCGACTTCCTCGAGGCCCCCGAGCGCATGGCCGACTTCTTCTCCAGCCGGCTCCTCCGGTGGCTCATCGCGCCCTACCGCTCCCGGGTGCTCACCGCGGCGTCGAAGCCGTTCTACTCGATGGCCGACCGCATCCTCGGCTCGCAGTTCCTCCAGGACATCGCCGAGTTCTTCATCCTGTTCCAGACCATGTACGACGGCTTCGTGGAGCGGGCCCGCGCCGTGGAGCGCACCCTCGAGGACCGCCGCACCACGTTCGTGGTGGTGTCCACCCTCGAGTCGGCGCCGGTGCGCGAGGCCGAGTTCTTCATCCGGGCCCTCCGGGAGCGCAACTTCTCGCTCGGCGCCGTGGTGCTCAACAAGGTGCTGCCGGCCTACCTCCTCGACGACGACGGGGCCGAGGCGGCCCGCCGGCTCTCCACCGACCCCGCCAGCATCGCCGCGCTGCTCCCGGACGACCTCGGCGACCCGGCCACGCTGGCCCGGGTGCTCCGCGAGATCGGCGACAGCTACCTCAACTACCGCGTGGTGGCGGCCCGGGAGGCCGAGGAGCGGGCCGAGCTGGCCGGCGCACCCGACATCCTCTGCGCCGCACCGTTCTTCGACTCCGACATCCACGATCTCGGCGGCCTGCTCGATCTCGGCGCCACCATCTGGCGCTGACCCATGGCCAACTTCACCGAGCTCGCCCGGTCCCACACGACGCTCTCGGCCGCGTCGATCGCCCACCTCCAGGCCCTCGTCACCTCGTGGGGCATGCTGGCCGACCTCAGCTTCTCGGACCTCATGCTCTTCGCCAAGGTCGGGCACCCCCACCAGGGCGAGGGCACCGAGCAGTACATCGTGCTCGGGCAGGTGCGCCCCACCACGGGCCAGACCGTCTACCGGTCCGACTGGGTGGGCCGCATCGTCAACGACCACGAGCGGCCCCTGGTGGCCCGCACCTTCGTGCTGGGCCAGATCATCGACGGCGAGGTGCCGAGCGAGACGCTGCGGGAACTGGTGCGGGCGCTCTGCATCCCCGTGGTGCACGAGGGGCGCACGATCGCCGTGCTCACCCGGGAGTCGGCGCCCTCGGTGGGCCGGTCGTCGGGCGAGCTCGAGCGGGTCTACGTCGAGGTGTTCCACCGCTTCCTCCGCATGATCACCACCGGCGAGTACCCGTTCCCCGGCGACGCCCGCTCGGTCGAGGAGTCGGCCCGGGTGGGCGACGGGGTCCTCGTGCTCGACGCCACCGCCCGGGTCGAGTACGCGTCGCCCAACGCGGTGTCGGCGCTGCACCGGCTCGGTCTGCACGCCAACGCCGAAGGGGCCCGGCTGGCCGACCTCGGGCTGCAGGAGACGGCCATCCGCACCGCCTACACGTCGGCGCAGCCCTTCACGGAGGAGGTGGAGAACGCCCCCGAGGTGGTGGTGCTGCTGCGCTGCATCCCGCTCCTCGACAGCGGGCGGGTGAGCGGCGCCATCGTCCTCGTGCGCGACGTCTCCGAGCTGCGCCGTCGTGACCGCCTGCTGCTGTCCAAGGACGCCACCATCCGCGAGATCCACCACCGGGTGAAGAACAACCTGCAGACGATCAGCTCGCTGCTGCGCCTCCAGGCCCGCCGGCTCCACAACGCCGAGGCCAAGGCCGCGCTCGACGAATCGGTCCGGCGGATCGCCTCGATCGCCCTCGTCCACGACACCTTGTCCCACGGCGCCGGCGACGACGTCCCGTTCGCCGAGATCGCCAAGCCGCTGGTGCGGATGGTGGAGGAGGGGCTGCTCGGCCCGGACATGCCGGTGCGCTTCGCCGTGCGGGGCGACGCCGGCGAGCTGCCGGCCATCGTGGCCACCCCCCTCGCCGTGGTGCTCAACGAGCTCCTCCAGAACGTGGTCGACCACGCCTTCCCGCAGGGCACCGACCTCGGCGACGAGGGCGGCCACGTCGACATCCACTTCAGCAACGACGGCCGGGTGCTGCGGGTGACGGTGACCGACGACGGCGCCGGCCTGCCCGAGGACTTCTCGGTCGGCGGCACCACCGGCCTCGGCCTGTCCATCGTGCGGACCCTCGTCACCTCCGAGCTGGGCGGCACGATCTCCATGACCGCGGGGAGCGGGCCGCCGGGCCGGCGGGGCACGATCGTGCACCTCGAGCTCCCGGCCAAGGGCGTCACCCACATCGAGCCGGCCCTCGTCGAGCCGTGACGGGCCCGCACCCTGGCCCGGACGCGACGACGACCTCCCGGGTGGGAGGCCGTCAGCGAGGGGTGGTGGCAGCCGGGCCGGCCGCCACCGGTTCAGGAGGCGCGGCGCTTGGCGGCGACGTACTTGCGGCGGATCTGGCGGCGCTCCTCCTCGGAGGTGCCACCCCAGACGCCGGAGTCCTGGTTGGTGGTGATGGCGTACTCGAGGCACGCCTGCTTGACGTCGCAGGTGCCACAGACAGCCTTGGCGTTGGCGATCTGCTCGAGGGCCGGGCCGGTGGTGCCGACCGGGAAGAACAGGTCAGGGTCGGTGTCTCGGCAGGCCGCGAGCTCGCGCCAGGTGTCGTCCTGGAGCGAGAGGGTGAGCGAGCGTGCAGTGGTGAGGGCCACGGTGCCTCCACGGTTCGGGCCTGCCGACTGGCTGCTGCTTGCAGGGGCAACCAGTCGTGAAGCGGTTCACATGCCACCGCCTGTGGTCTTGCGACGGCGTGCGGCTGGGTCGGGGCACACGGTATTGCCTTTGGAATGAGGTTTCAAGGGGTCGAAGAAATGTTTTCTGTGACACTTGACCACGACTTGACGGGGTGTTGATGTGACCACTGAACGTGAAATTCGCCGCCCGCTGGTGATCGGGCACCGGGGAGCTTCCTCGGTTTTCCGGGAGAACACGGTCGAGGCCTTCCGCGG